>NZ_CP066203.1:1800000-2100000 GCF_017310545.1 Methylacidimicrobium sp. B4
GTCCACCCGGTTTCGGGCAGCGTCGAAGTCGTGGAGGTTGGCCAGGAGGATCCGAAACGCGTTCCGCAAGAGCCGGTAGGTATCGGAGATCCGCGCGAGGATCTCTTGGGAAAAGGGGACATCGTCTCGATAGTCCTCGCTCGCTACCCAGAGCCGCAGGGTGTCCGCGCCGTATTGCGCGACGAAGTCGGAGAGGCCTCGGGCACCCGCCATCTTCGAGAGCTTGCGTCCGTCGAGATCCAGGACGAAGCCATTGGTCAGGACGGTCCGATAGGGAGCGTTTCCGCTTCGAGCGACCGAAAGCAGGAGAGACGACTGAAACCAGCCGCGATGCTGGTCGCTTCCCTCCAAGTAAAGATCGGCCGGGAACTCTCCACGTGGGGCGAGGACCGCCGCATGGCTGCAGCCGGAGTCGATCCAGACGTCGAGCGTGTCGGTTCCTTTCCGAAGGCCCCCGGGCAGGCCGAGCTGTCGGGCCAGGGTCGCATCGTCGGTGGCGTACCAGAGGTCGGTGCCACTTCGGGCGACCGCCCGAGCGAGCTTGCGGATCGCTTCCGGATCGAGGAGCGAGCTCCCATCCTCCCGGTAAAACGCTGGCAAGGGGATGCCCCAGGTGCGCTGCCGGGAGATGCACCAGTCCCTGCGGCTTTCGACCGCGCCACGGATGCGATTGCGGGCGCGGGAAGGGATCCACTCGACTTCGTCGATCCGGCGCAGCGCCTCGGGCTGGAACGACTGGACCCGGATGAACCACTGTCGGACCGAGCGAAAGAGGATCGGGGTCTTCGAGCGCCAGCAGTGGGGGTAATCATGAAGGTGGGCCCGCTCCGACCAGAGCAATCCCGCCGCCTGGAGCAGAGCGATGATGCGGGCATTGCCCTCCCAGACCGTGAGGCCGACGAGCTCCGGAATCCCACACTCTTGGGTAAACCGCCCATCATCGTCGACCGGGGAAAGGGGGGGGAGGCCGTGCTCCTGGCCGAGCAGATAGTCCTCCATGCCATGCCCTGGCGCAACGTGGACGAAGCCGGTGCCGCTATCTCCCGTCACGAAATCGGCGGCATAGACCGATCCGGTGCGAGCCAGGAGCGGATGACGATAGCGGAGCCCGCAGAGCTCCTCGCCTCGGGGGAAACGGCGCACCCGGGCTGCCCCCTCCAGTCCCGGGAGAACCTCCGCTCGCGCTTCTGCTGCGAGGATGTGGTGGCCGCCGACGGCGTAGAGAGCGTACGGCAGGGAGGGATGGAGCGCCACGGCCAGATTGGCGGGGAGCGTCCAGGGCGTGGTTGTCCAGATCAAGAGCCTTGTGTCCTGGGGGAGACCGTGCTCCCGGCAACTTTCCGGGAGCAGAGGAAACTCGACATCGATCGCCGGGTCGGTGCGCGGCTGGTACTCCACTTCGGCTTCCGCAAGGGCGGTATGGCACCCAGTGCTCCAGAACACGGGACGAAGTCCTTCGAAGACCAATCCCTTCTCCGCCAGGTCGGCGAAGAGAAGCAGGACTTCCGCCTCGTAGGCGGGGTCCAGGGTGCGGTAGGGCCGCTGCCAGTCTCCGAAGATGCCAAGCCGTTCGAACTGCTCGCGCTGGATGCCGAGGTAGCGGAGCGCATAGGCTGCACACTCTCGCCGGATCGTCAGTGGATCCCGCGCCTCGGGAGGGAGGTCCGCCATCACCTTGGCCTCGATGGGAAGGCCGTGGCAGTCCCAGCCGGGGATGTAGGGGGCGAAGAAGCCCATCATGTTCCGCGACTTGAGGACCAGATCCTTGAGCGTCTTATTGAGCAAATGCCCAAGGTGGGCGTTGCCGTTCGCAAACGGAGGGCCGTCATGCAGGATGAACCGGGGACCCGAGCTGCGCGCCTCCAGGATCTGCTCGTAGAGATGGTCTTGGCGCCACCGTTCGAGAAGGAGCGGCTCCCGTTTGGGCAGCTCGGCGCGCATCGGAAAGGAAGTGCGTGGCAGAAGGACCGTGTCGCGGTAATCCATGGAGCTTAAGCGGGGGAGCTTTGGTTGCGGAGGAATCGGATGTCGTTTTCGGTAAAGAGCCGCAGATCGGGCACCTCCTCGACGATCATCAAGAGCCGCTCGATGCCGAATCCGAAGGCAAATCCGGAGTAGCGGTCCGGATCGATGCCGACGCCCGAGAGCACCTTGGGGTGGACCATTCCGCACCCGCAAAGCTCCAGCCACTCCTTCCCCGCTTTCGACCGGCCAGGACGCAAGCCGTCGATTTCGAAGCTTGGCTCGGTGAAGGGGAAGTAGTGGGGGCGAAAGCGGAAGCGAGTCTCCGGGCCCAGCAGCTCTCCGAAGACGAGCTCGAGCGTCCCTTTGAGGTCGAGCAGGCTCGTGTCTTCTTCCACGACGAGCCCTTCGACCTGGAAGAAGGCGATCGAGTGGGTGGCGTCGATCTCATCCCGCCGATAGCAGCGCCCCGGAGCGAAGATGCGGATGGGCGGTCGTCGCCTCTCCATCGCCCGGATCTGCACGGGGCTCGTCTGGCTGCGGAGCAAGAGCCGGCCGCCGCCACGGGAGGGAGTTGCGGGAAGGAGGCCCGGATCCTTGAGGAAAAACGTATCCTGCTCGTTGCGTGCCGGATGGTCGGGAGGAGTGTTGAGGGCGTCGAAATTGTAGAATTCCGTTTCGACTTCCGGGCCGTCGGCCAGGGCGAAACCGAGCCGATGAAAGATTTCCACGATCCGCCGCGACATGCGAGAGACCGGATGGATCGAGCCTTCGGGCACCGGGCGGCCCGGAAGGGTCGGGTCGAGAGAGGGTCCCCGGGGATGGGCGGAGGCCAGGGACCCGCGTCTCTCCTCGATCGCCGCCTCGGCCCAAGCCTTGAAGCGGTTGATCGCTCGGCCGGCCTCCCGTCGCTGCTCCGGCGGAAGGGCGGAGAGGGAAGCGAGCTGACGCGGGATCTCTCCCTGCCGGCCGAGGTAGCGGATGCGGATCTCTTCGAGAGCGGCTTCCGTCTCTGCCACCCCCAGTGCGGCTCGAAGCTCGGCTTCCCGCTCTTGCATTTCCTTTTCCACGAATGACACTCCTTGCTAGGCCGAAATTGTTCTTCCCCACTGCGCTTCCGTCCATCTACCGAGTCGGCGTGGCACCGGCGCTCCGCTCCGAAGGGATCTCGTCGGGCGGCAGAACCGTGGGGACCGGAGTCGGATTCTTGGGCGATCCACGATGGAGGAACATGAGGAGAATGCCTCCGCAAATCAAGAGCGAGCCGACCCACTTGCAGGGCCAGCCTGGATCGTAGAGCACCTGAAGGGTGGTTTCCTGGAGATCCTGGGGATTCCAGGATGCCTGAGAAAACTTGTAGTTGCGCCCGAGCGCCGATCGCCAAAAGCCTCCCGGGAAGGTCGCCGGCGAGTTCATGTGGGCGGTTGCGACGCGGGTCGTGCCGGCCTTCGGATCCTCAAAGCGGACGGTCGCCTGAAAGTCGACGGGCGACTCGCTTCCCTCTTCCCGGGGGACAGCGAACTTTTCCAGCGAAATGCGGAAGGGGAGGGATCGGCTCTCCAGCCCGTAGGCAACCCGGATGGGGATCCCCTCCACCGCGAAGGTCTGGGTGAGCCCCGAGAGAATCCAGAGGCGAGGGGATTCCGCCTTGCTCTTCGGATCCTCCACCCACGCGCGAACGCCCGAGCCGATCGTCATCGTGAAGGCCGTGCCCGGTTCCCGCTTCCGGATGATGGACTGAATCGATGCATGAGATTCGTAGCGGAGAACCGAGGCCTCCCAATCGGCCCATCCCAGGGAAAAGTTCTGACCGAGGGTGGCCTTTCCTTCGGCCGAGACCTCTTCCCGCCGATTCAGGGCCCGAAAGGCGATGCGGTCGTCATCTGGGGATTTCCACAGCGAAAGGCCGGTGGAGCCACCCCCCCCTTCCGTCCAGCGAAGCTGCACCAGGACGGCAGGATTTTCGGGACGATCCGAAAGGGAGGTCGGCTTCCCTTCCCGCATGGCGAAGTCGGGCCAATAGCTGGTCAAGAGCGCTTGCGCGCCGCCGGGTAACTCGAGTGCCTTGCCGATGTGGGAGGCTACCTCCCAGGCGTTCTTTTGTCCCGAGGGGGAGATAGCGACCAGGAGCATCTGCCGGCTCTGCTCATCGGGGACGAGAAAGAAGCGGTAGTGGGACGGGATGCCCTCGGCCGCATGGGTGATCGGTTGGTCGGGGGATCGGGCAAAGACGACCTGAGCCTCATGCACGGTCCGCCCGGAAGAGGAGGCGGGTGGTCCGGAGAGCCAGTGAACCTTGGCGAGGCCGAAGAAGTCCTGAGTCTGGTGGGCGGGCTCCCTTTCCAAAAGAGCGAGCAGCGTCTTCTGTCTGGCCATCCGGCTCTGCAGCAGGAGGGTGATCCCGGGTCCAGAGGAGGGATCGGAGGAGGGGACCACTTCCTCCGCAAGGGCCAAGTCTGAAGAAAAATCATCGACGACCAGCCGAAGGTCCGTTCCGGGAATCGTGAGCTTTCGTGGATGGTCGGAACGGGGACGCCAGAGCTCTGCAGGGAAGCTCACGCGGAAGATCTCCTTCCGGAAGGGGTCTTCCAGGAAAAGAGCGGTCTGATTGAGCGTCACCCGATCCTCGGCGGGCTCGCCGAGCCGCAAGTGGACGAATCCCTCGAAGCCCGCGATCCGGCCGATCATGGCCCCGGAAAGCAGCAGGATGATCCCGTAATGGGTGATGACGAACCCGAGGTGGCGCGGCTTCCAGGGGATCCGGGTCAGCGTGACCGCAAAGAGATTGAGGCAGAGGAGGACGAGCCAGCCGAGGAACCAGGGCGACCGATAGACGTAGTACTGGGCGACGCTCGAATCGAAGCGCGACTCGATCCAGGTGGCGGCGGCGCAGGCAGCAGCCAGGCTCAGAAGCAGGCCAACGGCGATACGGAGAGAGCCCAAAAGATGGATGGCCCTCCAAAGGACGGAGTTGCGCTTGCGCTCAGCGATGAGCTCCTGGCGGGCCTGATCGGAGAGGGATGTGAAGAATTTCACCCGGGCGGAAGGGAAGCTTGTCGCCTATTGAAAGGCATTTATGGTAGTCGGGAATGCGTGGAAAAGCCAAGCGGAAATCCGTTTGCCAGGCGGCGGACAAGAGACCAATCCGGAGGGAAGTCCCATGAGTCATCCGTTTACCGATCTTGCCATCGCGCAGCATGCCCGCCCCGCTCCGATCGAGGAGATTGGAGCCCGGCTCGGCATCCCGAAGGAGGCGCTTCTTCCCTACGGAACGGGGTCCGCCAAGCTGCGCTGGCCTTTCCTCAAGAGTTTGCGTGATCGACCCAAGGGCCGATTGGTCCTGGTGACGGCGATCACCCCGACTCCCGCCGGAGAAGGGAAGACGACGACGGCGATTGGCTTGGCCGACGCCTTGCGCCGGCTCGGGCAGAAATCGGCGGTCTGCCTGCGCGAACCGTCGATCGGGCCGATCTTTGGAAGAAAAGGGGCGGCAACCGGAGCGGGTTGGGCGCAGGTCGTGCCTCGGGAGGAGATCAACCTTGAGTTTACCGGCGACTTCGGCGCGGTCGGGCTCGCTCACAACCTGCTTTCGGCTCTTCTCGACAACCATTTCTATCAGGGGAACGAGCTTCACCTCGATCCAAGCCGGCTCCAATGGAAGCGAGTGGTCGATATCAACGATCGGGCCTTGCGGCAGATCGTTGTGGGCTTGGATGGCCACAGAGGGCCGGTCCGGCGGGATGGGTTCGAAATCATCGCCGCATCGGAGGTAATGGCGATCCTCTGCCTTGCCCGTAACTTTACCGATCTGCGAACCCGTCTTTCGGAGATTCGTATTGGCGCCCGTGTCGGCGACGGATCGGTGACTGCGGGAGATCTGGGTGCTGCCGGAGCGATGGCGGCGGTCCTCCGGCACGCCTTCCTGCCCAACCTGGCGCAGACGCTCGAGCAGGTCCCTGCGTTCATTCACGGGGGGCCATTCGCGAACATCGCTCATGGGTGCAGCTCGGTAGTCTCCGTAGAGGCGGCGTTGAGCCTTGCCGACTGGGTGGTGACGGAGGCGGGGTTCGGGAGCGATCTCGGGGGAGAGAAGTTCGTCGATATCTTCTGCCGTCAATCGGGCTTGCGTCCAGCGGCGGCAGTGATCGTCGCTACCATTCGCGCGCTCAAGTTCCATGGCGGTCTCCCCTTGGATGCCCTCGATCGGGAAGACTTCGGAGCGTTGGAATCGGGGATGGCGAACTTGCGGAGGCATGTGAGGATCCTGCGGGATCTCCTGGGGCTCCCCGTGGTCATTGCCTGGAATCGCTTCGCCTCGGACACCGACGCGGAATTGCGGTGCGTCGAACAAGGAGCGAGGAGCATCGGCGTGCCTTCCGCCGAGTGCCGGCACTGGGCGGAGGGAGGGGCGGGTGCGGAGGAGCTCGGGCGAAAGCTGCTGGAAATGGCGGCCGATCCCGCCCCTTTCCGTTTCCTCTATGACGAAGAGACCCCGCTCTGGGAAAAGATCGTCACTGTGGCCGAAAAGGTCTACGGCGCCGGTGAGGTGAGGGCCAAGCCGTCGGTTCGGCGCGCACTTGTCCAGATGGAGGAGGAGGGCTTCGGCCACTTGCCCGTCTGCTTTGCGAAGACCCAGTACTCGTTCTCCGCCGATCCCCGACTGCGCGGAGCGCCAGAAGGGCACTCGCTTCCCGTCCGAGAGGTGCGCCTGGCCTCTGGCGCGCGCTACGTGCTGGCTCTCTGCGGAGAGATCCTCACCATGCCTGGCCTGCCAAGCGAACCCTCCTCCCTGCGGATCGATATCGATGAGGACGGACGGGTCGTGGGCGTTCTCTAGGCCGGCTCGAGCGGGAACGGAACGGCCAGCCGATGCACATCTCTGGCAAATGCGGTCTTTTCCCGCGGGAGACCTTCGACTACTCTTTCAGTGGCCTCCGTGTATCACTGCTTGCTTGTACCCCTGGAGCAGAGCCCCGTCGATGACGCGGTGCTTGGCCATGCACGCGAGCTTGCGCGGCTCTCGGGCGCGCGCTTGGTGCTTCTTCATGTCTCCCCTCTTCCGGCCTTTCCGCTCGCCGGCATCGAGGAGTGGACTCTCGAATCGGGAGAACGGATCGCCTTGCGCCAGGATGAGGCGATGAACCGGGCGCGGCAATACCTCGAAGAGAGGGCGCGTGATCTGCGAAGCCAAGGACTCTCGGCTGAGGTGGAGCTTGCTCTAGGGGATCCGGTCAACCAGATCGTTCGGACCGCGAAGGAAAAAGGAGCCGATCTCATCGTCATGGGAAGCCATGCACACTCAATCCTCGGGGAACTCTTCGGGCGGAGCACCTCCTTCCCGGTTCGACGGCTGGCCGAGGCTCCGATCCTGCTTGTCCGGACCGAGAGCCAAGCGACCGCTCAGTGAATCCAGCCCCAGCGAGGGCTAAGCGGCCAGTAGACGAAAAGGCCGGTCCCCACAAGGTCGTTTCGGGGGACCGGCCCCCAGAAGCGGCTGTCCTGGCTATCGGGGCTGTTGTCGCCCATCGCCCAGTAACCATCCTTGGGGACAACCACCTGCTCTTCCGGGGAGAGGAGGTACTGCTGGCCGGGGAGGACGACGTAACCGTGGTACCCGGCGCGCCCCGCTTCGACCCGGGCCATGGCGGCATTCGGGGGCGTAGTGCTCCCGTTGATCCGGAGCGCCGGAGGGTCGATCTGAAGCCGGTCACCCGGAACT
This sequence comes from Methylacidimicrobium sp. B4, assembly GCF_017310545.1. Classification (NCBI taxonomy): domain Bacteria; kingdom Pseudomonadati; phylum Verrucomicrobiota; genus Methylacidimicrobium; species Methylacidimicrobium sp. B4. Next base: position 1,807,682 of record NZ_CP066203.1, read on the forward strand.
CCGACGCACCGTTTGATGTAAAAGAGCGATCCATCCAACCCGTGATCCCGCAAGGTGGATTCGATGCCTTCGATGCCGGCGGTCCGGAAGACGAAGACCTCGCCGCGTCTCGGGGGGCGCAGGTGATACACCGCCTTGTTGACCAGGACCTGGTCTCCCGCGACGCTCAAAAAGTTGAAGACGGGCTCTCCGGCGTGAAAGGTGAGGCCGGGTCGGAGCCCGACCTTGTAGACCAACGTGGGTGCCGGGATCCAGACGCGCTGCTTTTGTCCGTCGTCAAAGAGGAGATCGGTGTATTCGATGAGAAACTTTCCTGGAACCAGGTCGACCAGGGCGGCGTCATGGGAGAGGCGAAGATAGTGGTATTGCTTGCCGAAGAGAAGCAGGTGCAGAAGACGGACGGGAGCCGATGGGGGTGGGCCGGTCCGGGCGACCGTCTGAATCCCGTAGAGGGTCGGCTTCATCGAATCGGTGGGAATCTTGAACGGTTGGAGGAAGTAGGCGCGGATGGCCAGTGCTGCAGCGATCGCGACCAGGAAGATCTCGACGTTTTCCCTCAGCTCCCCCCAGGGCTTTCGCGGAAAGAGCTTCGCCGCGAGCTTGTCCCCCCGTTCGAGAAGAACCGGAGCCGTCGCGGAGGACGAATCCGCGTTGGTGAGGTAGGATGCCACCTCCCTTTCGAAGGTTTCCGCTTCTTGCCGGGCTTCCTCGGAAAGCAGGTCCCTCTGACGGACGCACATCCGATGAATTGCCTTTCTCAGCCGGTCGAGCGCCTTTTGGTGGCGGCGGCGTTCCCGCCGGTCCGAGAACGATAAGGGCGCCGATCTCATGATCCGGTCTCCGTCTTGAGGATCTGCAGAAAGGCTTCCTGCGGAATATCGACGCGACCGAAGGTCTTCATTCGCTTCTTGCCCTCCTTCTGCTTCTCCAAGAGCTTGCGCTTCCGGGTGATATCCCCGCCATAGCATTTTGCGGTCACATTCTTTCCCACGGAGCCGATGTCTTCACGAGCGAGGATCTTGCTGCCGACGGCCGCTTGGAGAGCGATCTTGAAGAGATGCCGGGGGATGAAGTCCCGCAGCTTGGCCAGGATCGCCCGGCCCCGGGCTTCCGCGCGGCTGCGCGCCACGATGCAGGAGAAGGCCTCTACGGGCTCGCCGTTGACGAGGATGTCGAGCTTGATCAGGTCTTCGGTCTGGTAGGGGGCCGGCTCGTAGTCCATCGAACCGTATCCTCGCGTGAGCGACTTCAACCGGTCATTGAAATCGACCAGGATCTCGCTCAGGGGCATCCGACAACGCAGCATCACGCGGTTTTCTCCCGCCGATTCGGTCGATTCGCAGATGCCGCGCTTCTCCAGGACGAGCTGGAGAATCTCCCCGATCCGTTCCGTCGGAATCAGCAGGAAGGCGCGCACCGTCGGTTCCGCGATCGAGTCGATCTGCGCAGGATCGGGCATCCGGAGCGGGTTATCGACCTCGAGCGTCTTCCCGTTGGTCAGATGCACCTGGTAGACGACGCTGGGATAGGTGGCCAGGATCTCGACTTCGTGCTCCCGTCGGAGCCGCTCCTGGACGATCTCCATGTGGAGCAGGCCTAGGAAGCCGCATCGCAGGCCCGACCCCAACGCCGCAGAGCTCTCTTGCGTGAAGACGATGGCCGGATCGTTGATTTGCAACTTGTGAAGAGCGGTCTTGAGCTTCTCGAAATCCGCCGGGTTGATCGGGTAGATGCCGCTGAAGACCATCGGGCGAGCTTCCTGGAACCCCGAGAGCGGTTCCGATGCCGGATGAAGAGCCGAGGTGAGGGTGTCCCCGATCTTGACCTCGAGCGGGCTCTTCATGTTGGCGATCACGTAGCCGGTGGCTCCCGCCTCGAGGCGATCTTGCGAGGTCATCTTGGGAGAGAAGATCCCGACTTCCTTGATCTCGTAGACGCTTTGCGTCGCCATGAGGAGGATCTTCTCGCCCCGGGAGAGCTCTCCGGACCGGACGCGTACGTAGAGGACGACCCCTCGGTAGGGATCGAAGATCGAGTCGAAGACCAGGGCTCGGATGATCCCGTCGGTGAAGGGATCCGGAGGAGGAATCCGGTGGACCACCGCCTCCAAGGTCTCGCCAATGCCGATTCCCGCCTTCGCACTTGCCAGGACCGCTTCCTCTCCGGGGATGGCGAGAACCTCTTCGAGCTGCCGCTTCACCGAGGCCGGGTTAGCGGTGGGCAGGTCGATCTTGTTGATGACCGGGATCAGATGGAGATTTTGCCGCGCGGCCAGGTGGACGTTCGCAACCGTTTGCGCCTGTACGCCTTGGGCTGCGTCGATCACGAGGAGAGCCCCTTCGCAGGCCGAAAGGCTTCGGGAGACCTCGTAGGAAAAGTCGACATGGCCCGGCGTGTCGATGAGGTTGAGCTGATAGGTTTCCCCGTCTGCAGCCTTGTAGCGCATGGTGACCGGGTGGGCCTTGATCGTGATCCCCCGCTCTCGTTCCAGGTCCATGGAATCAAGAAGCTGGTCCTGCATCTGCCGTTCGGGAATCGTGCCGGTGGCCTGGAGAAGACGGTCGGAGAGGGTTGTCTTGCCGTGATCTACGTGCGCGATGATGCAAAAATTGCGAATCCGGGATGGGGGAAACATGCGGGCGTTCTTTTCTTCTTATAGTGGGAAAGGAGCAGGCCGCAAAAGGTTAAAGCGTAGACGCGCTGCATCGTCCGAAGGTCCGTCGACGGGCGGCGGCTCCGGCTCCGTGGCCTGCCGCTGGCTAGACGAGCGCCTTTTCGATCTCCTGGTGGAGCTGATTGCAGCCGATCTGAAGCTCCACCAGGAGGTAGCTCAGCCGATTCTTGGAGGTGCCTCCCAGGGAGGCGAGAGCCGCCCTGAGCGCCAGAGCCGACTCAGAAGCGGAAGAAAGGGTGTAGGTGCTGCTCTTCTCGAGCCGCTCGAGCGAGGCCGAAACCGATTGCAGGAGCGCGGCGAAGCTCCTGGGGATCCGCCGGTCGCCCAGAAGGGCGCGGCAGACCGGTTCATCCTCGTAACAGGGGCCGAAGGTTGCCCGGTAGGCGTCGAGGGAGCAAAAGCCGCAGAGAATCGCCGCTTCTTCCTCCGGGGAGGGAGGCGGGCTTCCCGATTCATCCGGGACGAGCGCACTCAAGGCCGCCGTGAGGTTCCCCATCCCTTCGATCGCCTGACCCAGGGCGAGGCAATCCGGCCCCGCCCCTTGCACGAGGGAGAACCGGGCGATTTCGTAGATGGCGCTAATCCCCTGAACCCGGTGGAGGAAGACGCTCCATGGGAAGGGCGTTTCGAGGAGCGGCGCGGGGGGCACGGCCGGGAGCCCCGAGGGGAGCTCCCCGAGCATCTCCCATAGCTCCTCCGGGAGCTCCTCTCGCAAGAGGCGCGCATTGGATCGTGCGGCTTCGATCGAACTTCTCACGGAGAGAGGATTTTCGGTAGCCTCCAGAAACCAGAAGAGCTCACCCGCTGGTCCGAAGATTGGGCCGGGAGCCGACATGCGCAACGCTTGGCGCAGCCGGATCAGTGAGGCCTCGCCCCGTCCCTTTCCGCCGTCCCAGCAGAGAGGCCAATAGGCTTCCACGAGCCGGATCGTGTCGAGTGCCCTTGTCAGGTAGCGCGAGAGCCAATAGAAGTAGGCCGCCTTGCGAAAGATCATGGCTTTCCCAGGTTCTGCGGCCTTCCGGCATGCTTGTCGGCGCGCAACACCCAGGTGTCCTTGCTCCCGCCCCCTTGGCAGGAGTTTACGATGAAGGACCCTTTGCGCAGGGCGACGCGGGTAAGTCCTCCCGGGATGACCGTGGGAGAGGGTGCGAAGAGAACGAAGGGGCGCAGATCGATTCGCCGGGGCTCGAGGCGTCCGTCGATCCAGCAAGGGACTTGGGAGAAGGAGAGAACGGGCTGCGCAATGTAGTTGCGCGGCTGGGCGAGGATCTTCTCGCGAAAGGCCGCGCGCTCCCGGGCGCTGCTCGTGGGTCCAAAGAGCATGCCGTATCCTCCCGCTTGGCTTACTTCCTTGACGACCAGGTCCTTCAAGTGGACAAGAACATGGTCTCGCTCGGGTGGCCGGTCGCAAAGAAAGGTCTCCACGTTCGGCAGGATGGGCTCCTCCCCGAGATAATAGCGGATCATGGAGGGGACAAACGGGTAGATCGCCTTGTCGTCTGCGACCCCGGTCCCAATCGCATTGACCACATTCACTGCTCCGGCTCGACAAGCGGCCACGAGCCCCGGTACGCCGAGGAGCGATTCCGGGCGGAAGGCGACCGGATCGAGAAAGTCGTCGTTGAGCCTGCGGTAGATGGTGCCCACCCCCTTCCAGCCGGAAGAAGTGCGCAGCTGCACCTTCCCATCGATTACCGCTAGATCCTTCCCTTCCGCCAACGGGATGCCCATCTCCTGCGCAAGAAAGGTGTGCTCGAAGTAGGCCGGATTGTGAATTCCTGGGGTCAGAAGGACGGTGAGGCCGTCGCGAGCTCCCTCGGGGCGAAGGGCGGTGAGAGCCTCCCGCAGGAGGGTGGGGTAGGGCTCGACGGAAGCGACCGGGCCCGCTTGGAAGAGCGAGGGGAAGATCCGGCGCAGGACGCGGCGGTTGGCGAGCATGTAGGAAGCGCCACTCGGCACCCGCAAGTTGTCCTCCAGGACGACAAAGCCCTCCCGAAGTCGCAGAAGATCTGAGCCAGCGATCATCGCATGAAGCCCGTGGGGCATTGCAACCCCCACCATTTCCCTTCGAAATTGGGAAGACCCATAGACCAGAGAGGACGGGATGACTCCTTCCTGCAGGATCCGGGCCCGGGTGTAGACATCCCGGAGAAAGCAGTTGAGGGCGGTCACCCGCTGGATGAGCCCCCTCTCGATCGGGAGCCATTCCGAGGCGGAGAGAATCCGAGGCAGAAGATCGAAGGGGAAAATTCGTTCCTCGCTCTTCGAGTCTACGGCAAAGGTGACTCCGCGACGCAAGAGCTCTTCGGCAGCGGCCCGCTGCCGATGCTCCCACATTTCCGGCGAGAGCTTTTCGAGGAACTTCCAGAGGCCCTGATAGGGAGGCCGCGGCCCTAGCTCGCCGTCGACCATCTCGTCGAAATCGGCGGGGAGCGGGTAGTCGGGACCGGGTAAGCAGTTCTTTTCCTGACGGCCAACGCCGGTGTCAACCGGAAATGTCGAGTGCATGGCCTCCTTTATAAAGCAAAAACCATGCCGGGGCGCGGGAGCTGGGAGAACGGACGGTCGTTCAGAGCGGCGGAGCCATGAATTCCGGGCCGATCGGCTCCGGAATGCGCGCTGCCAGGATTCGGTCGATGTCGGCCAGCTCCCGCTCCGAGAGCAAGGAGGCCGGGACCGCTGCCGCCTCCAAGATCTGCCCGGGGTTTCGCGCTCCCCAGAGCACGACGGAAATTCCCGGCTGCTGCAAAGCCCAGCGGGCGGCCAGCTGGCCCAGCGAGCAGTGCCGGGCCCGGGCGATGGAGCGGAGATCCTCCGCCGCGGAGAGGTAATGGCGGAAGGCCTCCGCTTGGAACTTGGGATCGAACCGGCGAAGGTCGCCCGCCGGAAAGGTGTCGCCTGCGGAGAACTTGCCCGTGAGCAGTCCTCGGCAGAGCACCCCGTAGGCCACGACGCCGATGCCGTGAGCGCGGCAGTAGGGAAGGATATCCTTCTCGATCCCGCGCTCGAAGAGATTGAAGGGAGGTTGGTCGGTGTGAAGGGGCGCGACGCTCCGCCACGCATCCATTTGACTCGGGGAGAAGTTGCTCACCCCGAGTGCCCGAATCTTCCCTTGCGCCTGGAAATCGAGCAGGGTCTGCGCCGCCGCCTCGATCGGTGAGCGGGCATCCGGCCAGTGAATCTGGTAGAGATCGATCCAATCGGTTCCGAGCCGGCGAAGGCTCTCGTCGATCTCCTTTCTGAGCCGTGCCGGGCTCGAATTGCGTCGGATTTCCTCTCGCTCGTTCCATTCGAGGCCGCCTTTGGTGGCGAGGATGACCTTGTCTCGACCGATCCTCCGGACCGCTTTCCCGACGATCTCCTCCGCGCGCCCGAACCCGTAGACTGGAGCGGTGTCGAGGAAATAGATGCCCGCCGCGACCGCCGCCTCGATCGCGGCGATGGCGTCCGCTTCTTCGGCTCCACCCCACATCCAGCCCCCCACGACCCAGGTTCCCAAGCCGATCCGGGGCACCTGCTTTTTCAAGCCGGGCAGCGAAGTGTATTCCATGGCCTTATGCTAAGAAAACCGGAGGCTCCACGCAACGGCCTCTCCCCAAAGACGCCCTTCTTTCAGGATTGGGTGTCCGGGCGGAGCGCTTCTTCCAGGGCATCCCGGCAGGCCGCGAGCTCGGAGGGAGAGTCGTCTCTCGGGGGAGTGATCAGGCTCCCCACATGGATGGTGCATCGGGAGAACGGGTAAGGAATCTGAAAGCGATCCCAGCTTCGCAGCTCCCACTTTCGGGAGAAGCGGCAAGTGATGGGAAGGACGGGGCGTTGGAGCAGCTGGGCGACCTGCAGGACCCCGTCTTGCAGCTGGTAGCGGGGCCCGCGTGGGCCATCCGGCGTCACCGCGATGTCTCGTCCTTCCCGTCCCAGCCGAAGGATCGTCCGAAACCCGAGGCTTCCTCGCCGCGAAGATGAGCCTCGGGCCGCTTCGAATCCGAACTGGGCGAGCAGCCGGGCCAGAACCTCGCCGTCGTTGCTGGCGCTGACCAGTGCCACAAGCTTGCGTCCGGGAAGGTGGCGAGAGTAGAGCGCCGGCATGACCAGGAGCCGGTTGTGCCAAAATGCGAAGATCAGAGGCTCTCGCGGGGGACGGCTCACGATCCCCTGGGGGTCTTCGATGGTCGGACGCAGCGTCCCGGTCAAGCGGCGGATCAGGAGAGCCCCAAGTACCGGAGAGAGGTTCCTGCGGAGAGAGCGGCGGCGGGCCGTGAACCAAGCGCCCAGATCTTGCCGCCCGGGGGGTGCGGACCGGGTGCGGTTTGATTCGCGGTCCGAGCTCATGCCGATTCGTCGGTCGCTTCCGGAAATTCTTCCTTGAGCCGTTCGATGCGAACCCGCCGGAATTTCTGGGGGAGCACATCTTCGGCAACCAAGAGGAAGCCGTTGACACGGAGGGTTTCGAATCGTCTCGGCTGCCGGCCCCATTGGGCCAGGCACCATTGGGAGACGGTCTGGGTCGTCTCGGTGGGCAGCGGCCAATTGGTTTCGATGGCAAGATCGCGCAAAGGCAGATCCCCGTCGACCGTCGCCGAGTCCTGGGTCAGCTCGTAGATCGGGCTCTTTTCGATGTCGAACTCGTCCCGGATGTCGCCAACGAGCTCTTCGAGGACGTCCTCAAAGGTCACCAGGCCCAGCATGCGGTTGCCGGCGTCCGTCACGATCGCCATATGCGTCCGCGCCTTGCGGAACTCTTCGAGCATCGCGGGCAAGAGAATGCTCGGCGAGAACAAAAGGGCCGGACGAAGGATCGAGGCCAGGGTGGTCTGCTTGCCCAAGGCGATGTATTGCCAAAGAAGCTCCTGCAAGAGGATGATTCCAACGACCTGGTGCTCATTCTCCCCGCATACGGGGAATCGGCTGTAGCCCGAGCTTTGCGCAATGCGGATCGTCGCCTCGATCGGGGCATCCCGCCAGAGGAGGACCGCGCGCTCCCGCGGAACCATGACATGCTCGGCTCGGGTTTGACGCAAGCGAAGCGCCTTGACCATGATCTTGTTGATCAGCTCGTCGAAAGGATGAGCGTGCGGAGAGTGGATGAGGATCTGCTGGAGCTCCTCGCGGCTGAGCGAAGGGCCACCGCCTTGGGGCTGGGGGAGGGCGAAGCCGAGCAGCCGAAGAAGACGGTCGGCGGTCTCGTGCAGGATCCAGACAAAGGGAAAGAAGAGGTAATAGAAGGCGACCAGCGGTGGGCTGAGCAGAAGGACGATCTTTTGCGAGTACTGAAGGGCGAGAAACTTGGGGGCGAGCTCGCCGAGTGCGATGCAGACGAAGGTGATCAGGCTAAAGCCGAGGATCGAGGCGACCGAGCTGAGATAGGGACCCTTCGGCAAGCCGATCGAGAGAAGCAGCGGGTGGATGCAGTCGACCATGATCGGTTGCCCCGCCCATCCGAGGCCGATGCTGGCCAGGGAGACCCCGATCTGGATAGCGGGAAGAAAGCGATCGGGTTCGCGAACCATCCGCAAGGCGAGGGGAAGCCTCCAGTCGGAGCTCTTCAACAAGGGCTTCAGCTGGGTGACGCGGACCTTGACGATCGCGAATTCGATGGCGACGAAAAACGCGTTGGCTGCCACCAACAGCGGCAGCAAGAGGGCCCTCCACCCGGAATCTGCCCCTGTATCCATTCTCCGTTCGACTTTCCGTTTGCTGAAAGTTGCGCCTTGCCCGAATTCCCTTGGGTAAAAAAAATCTTTCCCCTTAAATGGAGCCTGGACGCTTCCTCATGAATCCTGCGGCCTCACCCTGCTCTGGTCGTCCACGAGGCCCGTCAGAGGAGGAGGCGTACCGGGAGGCGCTCGCCTTTCTCGGCCGATGCCGCCGATGGGGCATGAAGCTCGGGCTCGAGAAGATGGAGCTTCTGGCCCGAGCCGTAGGATCGCCGCAGGACGGCTTGCATTTTCTTCATATCGCCGGCACCAACGGCAAGGGATCGACGGCCTCCTTCCTGGCCTCCGCTCTCCGTTCCGCCGGCTACCGTGTCGGTCTCTATACTTCGCCCCATCTTTGCACTGTCCGTGAGAGAATCCAGATCGATGGGGCCATCGCTTCGCAAAGTCAGTTTACGCGTTGGATCCGGAGGGTTCAAGTGGCAATCCGAAACCTGGAACAGACCCAGCCCGGCTTTGCTCCGACCTTCTTCGAGGTCCTGACGGCGGCGGCTCTGCTCGCCTTTCGGCAGGAGGAGGTGGACTGGGTCGTCTGGGAAACGGGCCTGGGAGGAAGGCTCGATGCGACCAACATCGTCCGCCCGGAGGCCTGCGTCATCACCACGATCGCCCTCGAGCATACCCGGCACCTCGGCTGCTCCTTGTCCGAGATTGCTCAAGAAAAGGCGGGCATTCTCAAGCCGGGAGTCCCTGCCGTGATCGGGGTCTGCCCGGGGGAAGCTCGGCAGGCGATTGAGGAGCGGGCGCTCCAGGTAGGGAGCCCGCTCCGGGAAATCGGAGCGATGGCCGTGGAGCCTGGCGGGGAAGAAGGGCCTTGCCAGCGGGTGCGGATCGAGGGGCAGCGGCTCGTCCTCGGGCTCCTGGGCCACCATCAGCTGCACAATGCGGCCTGCGCCTACGCGGTGCTCCGGTTGCCTCTTTTTTCCGGAAGGGCACTGCCGCAGAAATCGATTCGTGCGGGCTTCCGGGCGGTGTCCTGGCCGGGCCGGTTCCAGGTATGGAAGAGGAATCCTCTCTGGATCCTGGACGGAGCCCACAACCCTCAGGCGGCTGAGGCCCTCGTCCACGCTTGGCGAACCGGCTTCGGGCAACGACCCTATCACCTGGTTTTTGGGGTCTTGGCAGACAAAGACTTTAGGGCGATGGCCGGCATTCTCTCCCGGCAAGCTTGCCGAGTCAGCCTGGTCAAGCTCTCTGCCGAACGCGGGCTCGATCCCGGTCGCCTCGCCGGATGCTTCCCCGCGTTGCCGTGCGAAGCCTACGGCTCGTGGGAAGAGGCGAGGCGGGAGTTGGCCAAGGTTCCGGGCCCCGTGCTGGTGACTGGCTCTCTCTTCCTGATCGGAGAGGTGCTGGCTGGTCATGGCGGTTTCGACCCCGATCTCGAATCCAATGAGCGGATCGAGCCTTCGCATGCCCATTCGCATGGTTCTTTTTGATCTGGTCGGCACACTCCTTGTGCCGGCGGTTCCCGTGGGGGAGACCTACGCGGCGGCGGCCGTGCGGCATGGGTTCCCAGTCGATGCCGCGGTTGTGACGGAGAACTTTCATCGGGCCCTGGCTCGCCGCCGGTATCGGCCTCGGGCGACCGTTCCCTCGGATGGGGAGGACCGCGCCTATTGGCGCGAAGTGGTCCGGGAGAGCCTCGCGCTGGTGCCCGGCACCTTGCCGGAGAGAGAGAAGCAGGTGACCGAGGAGCTCTACGCGCACTATGGGCGCGGCGCGGCCTGGAGGCTCTATCCGGAGGTTCGCGTCGTTCTCGCTGCTTTGCGGAGCTCAGGAAGGCCGCTGGGGGTTCTTTCGAATTGGGATCGGCGAGCGAGGCGGGTGCTGGCCGATCTGGGGCTGATCGACTCGTTCTCAGCCCTCTTCTTGAGTGCCGAGCTGGGTGCGGCCAAGCCCGATCCATACCTCTACCGCCTGGTGGCCGAGCGGCTGGGACTCCCGCCGGTGACCATCCTTCTGGTCGGCGACGATCCGGAGAACGACGGTACCGCCGCAAAAGCGTGCGGTTTCTCGACCTGGGTCTTCCGGCGGCCGGCGGCCGGCCTGGAAGGATTGCCCTGCCTCTTGGCGAGCGGTTCGCTTGGGGGACCCAGCCTGCGAACATCGGGCGCCGGACGCGCATAAGATCTCTTTGCGTTTTTCCTCGCGCTGTGCGATAGGAGAGCCCCGGTGACGGAGCGGACGAGCGTCTCGACGATCGGCCTGAAGGTCCTCATGGGGGCGACGGGCCTGATCCTGGTCGGCTATGTCTGCCTGCACATGCTGGGAAACTGGCAGATCTTTCTTCCCGCGGTCTACATCAACCAGTATGCCTATCTTCTCAAATCGGTTCCCCTCGTTCTCTGGACCGTGCGGTTGGTACTCCTGGGTTCGTTCGTCATCCATATCTGGTGCGCGGTCCGGTTGGCCCAGCTCCGCCGAGAGGCGCGACCAGCCCCTTACGACCAGCGGAAGCCCAATGGCGCGAGCTGGGAGTCCCGTTCGATGCTGCTGACCGGGATCGGGCTCGGTCTCTTTGTGATATTCCACCTCTACCATTTTACCTGGCACTTCCCGCCCTTTTCCGCGTTCGAGAGCTTCACCGCCCATCTTTCGGAAACAAGGCGCTCCGTTCCCGACGTGCACCGCATGATGATCGAAGGGTTGAGGACTCCTTGGGTGGCGGGAGTCTATCTTCTTGGGATGGGATGCCTCTTCTTTCATGTCCGCCACGGGATTGATGGGATCTTCAGCTCATTTGGGTTGGTCAACCGGCGGAGCTTCCCCTGGGAACGGTGGCTTGCCCACGCCCTGGGCTGGGTCTTTTTTGTCGGCTTTTCCGTCATCCCGGTGGCCATCGTCCTGAGGTGGATCCGGTGAGTGCTGGCGGGAGAAGCGAGGGACACGGATGAACGCCCCCGATGCCCGGATCCCCGATGGACCGCTCGAGCGAAAGTGGCAGCGATGCCGTGATGGGCTCTCCTTGGTTTCTCCTGCCAACAAGCGGCGGATGCGGGTGATCGTGGTCGGGACCGGGCTGGCGGGTTCCTCGGCGGCGGCAGCGCTCGGCGAGCTCGGGTACGCGGTCGACTGCTTTTGCATTCAAGACAGCCCTCGGAGAGCCCACAGCGTGGCCGCGCAAGGGGGAATCAACGCCGCCAAAAACTATCGGAATGATGGAGACTCGGTCTTCCGCCTCTTCCAGGAGACGATCAAAGGGGGAGACTTCCGGGCCCGCGAGGCCAACGTCTATCGCCTGGCCGAGCTGAGCGCCCGGATCATCGATCAGTGTGCGGCCCAAGGGGTGCCTTTTGCCCGGGAGTATGGCGGCATGCTGGCCAACCGTTCCTTTGGGGGGGTGCAGGTCTCCCGGACCTTCTATGCCCGAGGGGCGACCGGGCAGCAGCTCCTGCTGGGCGCCTACGGCGCCCTCAACCGGCAGATCGCATTGGGTCAGGTGCGGATGCACTCGCGGGCGGAAATGCTCGATCTGGTCGTGAGTGAGGGCCGCGCCCAGGGGGTGATCGTCCGGGACCTGGTGAGTGGCCGGATCTTCGCCTGTGCGGGCGATGCGGTCGTCCTGGCGACGGGCGGTTACGGGAATGTCTTCCATCTCTCGACCAACGGGCGGATGTCCAATGCGACCGCGATTTGGCGGGCCTACAAGCAAGGAGCTGGCTTTGCCAACCCTTGCTTCACCCAGATTCATCCGACCTGCATTCCGCCCGCGGGAGGCTCCCAGTCGAAGCTCACCCTGATGTCGGAGTCCCTGCGGAATGACGGAAGGGTCTGGGTCCCGAAAAGCCCGGGCGATCCGCGGCCGCCGGATCAGATTCCGGAATCGGAGCGCGACTATTTTCTCGAACGTCTCTACCCCAGCTTCGGGAACCTCGTTCCTCGTGACATTGCCAGCCGGGCCCTCAAGCGAATGTGCGACGAGGGTCGTGGCGTCGGTCCCCATGGGCTGGGCGTCTACCTCGATCTCCGCGATGCCCTGCAGCGGCTTGGGCCCGAGGCGATCCGGGAGCGATACGGAAATCTCATCGACATGTATCGCCAAGTCACCGGAGAAAGCCCGCTCGCTCAGCCGATGCGGATCTATCCCGCGATTCACTACGTGATGGGCGGACTCTGGGTCGATTATCATCTCATGTCGACCATCCCGGGGCTCTTTGTCCTCGGCGAGGCCAACTTCTCGGATCATGGGGCGAACCGCTTGGGGGCGAGTGCCCTGATGCAGGGCCTCGCCGACGGATACTTCGTGCTGCCTTCTACGATCGGCGACTACCTCTCGCGCAAGAAGGATCCTTGCCTGCCCTGGGAAGCGGCTCCTTTCCGAGACGGCATTCGGAGGGCGGAGGCGCGGGTGGGGAAACTCCTTGCGCTGCGTGGATCGAAGATCCCCGCCGACTACCACAAGGAGCTTGGCGTGCTGCTTTGGGAGCATTGCGGTATGGCGCGGAACGCGGCTGGCCTCCGGTTGGCGGCCGCAAAGATCCGGGATCTCCGGGAATCCTTCTGGGCGAATGCCCAGCTCGTCGGAAGGGCAGACGGGTACAATCAGGCGCTGGAGCAGGCGGGGCGAGTCGCCGATTTCCTGGAGCTGGGAGAGCTGCTCTGCCTCGATGCGCTCGCGCGGGAAGAGTCGTGCGGCTGTCACTTTCGGGAAGAGCATCAGACGGCGGAGGGAGAATGCCTGCGGGATGATTCCCGTTTCGCTCATGTCGCGCTCTGGTTCTTTCGAGGCGAGGGGGAGGCTCCCGAGCGGGCGGTCGAGCCTCTCCGGTTCGAAAGCCTCGAGCCGGTCGCAAGGAGCTACCGGTAGGTGAAGATCATCCTGCGCATCTGGAAGCAGCCTTCCCCCAACGAGCGGGGAGCCTTCGTCGAGTACGTTCGGGAGAACGTTCGCCCCGACCAGTCCTTCCTGGAAATGCTCGACGAGCTCAATCACGATCTGGAGAGGGGAGGAAGCGATCCGGTGGCCTTCGAGCATGATTGCCGCGAGGGAATTTGCGGGAGCTGCTCGCTCGTGATTGACGGGCGACCCCATGGACCCGGGAAGGAGACGACGACCTGCCAGATCTACATGAGGAGCTTTTCGGACGGGGCCCGAATCACCGTGGAACCCTTCCGCAGCAAGGCTTTTCCGGTGATCCGGGACCTTGTGGTCGATCGGAGCGCCTTCGACCGGATCCTGCAAGCGGGGGGGTACATTTCCGTCGGGACCGGGCAGGCTCCAGAAGCAAACAGCTTGCCCGTCGCTCATGACGTGGCGGAGGAAGCATTCGATGCTGCGCATTGCATCGGCTGCGGCGCCTGCGTCGCGACCTGCATGAACAGCTCCGCCGTCCTCTTTGTCGGAGCAAAGGTGAGGCACTTGGGGCTTCTCCCCCAGGGGAAGATCGAGGAGGATGCGCGGGTGCTGCGGATGGTGCGGGCGATGGATGAGGAAGGCTTTGGCGGATGCAGCTTCACGCGGTCCTGCGAGGCTGTCTGTCCGAAGGCCATTTCGGTCGAAGTCATCTCCGCACTCAATCGGGCCTACTGCTCTGCGCGCGCGAAGGAGCTCCTGGGCTGGATCCAGCCGAGCAGCCAAGCTTGACCCTCGCGGCCGTTGGTTGCCGCGTTTTGGAGCCGTGCTCCCCAGGAAGGAAAGCGACGTCATGGAAAAAAACGAGGGATCTTCCCCTCAGCGAATCGGGTTCTGTCTCGACTGGCTCCACCGCCGCTTCTTTTGGGCATTGCTTGCCGCGCATGGGCTGGCGGCGATCGCGCCGGGCTTGGGTCAGCGCGCGCGCAGCCTTACATTCGGGTCGTTTTCGATTCTGGGAGAGCCCTTCGCAATCTCCCTGCCGGTCGTCCTTCTGTTCCTGCTGCTCTGGAACGGGGGGCTCGGAGTGCCGGGAGGCAAGCTTGGGGAGCTTTTCCGCAATCTTCGCGCCCTGGTTCCCGGCCTTCTGGTCAATTTCCTGATCCCGCTGCTCTTTCTCGCCGGCCTGCGTGCCGCCCTGAGGCAGTGGCATAATTCAGAAGAAGTGGAAAGCCTCGTGATGGGGCTCGGTCTTGTGGTGGCCATGCCCATCGCGGGGGCTTCGGCCGCCTGGTGCCAGAATGCGGGCGGAGACATGGCCCTTTCCTTGGGCCTGGTGCTCGGCTCCACGGTGCTGAGCCCTTTTGTGGGCTCTCTCTCCCTCCATGCCGTAGCCGCGATGGTGGGAGGCGACTACGCGGAAGATCTCCACGAGATGGCCGGGCGCGGAATGGGGGTCTTCCTTTTCCTCTGCGTCGTCCTGCCCTCCCTGCTCGGGATTGTGGCGCGGCGCAAGGCAGGAGAAGCGCTTTTCGCGCGGATCCGCCCGGCCCTGCGGCCCGCCAACGAGCTGATTCTCCTCTGGCTGATCTACATGAATGCCTCGGTCTCCCTGCCGTACGCCTTCGGCCATTTCGACCCCGATTTTCTGGCGATGCTCCTCCTTGGCTCCGGTCTCCTCTGCCTGCTCCGCTTTCAGTGCGGGGAGTGGCTGGGACGGCTTCTGCGGACCTCGGCCCCCGAGAGGACCGCACTCGTCTACGGCCTCGGCATGAACAACAACGGTGGCGGATTGACCTTGGCGACCGTCGCGATTCCCGACCACCCGCTGGCGATCCTTCCGATCGTCTTCTATACACTCCTGCAACAGGTCACCGCTGCCTGGTACTACAGCTATCGGATCCCTCGTCGCAAGGAGCCGCGAGCCCCCGGCTCGGAAATCGATGCTACTCGAAGCGACCGGTGAGGTAATCCTCCGTCTGCTTCCGGCTCGGATTGGTAAAGAGCTTCTTGGTCGATTCGAACTCGATCAGCTTTCCCTCGAGGAAGAATGCGGTGAAGTCGGCTGTCCGTCCGGCCTCCTGCAAGTTGTGGGTCACCAGCACGATCGAATAGTGCTCCCGGAGATCCCGGATGAGCGACTCGATCTGGGCCGTGGCGATCGGATCGAGGGCAGAGCAGGGCTCGTCCATGAGAAGAACTTCGGGGCGGACGGCCAGGGCTCTGGCGATGCAAAGCCGCTGCTGCTGGCCCCCGGAGAGCTCGGTTCCCGGCGCATGGAGCCGGTCCCTGACCTCGTTCCAGAGCGCCGCCATTCGGAGCGCTTCTTCGAGCCGCTCTTCGAGCAGCCCGCGGTTTCGCATGCCCGCGAGCCGGAGGCCGACCAGGACGTTTTCCTGGATGCTCATGGTGGGGAAGGGATTCGACTTCTGGAAGACCATGCCGACGCGGCGCCGCAGAAGGATCGGATCGATTTTCGTCTCGTAGATGTCTTCTCCGAAAAGGCGGATCTTTCCTTGCACGCGTACTCCTGGCGTGAATTCATGCATCCGATTGAGCGCCCGCAAGAAAGTGCTCTTCCCACAACCGCTGGGGCCAATGATTCCCGTCACATGGCGGGCCGGGATTTCCAGCGAAATGCCGTGGAGCACGGCACGATTCCCGAACCAGACGCGCAGGTCCTCGATTTGGAAGGCGGGACGGCTCTTCTGCGGCGGGGTTCCCCCGTTGGGCGTCGTTCGCTTGGGATCGGAGGCGCTGCTGGTCATTCCGGATTCCCCCGGGAGAGCAGACGAAGCGCCAGATTCATGAGAAAGACCAGAGCGAGCAAAACCAGGGCTCCCGCCCAGGCTTGCCGGTGCCAGTCCGGATAGGGGGAGATGGCATAGGAGAAGATTTGGAGAGGGAGAGCGGCCATCGGTTCTTGCAAGCGGGCGGCCCAGATGCGGTTACCGAAGGCGGTGAAGAGGAGAGGGGCCGTCTCGCCCGCCACGCGGGCCGCGGAAAGCAGAACGCCCGTGACGATCCCCCGTCGGGCGGTCGCAAGCACGATGTGAAGGATGACCTGGCTCCTCCGGAGGCCGAGTGCGAGCCCCG
This sequence comes from Methylacidimicrobium sp. B4, assembly GCF_017310545.1. Taxonomy (NCBI): domain Bacteria; kingdom Pseudomonadati; phylum Verrucomicrobiota; genus Methylacidimicrobium; species Methylacidimicrobium sp. B4. The sequence continues at coordinate 1,823,958 of NZ_CP066203.1, forward strand.
CCTCGCGGTAGGCGGGAGGAACGAGTCGGAGGACATCTTCTGTCGTTCGCAAGATCAAGGGGATCATGATGAAGGAGAGAGCCAGACCGCCGGCAAGCCCCGAGAAGGTCTTCATGCGGAGAACCACCCAAGAGTAGACGACAATCCCCCAGATGATCGAAGGAACACCGTTGAGCACGTCCGCCGTGAAGCGGATGGCCGCACGAAGCCGCGGCTCCTTGTGCTCGTAGAGGAAGACCCCTCCGAGCACTCCGATCGGGGCTCCGATTACGGTCGCGATCGCGACCAGGATGCAGCTTCCGACGATGGCGTTCGCCATTCCGCCTCCGGTCTCTCCTACGGGCTTCGGGAGCTGCGTGAGGAAATCCCAGGTGAGCGAAGATCCTCCGGAAGAGAGAAGGAAGACGAAGACGAGAAGAAGCGGGCTGATGACGACGACGGCGGCAAGGAGCGAAAGGAGCTGGAAGAAGCGATCGAGGATCTTTCGGACCCGAAATCGGCGGGCGGCCGCCCGCTCTTCGCTGGACGCTCGCTTTTCCCGGCTCCGCTCCAGACCGGGGCCGCTCCCCGATGCGCTCACCGGTCTCCCTCCATCGATGGGGCGCGCAGGGTCCGAGGGGCAAAAAAGAAGGGTACATTATGGATCAAGAGACGGGCGAGGAAGTTGACGACCAGGGTCACGGCGACCAGGGTCAAGCCGATTTCGAAGAGTGCGGCGAGATGCTCCTCGGAAGTGGCCTCGGCAAATTCGTTGACCAGGACGCTCGCCAGCGTGTAGCCGGGGGAGAAAAGGGAGAGCAGGATCTCCGGCCGGTTCCCGATCACCATGGTGACCGCCATCGTCTCTCCCAGGGCTCGGCCCAGGCCGAGAACCCCGGCGCCGACCAGGGCGCTCCGGACATAGGGAAGGACGGCGACGCGGATCACTTCCCATCGGGTGGCGCCCAACGCCCAAGCCGCCTCGCGCAGCAAGGGTGGCACCGCTTGCAGGATTTCGATGGCCAGGGAGGTGATGATTGGCGTGATCATCATTGCGATGATCAAGGCACCCGCCAGGAGGCTCACCCCGTAGATCGGTCCCTGGAAGAGGGGAATCCAGCCGAACACCCGCTGCAGGAATGGGAACGCGGCCTGCCGCAGCCAGGGCACCATCTCGAACATGGCCCAGAGTCCCCAGACGACGCTCGGGACAGCGGCCATGAGGTCGACAAGCACCCGGACTGGGCGGCGAATCCAGAACGGAGCAAATTCCGTCATGGAGAGAGCCGTGGCGACCGACAAAGGGAAGGCGAGGAGCAGCGCGATAAAGGAGGAGACGAAGGTTCCGTACAGGAACGGGAGGGCTCCGAACTGGCCCGCCACCGGATCCCAATGAGATCCGGTGAGAAATCCTGCGCCGGAGCGGCTCAGCGCCTTCTCGGCTCCCCGATAGAGCTCCCATCCGAGCAGGCCGGCCAGAGCGAATACGGAGAGTCCCGCTCCCGCGATCAGGAGCCCGAACCCCCTGTCCAGGATGCGCCCGAAGCCAACGGAAACCGTCAGCGACCCCGCGCCGGGCGCGGTCGAAGTCGGATCGCTCGGGTGATCGCTCACGGCATGCTCTCGCTGCGTTCGAAGAGGGCGGAACACTCCCGCCCGCCTTCTTCTCCTGCGTCGGGTGTTGATCTGGTGTGCTTCATTCCAAGGCGTCTTCTTACCGAATCTCGGGCAAGGATGCCAGCACCCGTTCCCGGAGGCGAGGCGGGAGGGGGGCGTAGTCGAGGGAAGAGGCCAGAGCCTGACCGTCGGTGAGGCACCAGCGCACGAAGGAGAGCAGCTTTTGCGCCTTTCGGCGGTCGGGCGGCTTTTCGTAGAGCAGCAGCCAGGTCAGTCCGGCAATGGGATAGGCTCCGGGGCCGTCGGCATTGGCAATCGAGATGCGGAAATCATCCCGATCGAGCGTGCTTGAGATCAGCGCTTGCGTCACCGACTCAGGCGAGGGGAGAACGAAGCTCCCGGAGGGGTTTTGAACGGCAGCGTAGGGGATCTGATTCTGCACGGCAAAGGCGAGCTCCAGATAGCCGACGGCACCGGGCAGCGAGCGGATCTGGCCTGCGACCCCTTCATTTCCTTTGGCTCCGATGCCCGTCGGCCATCGCACCGCCGTCCCCCGCCCAGCGATCCGGGACCATTCCGGGCTCACCTTCGAGAGGTAGTCGGTAAAGATATAGGTCGTGCCGCTTCCATCGGAGCGGTGAACGACGATCAGCGGCAGGGACGGGAGGCGGGTTTCCGGATTGATTCGCGCCAGCCGCGGATCGTTCCAGTCCTGGATCCGGCCGAGGAAGATTTCGGCGATGATCTCCGGGGTGAGGCGGAGCGGAGGAGAGCCGGGAAGATTGTAGGCGAGCACGTCTGCGCCGGCGATCATCGGGACGTGGAGGATCTTTCCGGGTGCGGCCTCCAGGAGGCTCCTGCGCATGGGGCTGTCCGAAGCCCCGAAGTCGACAGTCTGGTGGAGCAGTTGCTGCTGCCCGCCTCCGGATCCGATCGCCTGGTAGTTGAAGCGGACCGAGGGGTCGAGCCCCTCGTAGGCGGCAAACCATCGGGCATAGAGAGGATAGGGAAAGGAAGCGCCTGCGCCATTGATGAGGGGGGGAGTCTCGTCCCTCCGAGGAGCCAGCGAGAGCCAGACAAGCGCGAGCAGCAAGAGGAGGAAGACGCTCCAAGGGCCCGGAATCTTCATGCAAAAGACCGATTGGCGCCGATTCGATCCACTAGCTCAATTTGCCCATGCCCTGGAGGCGGCGTTCCTCCCTCTTCCCGGCCGACCCAGGAAGAGGGAGGCATCCTCTCCCGCTTTGGGCGATTGACCCTGAGCGGCCACTATGCCACAAGAGGAGGCAGCACTCCTTTTCGTCAAGGAAAAGTGGCGATCGAAAAGCAGATCCTCGTGGTGGTGGAAGCCGATCCATCCCGAAGCCATCGAGCAGCAGAGGGAGTTCGGGTGGCAGCGGGCCTGTCGATGCATCCGGAGATTCGCGTCACCGTGGTCCTGGGGCAGAGCGCCGCGCAATCTCGGCGGGAGAGATCGCCCCGGCCCGTCGACGAGGAAGCGTGGGAGAGGGCTCTTGCCGATCTCGCCGAAAATCAGGTCCCTCTTTTGGAGGAGGAGCCGCGCGGCGTTGCTTGGAACGGGGTGATTCGGTTCGCAGGCTAAGGCGGAAAACGAGAGGAGGGAAGCGGCTTGAACAACGATATCCTCGCCTATCTGGCGGAGCGGAGAAGAGTCATCGAGGTGGCATTGCGACGCTACTTGCCGCCGCCTTCCCAGAAGCCTCGATCGCTTCACGAGGCGATGGGACATAGCTTGTTCGCCGGGGGAAAACGCCTGCGGCCCATCCTCTGCCTGGCGGCTTGCGAAGCGGTGGGGGGGGACTACGCTCGGGCGCTCCCGCTCGCTTGTGCTGTGGAGTGCGTTCATACCTATTCGCTCATCCATGACGACCTTCCTGCGATGGACGACGACGATTGGAGAAGAGGGAAGCCGACCCTGCACAAGATCTACGGAGAGGCGATTGCCATCCTGGCGGGAGATGCGCTGCTCGCCCACGCCTTCGAGATCGCTTGCCGCTATCCGGGAGGAAAATACGGGACCGGGCTCGTGGTTGCCGAGCTCGCTCGCGCTTCCGGCAGCCGAGCCCTGGTGGGAGGGCAAGTCTCCGATTTGGAGGCCGAGGGCAAGGTCATTTCGGTGCGGGAGCTGCGGGCCATCCATTTGCGGAAGACGGGGGCGCTCATCACTGCGGCTCTGCGGCTGGGGGCCATGGCGGGCGAAGCGAATGGAGAATCGCTGCGCGCGGTTACCGAGTTCGGACGATTCCTTGGGCTTGCCTTCCAGGTGATTGATGACATCCTGGACCTTACGCAGACGCGGGAGACACTGGGGAAGAGCGCAGGCAAGGACCTTGCGGCGGAGAAGGCCACCTACCCCCGTCTGCTCGGGCTCGAGGGCGCCCAGCTTACGGCGGAGCGCTACACCGCGCGGGCTCACGGAGCGCTTGCTCCCTTGGGGAAGGGCGGAGCGATCCTCGATGTGCTGGCGCATCATCTCCTCTCTCGGGAGAACTGACCGTGGGGAGGAGGCGCAAGGGATCGGTTTTGGGTTGACGGCAACGGGCTTCGCGCGCTATCTGCCGACGTTCCTATGCGATCCGGAAAACTCTTTTCCCAACCAGCGGAAGGCGAGGCCAAGGCCAAGCCCGTCCTGGTGATCGAGGAGACCCTCGATGCCGAACAGAAGGTCAGGGCGGCGATTGCTCGAGCGCAGCGCTTTCTCCTCTCGACCCAAAAGCCCGATGGGCACTGGGTCGGGGAGCTCTTTGCGGACGTAACCCTGGCTTGTGACCGGATCCTGCTGATGCACTGGCTCGGCAAGGTCGACTATCGCAGGCAAGCCCGATTCGTGAAGCACATCCTCGATCGGCAGCTCCCCGACGGGGGATGGAACATCTACCCAGGGGGTCCCAGCGAGCTCAACGCGACGATCAAGTCCTATGTGGCGCTCAAGCTCGCGGGCTTTACCCCGGAAGATCCGGTGATGGAGAGGGCTCGCTCGACGATCCTGCGCCTGGGGGGAATCCCCAAGTCGATGACCTACACGAAGCTCGGCTTGGCGCTTCTGGGGATTTACCCCTGGCGCGACCTTCCGGTGATCCCTCCGGAGATCGTGCTCTTTCCCCCTTGGTTTCCCTTTCATCTCTACAAGATGTCGGCTTGGACCCGGACGATGCTCGTCCCGCTGGCGATCATCCATCACTTCAAGCCGACCCGGCAGCTGCCGGCCCACCTCCAACTCCACGAGCTCTTTCCGGCGGGCACGGAGCAAGAAGGTCTTTCCTGGATCTGGTCGACCAAGTTCTTTTCCAAAAGGAACTTTTTCTTGCTTTGCGACAAGCTGCTTCAGCTTTGGGACTGCTCACCCTGGAAGCCGTTGCGGCAACGCGCGTTGAAAAAGGCCGAGGAGTGGCTCGTGGAGCGGATGGGTGCCGGATCCGACGGGCTGGGAGCCATCTTCCCGGCGATGCACTATGCAATCGTGGCGCTCGCAGCGTTGGGCTACCCCGAGGAGAATCCGGTCTATCAGAAAGCGCTCCGGGACTTTGACGGCTTGCTCGTGGATGAGGGGGAGGATCGCGATTTTCGCGTCCAGCCCTGCCTCTCCCCAGTCTGGGACACAGCGGTCGCGGGCGTGGCCTTAGGAAAGTCGGGGCTGGCACCCGATCGGCCCGAGTTGCGCAAGGCGGCTGCCTGGCTGATGGAGCGGGAAATTCAGGTGCGAGGGGATTGGCATGTCAACAATCCCCACCCTGAATGCAGCGGCTGGGCCTTCGAATACAACAACGTCTATTACCCAGACGTCGACGACACGCTGATGGTGCTTCTCGCCCTCCTGCGCATCGAAACCGATGACCCGACGAAGAAGCAGAAAGTGATCGAGCGCGCCTTCCGCTGGGTGGTCAGCTTCCAGTGTCGGAACGGAGGGTGGGCTGCGTTCGATCGGGATGTCAACAGCCCTTGGCTCGAGGATGTCCCTTTCGCCGATCATAATGCGATCCTCGATCCTCCCTGCTCCGACATCACGGCTCGGGCACTCGAGCTCGCCGGAATGATGGGAATCAAGCGAACCGAGCCTTTCGTCCAGCGCGGAATCCGATTCCTCAAGGAGACCCAGGAGGCCGACGGCTCATGGTTTGGCCGATGGGGTGTCAATTATGTCTACGGGACTTGGCAGGCCCTGCGCGGGCTGCGAGCGATCGGAGAGGACATGAACCAGCAGTGGACCCTGCGGGCCCGGGACTGGCTGGAATCCTCTCAAAACGAGGATGGCGGATGGGGAGAGACGCCCGACTCCTACGAAAATCCGCAGCTCAAGGGTCGGGGGCCCAGCACGGCCTCCCAAACCGCGTGGGCCGTCATGGGAATCCTCGCCTGCGGCGAAATCGATCGGCCCAGCCTGCGTCGCGGAGTCGCCTATCTTCTGCGGAAGCAGGATCCGGACGGCTCTTGGCCAGAAGAGTTTCTCACCGGTACCGGCTTTCCCGGGGTCTTCTATCTGAAATACGACATGTACCGGAATGCCTGGCCTCTCCTTGCTCTTTCCGAGTATGCCAAAGCTCTCTCTCTGGCCAAGGAGCAGACCGAGGCTTGGGTTCGTGCGACCCTTTCCGTTGCGGTCCGCTCCCGCTCCAGCGCCAGCGGAATCGGATGATTGGAATCGCGTTCGCCGTCAAGCACGAGGCCAAGGAGTTTCTCGCGACTCTCCAGAGGAAGCGGTGGGAAAAGGAGGGGGCAACCCCGCTTTGCCTCGGCCAAGTGGGAGATCGGCGGGTCGCGGTTGCCATCATCGGGATGGGCCGGGAAAGGGCGGCAAGAGGTACCGAGCTGCTTTTGCGGCGCTGCTCCGTCCGCCTCTTGATTCTGGCCGGATATGCGGGCGCGCTTCGACCCGAGATCAAGCGAGGGCAGGTCGCGGTGGCTTCCAACTACCTGGATGCGGGATCGGCTCTCTGGTTTTCCGGGGGGGAGGTGCCGGAACTGCGGATCGCAACCGCCGATGTCGTCGTGGGCGATCCGGAGAGCCGGAGAAAGCTCGCGGAAGAAACCGGAGCGGATCTGGTCGACATGGAGACCGAAGCGGTGGCGGGTGTTGCCCGGTCGCGAGGGATCTCCTTTGTGAGCCTGCGGGTCGTCACCGATGATTTCGAGGATCGACTTCCGGTTGATGCGATCGCTGCGGCCTGGGAGAGCGAAAGCGGGACCGTTCGCCCGCTGCCCCTCACCCTCTATCTGGCCGCCCATCCCGGCGAGATTGCGCCGCTGATCCGTTTCGCCCGGTTCCTCCCGGAGGCTCGTCACCGGTTGACACGAAGAGTCTTGGAGCTAGTGTACAGCTTAGGAGGAAGCGGAGGGGCGAGTGCAATCTAGGCCTATTGAGATTACCCAAAGGGCGCGGGAGGAGATTCAGCGGTTGGCTCCGGCCCACGGGGCTTCCCACTTGCGGATCGCCGTGACGCGGGGCGGCTGCGCCGGATGGGAATACCAGATCGAGTTCACGGCGGCGCATCCAGGCGATATGGAGTGGCAGGAGGGCGACATTCGGGTCGCCGTCGACTGCGCGAGCCTCGATCGGCTAGCGGGTTCGATTCTCGATTATCAAGGAGGGCTTTCCGGAGCGGGATTTCGCTTTCGGAACCCCCATGCGCGGGGGACCTGCGGCTGCGGTACCTCCTTCGAGGCTTAGCGGAAGCAACTGGAGCAGATCCGCGGTTTTGCCGCACCGGGGGAGATCGATCGGGCAGCTCGAAGCCGGGAAGGCCAGTTATGCTTCGTCCACATCCTTGTGAGACCAGATGCGCCGCACCAAGTATATGGGACGCTGCTTGCACTCTTCATAGGTCCTCCCCAGATACTCGCCGATCACCCCCAACGCCATGAGTTGCACACCGCCAAGAAACAAGAGGGTGACCATAATCGAGGGATAACCCTTAACCGGGCTGCCCTTCAGCAGGGTGCGAGCTACCAGATAGATCGCAGAGAAAGAAGCCAGGCCGGATACCACGAATCCAAGATAGGAGGCGAATCGCAATGGGACCTGACTGAAGGAGGTGATGCCGTCAAGTGCGAATTGCCAGAGCTTCTGGTAGCTCCACTTCGATCTCCCCGCATGGCGTGGCTCGCGATGATAATAGACGCTGGCGGTTCGAAATCCCAGCCAGGCAAACAGTCCCTTCATGAACCGTCGGCGTTCCGGAAGCGCCTTCAGAGCATCGAGTGTGGGACGGGAGAGCAGGCGAAGGTCTCCGGTGTTTGGTGGGATCTCCACGATGCTCATGCAGTTGATGGCTCTGTAGAATGCATACGAGCTGATCTTCTTTAGCCAGGATTCTCCCTTGCGCGAGATGCGAACTGCATTGACGACATCAAACCCTTCTCGCCATTTGGCAAGCATGCGGGGAATGATCTCCGGGGGATCCTGCAGATCTGCGTCCAGAGGAATGGCGCACTGCCCTCTTGCGTGAGCCAATCCCGCAGTGAGCGCGGCCTCCTTTCCGAAATTACGGGAGAGATCGATGACGACGACGCGCGGGTCTTCCTGATAGAGCTGGATCAACCGGTCGAGCGTCTCATCGGTGCTGCCATCATTGACACAGATCATCTCCCATTCTTCGTGGGAGCTGTCCATGACGTCCCGCATGCGCGCGTACAAGGCGGGGAGATTCTCGGATTCGTTATAGCAGGGGACGATGACCGAAACGGTCGGGCCTTGCGGCGAATGTCCCGTCATGCGCGAAGCCTCGTTTCGATCGCGTATTTCAAGCCGCGAACCCGATACGCTACTCACAAGCCCTCCCTCGAAACCGGAAGGAAGATCCGCTTGCTTCATTCCTCCGGGTTCCCCATCTTCGTTGCAGGTCGACATATAGACCCAGTGAGAAACCGGTTGTCCGCCCCGCATCCGTACCCCTCGGTGGCATTCGCTGCAGCGCTCCTGGGCGAGTGCCTGCGGAAAGGCCGCCCATCGGATGCCGAAGGGGGGAATAAAGAAGTTCGTCATGGGGTCAAAGCCTCGTATTACCGGATCAATCCATTTAACCCCTGGTTTGAGAAAAAGTTTCTTTCGGGTTCGCCATCGAGGAGAAATTTCCATGGCGATCTTTCGATGTCGGCTTTGCTGATTGGCGCGGTGCGCAGAGGGGCCAGCGCGCTTCGGGGGAGGAAAGAGAGGTTTTGGGCTTGAACCCGCTGCGATCTGCTGGCGGCAGCTCGCTCCTTCGGTTACGACTCCGGGCTTGAGCAGGCTGCTTCTGCGGCGAAAGAGCGATGTCCAGACTGGATCGTCAATGAAGTTGCCTCCAGTGTCCCAGCCCTCGCTAACCGAGCCTGAGCCTGACCCCTTGTGCGTCGGAAGGTCCTGCGACCCGCCGGTCCCTTTTCGGCATTGGCCGGGCATGTGAAAAACCCTTTCGCTTTGGGCGACGGCATGCCATGTAGAGGCGAGCATGGAAGCGCGTAGGGCCTACCCGTTCGATCGGATCGAGCCGAAGTGGCAGAGGGTCTGGGAAGATCGCGCGATCTTCCGCGCTCCCAACCCCGGCGAGCCGGGTGCCGAGAAGCCCAAATATTACGTGCTCGACATGTTTCCCTACCCCTCGGGCAGAGGGTTGCACGTCGGCCATTTGGAAGGGTATACCGCCAGCGATATCGTCGCTCGTTACAAGCGGATGTGCGGCTTCAACGTGCTCCATCCAATGGGGTGGGATGCGTTCGGCCTCCCGGCAGAGCAGCATGCCGTGGCCACCGGCATCCATCCGCGGATCACGACCGAGCGCAACATCGCCAACTTCCGAGCGCAGATCGCGGCCATGGGCTTCTCCTACGACTGGTCTCGGGAGATCCATACGACCGATCCCCGCTACTACCGCTGGACCCAATGGATCTTTCTCCAGCTCTTTCACCGCGGGCTCGCCTATGTCGCCGAAGCCCCTGTCTGGTATTGCCCGGCCCTGCAGACCGTGCTGGCCAACGAGGAGATTCTTCCGTCGCCGGAGGGTCCGGTTTCCGAGAGGGGCCACCATCCGGTCGAGAGGCGGCCCTTGCGGCAGTGGATGCTTCGTATCACCGCCTACGCCGAGCGGCTGCTCGCCGACCTCGATCTCGTCGACTGGCCGGAATCGATCAAGGAGATGCAGCGAAACTGGATCGGGCGGAGTGAAGGGGCGACCGTCCGCTTCGCGATCGAGGGGGAGGAACGCACGGTCGAGATCTTTACCACCCGCCCCGATACGCTCTTCGGCGCCACCTATCTAGTCCTCTCTCCCGAACACCCGCTGGTGGAAGCGATCACCCGCCCCGAGTGCCGGGAGGCCGCCGAAGCCTACCTGCGGGAAGCAGCCCGGAAGAGCGACCTGGAGAGGACGGAGCTTGCTCGGGAGAAGACGGGTGTTTTCATCGGCGCTTTTGCGATCAATCCGGTCAACCGCGAGAGAATTCCGATCTGGATCGCCGATTACGTCCTCTCATCGTATGGAACCGGAGCGATCATGGCGGTACCGGCTCACGACGAGCGCGACTTCGAGTTCGCCTCTCGCTTCGGCCTTCCGGTGCGCAAGGTCGTCGTTCCCAAGGATCCGGCTGATCCACCGGCGGGATGCTTTTCCGGAGACGGCGTCGCCTGCGCCTCCCAGTTCTTGGATGGCCTGCCCACGCCCGAAGCCAAGAGCGCGATGATCGCCTGGCTCGAGGAAAAGGGCTTCGGGAAGAGAACCATTCATTATCGGCTTCGCGACTGGCTTTTCTCCCGGCAGCGATATTGGGGAGAGCCCTTCCCCATCATCTGGCGCAACGGGGAGGCGCAGCCGGTCCCCGAATCGGAGCTCCCCGTCCTCCTGCCAGAACGGAAGGAGTTTTTCCCGGAAAAGGGAGGATTTGCCCCGCTTTCGCAAGAGAAGGGATGGGTGGAATTGCCTGACGGAGGCCAGAGAGAGACCAACACGATGCCCCAGTGGGCGGGCTCCTGCTGGTACTACCTGCGGTATCTCGATCCCAGGAACGACCGAGAGCTCGTTTCCCGCGAGGCGGAACGCTACTGGATGGGCCCGCAGGGCGTCGATCTCTATATCGGAGGGGCCGAGCACGCCGTGCTCCACCTCCTCTACTCCCGGTTTTGGCACAAGTTTCTTTTCGATATTGGGGTGGTTTCGACCCCCGAGCCGTTCCACCGGCTCGTCAACCAGGGCATCATCCTGGGAGAAGACGGCCGGAAGATGTCCAAGTCCTTCGGGAACATCGTCAATCCCGAAGGGCTGCTTCGGCAGTACGGTGCCGACACCGTGCGCCTCTTCGAGATGTTCCTGGGCCCCCTTGAGCAGATGAAGCCCTGGTCCTCCCAGGGACTCGAGGGGCCCCATCGCTTCCTGGCTCGCGTCTGGAGGCTCGTGATGGAGGAGGATGCTGAAGGCCGCTGGGTTCTTCGCTCGGGTATTTCGGAGCAAGGAGCTCCGGCAGAGATTCGGCGGCTTCTCCACCGGACGATCCGGAAGGTCACCGAGGACCTGGAGCAGCTCTCCTTCCACACGGCCATCGCGCAGATGATGATCCTGGTCAATGCGCTGACTCGGGAGCCCATTCCCTCTCGAGACGTTCTCGAATCGCTGATCCTGCTCCTTTCGCCCTTTGCTCCCCACCTCTGCGAGGAGCTCTGGTCGGTGCTCGGCCACGCCGACTCCTTGGCTTATGCTCCATGGCCAGAAGTCGATTCCCGGCTCCTCACCGAGGTGGAGGCGGAATGGGTCATCCAGGTCAACGGCAAGGTGCGGAGCCGGATGAGGGCAGAGATCGACCTCGGTCAGGAAGAGGCCGAAGCGCTCGCTCGCCGGCGACCCGAGATCGAAGCTCGGCTTGAAGGAAAATCGATCCGGAAGGTGATCTTCGTCCCCGGGAAGCTGCTCAACTTCGTGCTCGACCGGGAGCCGTAACCCGCGCTCAAGGCTCCTTCCAATCAGGAAGCCTGGGACACCGAGGAAAACCTAAACTCCTTGGAAACCAGTGCCGGGACTCGAGCAGGAAGATCGTCGATCTCCGATCCCACCGCCGCTTCGGGTTTCCCGAGAGCCAGCACGTTCTTGAGAAGAGAGACCGGGCTCTCGTTGAAGCGGAAGTTGTTCACCGGATAGCCGATCTTCCCCTTGTCGATCCAGAAGGTGCCGTCCCGGGTGAGACCGGTGAGAAGGAGCGTGCGGGGATCGACCGTCCGGACATACCAGAGGCGTGTGACGAGTACGCCTCGATCGATGCCCTGGATCAATTCTTCGGTCGAGCGGTCGCTGCCGGAGAGAAGGAGGTTCGTCGGTTCGGGAACGACCGGAGCCTTTTTCTCCTGCGCCCAAAATCGGGTGCGGATCAACTCGCGGAGTCGACCCCCCTCAATCCAGCTCCGGGGCAAAGCGGGCAGCCCCTCGGTCGAATAGATCGAGCCGGGCGCAACGGGGTCTGCCGGATCCGACCGGAGCGAGACCGAGTCGGCGAAGAGCTTTTCTCCCAAGAGCGTACCCCCTCCCGGGCGAGAGAGGAAGCTTCTCCCCTCGTCGGCGGGGCGGGCCTGGAGGGAGAGCAAAAGAAAGCCGATCAGGTCGCAGACCGCCGAAGGCTCGAGCAGGACGGTGTATCGACCCGGAGCCAATGGCTTCGGATGGCGAGAAAGGAGCGCCTTCTCCACCGCTCGGCGGGCGAGGGCCGGGAGGGCGATTTCTGCGGGAGCGTAGGCGGCGGTCGCCGCCCAGCCGGCGCCCCCGCCGTCCCGGGTGCGCGCAGAGACCGTATATTGCAGGCGAGTCGACTGCTGAAAAACCCAGAGGCCGCTCGTGGCCATGCAGGCAGAAAAGCTATTCTCGCATTCGAGAAAGGCCGCTCCGACAACCCGCTCGGCCTCTGCCGCAGCAAGGATCGTCCGCCCCTGCTCCGCCAAGTCCTTCGCAGTCAAGCGAGCCGCCTCGGGGGAATAACTTCGGGAGCAAGGATAGGTCTGCGGACCCGGAGGGGGAAGAAACTCCGGGTCTTCCGGAGAAACGCGTGCGACCTCCTCGGAACGATGCACGAGCGTGGCCAGGTCGCCGGGCTCCGCCTTGTTGCCCGCGGCTTCCCCCCGGCGCTTTCCGAAGGAGGAGGCGACGCGGCAATGGAAACCTTCATCCTTTCCGTCGGTCGTGACCGTGTTGCAGGCGATGCGGACGTTGAGCCGGCTCCAGCCGGCCATCTCGGCCACCGCGGTATCCGCGCGGGATTGGGAGAGAAGCTTGGTTCCGATTTCCCGGGCTTCCCCTTCCGACAGGATCATGCCCCCCTCCCGGTGTTGAGCACGGTGATCCCCCGAAAGCGGGCGGGAACGACGCCGTGAGAGACGGGCGCCGATTGGACCGGTTGGCCCTTGCCGCAGGAGAGCGTGCCGCCGAGCCAGTATTCCTTGGCTCCGCCGATCCCGTCGCATGCCTTCCAGAACGGAACCGTGGTCCCCTGGTAGGCGACGTCCCGGAGCATCTCTCCGAGCTTCCCCTTTCGGATTTCGTAGAAGAGCTGGCCGCCGAACTGAAAGTTCCTGCGCTGCTGGTCGATGCTCCAGCTTCCGTCGCCCATGATGTAGACCCCCTCGTCGACGCCGGAGATCAACTCTTCGATGGAGATGTCTTGCTCGGAGGGTTGCAGGGAGATGTTGGGCATGCGCTGGATCGGAAAGTAAGCGTGTCCTTCGGCGAAGGCGCAGGCGTTGGAATGGGGTAGCCCGATCCACCGGGACTGGCCGATCGCCATTTGAAAATTCTCGAACCGGCCATGAGAGAGGATGGGGAAACGGGCGTAGCGTGCGGGCATCCCGTCATCATCATACGCGGCGGTGGCAAGTCCTCCCGGTTGATCGCGGTCGGCCATCACCGTCACGAGCTCGCTGGCGAAGGCCAAGCGCCCCCGATCGGCGGGGGTGATGAAGGTCGTGCCCGCGAAACCGGCCTCATAGCCAAAGGCCCGGTCGAGCTCTGTCGAATGGCCCACGGTCTCGTGGAGGGTCAACCAGAGGTGGGTTGGATGAAGCACCAGGTCCATCCTGCCTGCGGCCACAGGCTTGGCCTTGAGCTTTCGCTGCGCATCCTCCGCCGCTTGGTGCGCTTCCCGCTTCCAATCCTGCGAGCGGATGTACTCGTAGCCGGCCGCCCGCGGCGGAAAAAAGCTGGAACGGTTGGCGAACCGCCCGGAGGCCGGATCGGTCGCAGTGACAGTGAGCCGCGGATAGGTCCGGAAAAAGAGCTGTTCGAGGAAGGAGCCGATGCTCGATGCGAAGAACTTTTCCTGCCGGACGAAGAGAAAGAAGCTGTGGGCGAAAGAGGCGCCCGCTTTCATCGCCTCGGCATTGATTGCAAGGAGCTGCCCCGCCTTCCGATCAAGCGGGACAGCGAAAGGATCCTGCTCGATGGGTACCTGCCAGCGGTCGACCTTGGGCTCGATCCGCTCGATCTCGATCGGCTGGGTTGCAAGCGCGCGGTTGGCCTTGGCGATTTCCACCGCACTCCGTGCGCAATCGCTCGCGTGTGCCGGGTCGAGGACGCTCGCCGAGCTGAATCCCCAGACTCCGTTCACCAGGACCCGCACGCCAAGGCCGCTGCTCGTCGATACCTCGACGTTCTCGATCCGTTCCTCGCGAGCCGAGATCATCTCGGATTCAGAAAAGAGGATGCGAAGATCCGCGTATCCCGCTCCTGCGGAGCGAGCCGCGGAGAGAGCCGCTTCCGCGAGGCGCGCGGCATCCGCCCGCCGGGAAGAGGGGGCTTCGGACGCCGAGGCGGCCGTTACCAGCGGTCCTCCTCCTCCAAGGAAGCTTGCGGCCAAGCTTTGGAGGAATCTTCTGCGGGAGATGCTCATATCCAGCCGTCGGCGCTCGCCAATACCCCATAACTAACAGGGGCCCCCGGGCTGCGGCAAGGGCGGGGAGCCGCCATCGCCGGCCCGCCGCGAAAAAGGCTGCCATCGTCTACCAGCGTGGTAAAAGGGAGAGGGGGAAGAGAAACCGTGAACACCGACGCGGAAGCCTGGCTAGCGGAGCACGAAGGAGAGCTCTGCTCTTTCCTCGGCGAGATCGTGAGCATTCCCACCGTGAATCCCCCAGGGGATCATTATACGGATCTGGTAGGGCGATTGGAAGCCAAGCTTCGGGAGATCGGCCTCTCCACCGAGATCTTGACCGTCCCGCGCGAGATCGCCGCCGAGGTTCTCCCACCGGGCTCGGCGGATCTTCCCCGGCACAATCTGATCGGCAGATGGGAGGTCGGCGGCCAGAAGACCGTCCAGCTCAACTCCCATTACGACGTCGTTCCGGCAGCGGGAAGGTGGAAGCACGGCCCATTTTCGGGAGAGCGCGACGGAGGCTGGATCTTTGGCAGGGGGACTGCCGACATGAAAGGATCGCTGGTTGCGAGCCTCTTCGCGGTCGAGGCGCTGCGGAGGACCGGGACGCTGCCTCGGGTCAACGTGGAGCTTGCATTCGTCGCGGATGAGGAGATCGGCGGGGAGCTGGGTACCGGGTATCTCGTAACCCATCAGGGGAAGCCCCCCGATTTCGCCATCGTCTGCGAAGGCGGAGCCGCGGGAAAGATCGGGATCGGCCACAACGGGATCGTTCAGCTCGAGGTGACTGTTCTTGGCAAAGGGGGCCACTCGGCCTATCCGAGTCGGACCGTGAATGCCTTCGAGCGGATGATTGCCCTCGTTTCTCGCCTCGAGCCAGAGCTCAAGCGGGTAATCGCCGATCCCCGCAGGCGCTTTGCCACCCCGTCCGGCGAGGACCTGGAACCGGTGGTCAACTTGGGAGGGGTCTTCGGTCCGGGCAAGGCGGCCAAGGTCAACATCATCCCGGGCGAGGCCTCCTTTACGATCGATCGGAGGCTCACTCCCGCCGAGCAGGCCCCCGCGGTCGAGCGAGAGCTGCGGCAGATGGTCGAGGTGGCTGCGGCAAAGACTCGGGCAGGGATTCGGATCCGAACCATTCACACGACGGCCCCGTGCTCGCTCTCGCCCCGTGCGTTGCTGCCCCAGGCCTTCCGAAGGGCGGTGGAAGGGGTGCGGGGTGGGCGCGCTCGCTTCAGCGTGAATCGCGGAGCCACCGACATGCACTACTACGCGCGAAAACGGGGAGTGGACACGATCGGTTACGGGGTCGATGGGAAGAATATCCACGCCATCGAGGAAAGGATCCCGGTCAAGGAGCTGGTGACCACGGCCCGAGTTTATGCGCGCTTCCTGCGTGATTTCACGCCGGAGTCCCGGAAGGGCGGGTAGGCCGGTTGAGCCTCCCCCCGAAGCAGAGACCGCCTCGGGAGATTGGAGCAGTACCCGCTGTCTGCCGCAGAGCGCGAGCCCCGCATGAGAGATCCCCACTCCCTTGTCGTCTTGCTGCTCCTGGGGTCGGCCTCCATGATCGGCCTGCCTCGCCTCTACCCGCAGCAGCATCCCTTTGAAGCGGGTGTCGGCATGGCCTATGCACCGGGACACGCCTTCATCCTCAAGGCACCCGATGGCTGGATCCTCGATCGAGAGTCCCGTGGCAACGCGCTCCCGGAGCCTCTCTTCTATCCGGTCGGCTTCACCGCAAAAGATGCCCCCGTTCTCAGCTGGGCGGGTTCGATGCGCAGCGAGCCCGGTGGCCGCGATCGCATTCAAGGGTTCTTGGAGGAGAGGGCTCGTGCGCTCTCAGCGCCACGCGGAGCAGGGGTCAAGGCCGATCGCCTGGACGAGTGGCGCATAGGGAAAAATGGAGCCCGCGTGGCAATCTACGCCTTTGTCTCGGAGCCGGGAGGAGACCCGCTCCTGGAGAGGGTTTGAACAGTTGATTCATTATTTGTCTTTTTCAATCTTTCTTGTAGATTTTAACTGACAGTGGCCGTCCTGGACGGCCCTACGGCGAGTTCCGCCGGAAGTCACGCCTGTGGAGAGGAGGGCTCTGGCTCGGCACGCAAGCGCCGGGTGAAACCAGCCTCGAAGAAGCAGGAAGTCAGCTTTGTTCCTGTTTAGGCAGGAATGAGCAAGTCTGACGGAACGGTCGGTTGTTTTCCGACTGCAAGCTCGATCGACTATGTCGTGCTTCGGGCGAAGGAGAGGGCCTTTTATGAAAGGTCGCTTGCCGCCTTTGCGTCGATCGTGAAGTCCTACATTCCCTTCCAAGGCGGTCCGGTGTACATCCCTCGATGAGCCTTGGGCGAAGCACCGGCGCCGGCTGGACCAAAAAAAGAGACGATGGGTTCGGGTACCAAAGGAAAGGGAAGCGGCCCGTGGGCACTACGCTAGGCATTGAAGGAGGGGGAACCAAGACGACCTGGGCGGTTCTCGACCCGGAAGGAGCGGTTCGCGCGCAAGGATTGGCCGGCCCGGGGAATGTCAGCCTGCTTCCGGACGAGGAGATCCGGAAGCTCCTGGCGGGAATCCGTGCTTCGGTCGGAGGCGCAGTCGACACGATCGGAGCCGCTTTTGCTGGCTGCCGACTGCCGGTGCAGCGGCAGCGGATCGACGAACTGCTCCGGGCCCTGTGGCCGGCTGCGGTGCGCATCGTTGTCTCCGAGGACACCCGTTCGGCCTTTGCCGGCGCCTTCGGCTCCGGCGAAGGAATCGTCGTCATCGCGGGCACCGGCTCGAACGTCCAGGGGCATCGGGAAGGACGATGGGAGCGAGCCGGCGGCTGGGGCCACATCCTGGGAGATCCCGGCAGTGCGTACGACCTGGCGCATATCGGTCTCCAGCGCGTCTACGATGCCTTGGATGCCACCGGCGGCGTCGTTTCACTGGGAGCCTCCTTTCTGCAATGGACCGGCCAGAACAGTCTCGAGGAGCTTTTTGCCTATGTTCTCCGCGATCCTTCGAAGGATCGGATCGCAGCCCTCGCTCCTTGCGTCCTGGACAACGCGGCGGCGGGCGATCCGCTCGCCGTCGACATCGTGCGATCCCGTTCGAGGCTCCTGGCGGAGCAGGTGAGGTACGTCGCGGAAAGGCTCGGGCTCGCGCGTCCCAGGATGGCCCTGGTCGGCGGTCTCTTCGAGCATAGCGAGGCCTACGCAACGCTTTTCGGCGACGAAGTGCGGTCCCACCTGTCGGTGAGTGAGATGTTCGTCTCCCGCGTGCCGGGAGCCTTGGGTGCCGCCCGGCTGGCCGACGAGGCGCTCTCAGCGCCGCGGGCGGCCGAGGCGGAGTCGGGCTCGATCCGATCGCGCGAGATCGCCGCTTCGCTCGAGGGCGCGCTCACCGAGGAGCGGAACCCTCGTTCCCGCTTTCTCGATCAGAAAACGGTAGCGGAGCTCGTCGAGCTCTTTCTTTCGGAAGAGAAGCTTGTAGAGCGGGCTCTCCGAGATCGGCAAGAGGAGATCACGGCCGTGGCCGCGGCGGTGGCGGCGGCCTTGCAGGAGGGAAACCGGCTCTTCTACGTCGGCGCCGGAACCAGCGGGCGATTGGGGGCGCTCGATGCGAGCGAGATGCCACCCACCTTTGGGGTCCCCGCCGATCTCGTCCAGGCGATCATGGCCGGGGGATCCGAGGCGTTCTTCCGGAGCCAAGAAGGGGCGGAAGACGATCGCGGGGCGGGCGCGCGCAGCGTGATCGAACGAGGCGTTCGGAAGGGAGACGCCGTTTGCGGGATCACCGCGAGCGGACGGACGCCGTTTGTCCTGGGCGCGCTCGAGCAGGCGGCCGCGATCGGTGCCCTGCCGATCCTTCTGAGCTGTAACCCGAGGCGCTCTCCGGTTCCTTTTGTCCGCTTCTCGATCGATCTGCCTACCGGGCCCGAAATCGTTGCCGGCTCGACCCGCCTCAAGGCCGGGACGGCGACCAAGCTCGTGCTCAACCTGCTTTCGACCATCGCGATGATCCGGATCGGGCGAGTTCGGGACAACCGGATGATCCACGTCCAGCCGAAGAGTGAAAAGCTCCGCTATCGCGCTCTCCTTCTTGTCATGGAGCTGGCTTCCTGCAGCGAGGAGGAGGCCCTGAGGCGCTTGGAGTGCACGGATTGGCGGGTGGCTGCGGCGATCGACCTCCCGAAACCGCTCTGAAGTCGACGGGGCAATCGGATGGCTGCTGAGGCAGCGGAGGCAAGCCTTGCCGCGGGCAGAGAGAGAGCAGCTCGCAGTGGGGGCAATCCGGCTTGCGGGCCCGGCAGCGTTTGCGCCCGTGGAAGATGAGGCGGTTGCTGAAGGCGATCCACTCCTTTCGGGGAATCGCTTTCATGAGGTCGGCTTCGATGCGCTGCGGGAGCTTCTCCCGGGTCAGGCCAAGCCGATAGGAGACGCGGGCGACGTGGGTATCGACGACGACGCCGATCGGGAGAGCAAAGCCATTGCCGAGCACGACGTTCGCGGTCTTGCGGCCGACGCCAGGCAGCGCAAGCAACGCTTCCATTCTCTTGGGCACCTCTCCTCCCCAGCGTTCGCTCAGGATTTGAGCCGCTGCGCGGATATGGCGCGCCTTGGTACGAAAGAAGCCGAGCTGGCGTAGCGCGTGCTCCAGATCTTCCAGCGGAGCGGCGGCATAGCTGGCGGCATTCGGGTAGCGGGAGAAAAGCCCGGCGGTCACCCGATTCACCTGCTGGTCCGTGCACTGTGCGGAAAGAATCGTAGCGATCAGCAGCTCCAGAGGATTCCGGTAATGGAGCGCCGGACGGCTCTCCGGGTAGGCGGAGGCGAGCCGGAAACAAATGGCGGAGGCTCTCCTTCTTTCCGCTCGGTCGCGATCTGGGGATGGGCCCTTCCCGGGCCGGCGTCGTTTTCCGATCGCCGCCTCAGTGCCTTCAGCCGCTACTGACACGAGCAGCCTCCCTGGCGATCAAGTCATAATCGGAGACTCCCCGAACGACGACCTCGGCGAAGGTTCCCGGGGTCAGCTTCGGAGAGACAAAGACCCTTCCGTCGACCTCCGGGGCATCGGAGGCCGAACGGGCGATTCCGGGGGAATCGACGAGCACGCGAATGCGTCGTCCGATCCAAGCGGGCGCTTGGCTACGGACGACCTCCTTTTGCCGCGCCATGAGCTCTTCCCACCGTCTCTTCTTCTCGGCTTCGGGAACCTGTGCTGCGTGCTGCGCGGAACGGGTTCCCTCTTCCTGAGAGTAGGAGAAGACGCCGAGCCGGTCGAAGCGGGCTTCGCCGACGAAGCGGAGGAGCTTCTGGAAGTCTTCTTCGCTCTCTCCGGGAAAGCCGACCAGGAACGTCGTCCGCAGGGCAACTCCGGGAATGGCTTGGCGGAGGGCGGCGAGAAGCTCACGCAATTGTGCTTCGGAGGTGCCCCGTTGCATCCGCTCAAGCACCGGGTCGGCGATGTGCTGGAAGGGAACGTCGACGTAGCGCACCAGCTTGCGCGCCCCGGCAAACGTCTCGATGAGCCGCTCGCTCCAATGGGCCGGATGAGTATAGAGCACCCGGATCCAGAAGTCTCCCGGAATCTCGTCCAGGGCGGAGAGGAGATCGGCCAGGGTCTCTCCCTCTCGCGAAGCGCTCGCCACCGTATCGCGCCTCAGGCGGTCCTTGCCGAAATAGGTCGAATCTTGGGAGATCAGAATCACCTCCCGGACGCCACGGGCGATGAGCGCTTCCACTTCCTGGACGATCGAGGAGATCGTCCGGCTCCGGAACCGGCCGCGAATCCGCGGAATGATGCAGAAGGTGCAGGGATGGTTGCACCCTTCGGCGATCTTGACGTAGGCCAGATGGCTGGGAGTGAGCGGGAAGCGAGGCGAGGAGAAGTCGGGAAGAAAGCGGGAGTCGGAGGAGATCGCCTCGCGGCGCACGCCTCCGTCGGGAAGCAGAAGATGGGCGAGATGCTCGGCGATCCTGTCGACCTCGTCGAGGCCGAGAAAGAGATCCACTTCCGGGAGAAGCGAGGGGAGATCCTCGCGATAACGCTGAGAAAGGCATCCGGTCACGACGATCTTCTGCCGCCCTTCTCGCCCCGAGGTCTCACGCTCTTGGTGGGAGGAGAGGACCGTGCGAATGGCCTCCTCTTTGGCCGGGTCGATGAATCCGCAGGTGTTGACGATGAGGATGTCCGAGGAGGAGGGATCGAAGGAGACCGCCGCCCCCGCCTCCGCCAGGCGACCGAGCATGATCTCCGCATCGATCAGGTTCTTGGCGCACCCGAGCGGGATCATCCCGACCGTCTTCCCCTCGAGCGATGGGGAGATCATGGGGTTGGGAGAGTCAGCTCTTGCCCGGGAGAAGAGTTGGAAGCCATCGAGACCGTCTGTCCGTCCAGGACGATATCGACCACGGAGCTATTGGCCACCTTGATCTGAAACTTGGGGCCCAGGAACTCCTTGCGTTCTCCCGTATGCAAGACGCCCGCGAAGAGCTGCCGGCGGTGGCCATTCTCGATGACATTCACGTGGACCCATGATTCCTTCCTGGCTTGGAGAACCAGGTGGTACGCCTTGGTCGGAGAGGGGAGCTCGACCGTCGGGGGGACAGCCGAAGCGGAGGGTTCCGCCGCCTGGGCCTCCTCGTCATTGGTCTCTGCCTCCTCCGCAGATACCCTGGAAGAGGGGGCCTCCGCCTGCGGTGCGTCCGCATCTTCGCCGGGCCGGACCGGGATCGCCCGAGCCACCCGGACCGGGGCTTCGGCGGCCGCAGAAGGGGCGCCGGGGGAGGGATTCACGGGCAGCGCCCGACGCACCTCCATCACGTCTGGCGTCGGGGGCGGAAGCGGCGCCCGCTTCCGGATTTCCGCCTCCACCGGCTTGCGGGCAGACCGGGCTTCGGGGGAGAGCTCCAGGCCGGTGATGTCTTTGGGTTCGGAAGGCAAGGGTCGCCGGTACGAGGCGACTTGGTAGACGCGGTAGACGCCGACCGCGCACATGAGAGCGAAAAGCCCGGCCGCCACCAAGAAGGCGACGAGCTGCGGAGTGATCCAACGGCGTCGGGGAGCGGACTCTGCCCGGCCCATCAGGAGGAGAGGCTTCTGGGTGGGAAAGGGACCTTTGCGCATTGGCCAGAACGCTTGATCCAGCTGCTCGAGCAGCGCCTTCTCGTCCAGGTGGAGAACTCGAGAGTAGGTCCGGAGGAAATTCCGCACGTACGCCGGAGCGGCGAAACTGCGATAGTCGTCCTGTTCCAGAGCCACGAGCTGCTCTGGCAAGATCTTCGTGGCCTTGGAGGCTGTATGGATGCTCCACCCCAGTGCAGCGCGCGCCTCCTGCAACTGGTGACCGATGCTCTTCCCCGGCGGGAGCCGCTTTACGTTATCGATTGCCATGACGGAGCACGCCTTTATGCTGTCGGGACCGGGCCGTCAAGATCGGCAAGAATCTCCCTGGGCTTGGCGCCGTTTTCCGGTCCGACCCATCCTCGATCCTGGAGCAGGTCCATTACCCATGCCGCCCGATTGTAGCCTAGCCGCAAGCGCCGTTGCAGAAGGGATGTGCTGGCGCGCCTTTCTTGCCAGATGATTTCCAGGCACTTCTGGACCAGCTCCCGATCCGGGTCCGACAGATCGTTGGTGGCGGACTCCCCCGCAAGCTGCTCATGGAGCTCGTTCTCGAGCGTGGGCCCTCCTTGGGCGCGAACATAGTCCACCACCTCGGCAACCTCCTCTTCCGAAACATACGCTCCTTGCCCTCGGACCATTTGACCGACGCCCGGCGGCACGTAGAGAAAATCTCCTTTCCCCAACAGGTTCTCTGCACCATTTTCGTCGAGGATGACGCGGGAGTCAAGCGAGCTGCTGACCTGGAAGGCGATGCGGCTGGGGATGTTGGCCTTGATGACCCCCGTGACCACTTCCCTCCGTGGAGTCTGGGTTGCGACGATCAGGTGAATGCCGGCAGCTCGAGCCTTCGCCGATAATCGTGCGATTGCGACCTCGACGTCCGCGGACGCGGTCTGCATCAAGTCGGCCAGCTCGTCTACGATCACGACGATGGAGGGGAGCGGTTTGGGAGGCTCCTCCTCGGCGGCTCCCGTGCTGGAACCATTCGAAGAAGGGGGAGATGCCTTGCGTTGAGCGGAAAGCGCCTTGAGAGCGTGCGCGTTATAGGCGGAGATGTTGCGCACTCCGGCCGACGCCAGGAGCTTATACCGCTTGTCCATTTCGACGATCACCCATTTGAGAGCGGTAATCACCTTCTTGGGGTCGACTACGACCGGCACGATCAAGTGTGGGATTCCGTTGTAGATCTGCAGCTCGACCTGCTTGGGATCGACCAGGATGAGCCGTAGCTCTTCCGGGCCGAAGCGAAAGAGCAGCGAGAGCAGCAGCGAGTTCACGCAGACCGACTTGCCCGAGCCGGTCGCTCCCGCGATGAGCAGATGCGGCATCTCCGCGAGGTCGGCGATCAGTGGTTGGCCGTAGACGTCCTTGCCGAGAGCAATCGGGAGGCGCGCCCGGGTCTGCTGGAACTCGGGGAGGCCGAGGATATCTCGCAGAACCACGGCCGACTTGTTCGGATTGGGAATCTCCACCCCGACGCTGTCCTTGCCCGGAATCGGGGCGAGGATGTTGATCTTTTCTGCGCGCGTGGCGCGCGCGATGTCCCTTTGGAGGCTCAGGATTCGATCGACACGGACTCCCTCCGCCGGATAGAGCTCGAACCGGATGACGGTGGGTCCCTTCGTGATGGTTCCGAGGATGGTCTCGATGCCGAAGCTGGCGAGCGTCTTGACGAGGAGATCCCCTGTCTGGCGAAGGTCGTTGTCGCCGGGGCCGCCTTTGCGAGGAGCGGGGCTTTCCCGGAGCAGACGGAGCGGGGGGGGGCAATAATCGGCGGCGCTTCCGGCCGAGGCGGTGCGGGAAAGGGGATCCGGTGGCCGCTTGCGCACGGGCTCCGGCTCGGGCGTGGGGGCATTGCTTGTCGCTGTTCGCTCCGCGGTATCGATGACCTCGGGCGAGCCCGTTTCCCTCCGTGCACCGAGGCGGTTCTCCTTCCTGGACAGCTTCCGCGAAAGGAGCCTCTCCTCTTCCGCGAGCTTGCGTTCGGCGATCTCGATTTGACCGCGAACCCCCTCTCTCCGGAGGCGCTCCTCCCGGTAAGCAGCCCAGCGTTCCTTCGCCCAGCGCGCCATCCGGATCAAGCTGCGGATCGGCTCCGCCTCATAAAGAATGATCAGCAACAGGAGGCAAGCGATTCCGAGAAAGATCTGACTTCCCGTTTTGCCCAGCGCTGGGGAGAGCAAGGGGCGGTCGAGGAGCTCGCCCACGAACCCTCCTGTGCTCCCGATGTTGACACGGGCGCGCAATGCGCTGCCGAAGTAGGGCTGGACATTGAA
The DNA here is from genome assembly GCF_017310545.1 of Methylacidimicrobium sp. B4. NCBI lineage: Bacteria > Pseudomonadati > Verrucomicrobiota > Methylacidimicrobium > Methylacidimicrobium sp. B4. The sequence continues at coordinate 1,847,771 of NZ_CP066203.1, forward strand.
GAGCCCGGAGGCCGCGATCAAAAAGAGAGCCGTCCACAGGAGCTTACGGCTCCAGGCCACCCGGGCCTGCAGGCTGAACGCCATCCCGGCGGTGAGCAGCAGGAAGGGAATCAGGTAGGCTCCGAGGCCGAAAAGGGAGTAGAGGGCGAAGGCCGTGTAGGCTCCCAGCGGTCCGATGGCGTTGGCCACCTCGGCCTGGCTGGGCCACTGGTTGTAGGCGATGTCGCCGGGGCGGTACGAGACCAGGCTCAGGAGCAGGAGGAGGGCAAGCCCGAAGCAGAAGATGCTGCTGATCTCCGCCAGGAGGCGGCTCTTCGCGTTCTCCCAGAGCTTCACGGCCCACTCTATCGCGTCGGAAGGGAGAGGCGCAATCGTTGATTCGTTGGCTCCCCAAGGCGAGCAGAGCAACGAAACCGGATGGGTAGGGGAAACTCCGGGGGCACCCGAGGAAAAAGTCCTTGCCTTTCCGGAGGCCTTGACGTTTGAGTGGACTGATCCTTTGGGCAACCGGGTTGCGGCGGTTTCGGGACCCCGGGGAGCCGGAGATCGCAGCAGTGGCGCGCGTCGATCGGCGCCGGCTGGAAAAATTGGCAAGAAGGTGGAAAGAGACAGGAGGATTCCTTATGGCATACGAAACCCCTCAGCTTCCCTATCCGTTGGACGCGTTGGAGCCCTACGTCAGCACGATGACGATGGATTGCCACTACAATGGTCATCATAAGGCCTATGTGAACAATTTGAACAAGGCGCTCGTCGATTATCCGGAGCTGGCAGCGAAGAGCCCGGAGGAGCTGATCCGGAACCTGAGCGCCGTCCCGGAGAAGATCCGTACCGCGGTGCGCAATAACGGCGGAGGCCACGTCAACCACTCGATGTTCTGGAAGATGATGGCTCCTCGCGCCGGTGGAGAGCCTTCCGGGAAGCTTCTCCAGACGCTGCAATCCGCCTTCGGCAGCTTCGGCGAATTCCAGGGGAAGTTCGAGGCGGCGGGTTTGGGCCGGTTCGGGAGCGGCTGGGTCTGGCTCGCGCGCAATCCTTCAGGGGCGCTCGAGGTCACCTCTACGCCCAACCAGGACAGCCCGCTCATGGAGGGCAGCTATCCCCTTCTCGGATGCGATGTCTGGGAGCATGCCTACTATTTGAAATACCAGTTCCGCCGCGGAGACTGGCTCAAGGCGTTCTGGAGCGTTGTGAACTGGCCGGAGGTCGAGCGGCGCCTGGACGAGAAGGGGGCGTAGGCTCCCCGGGTTCGCGCGCTCTACCCTCTAGAAAGCCAGGAGCTCGGCGGTGCCGGAGATCAGATCCGCCAGCAAGCCGAGCCCGCCGTAGGTGACATCGGGATTCCTCGGAAGAGAGCGACGCATGGCGGCGTAAGCGCAGCCGAAGAGCCGCAGTTGCGGCCCGGCCAGGGCGTGAAGAGAGTCGATCTCCCGGATCCCGTCGTCGAGGCAGTAGAGGTAGATCTGCTCTCCTCGCGCCCTTCGCTCTTCCAGCACCTGGAGAAATTGGCTAAACTGCTCGCTCCTCCGATCGACGGTCAGGAGAAGGCAGAGCTGCTTGGGGGAGGAAGGGCTTGGCATGCGGACACAGGGGCTAACGGGGAACGGGGCGAGAGGCAACCTTCGCTCGCCTCGGACGGAACGGAGCGGCCATACGCGTATTCTTGCTCGGCACGCCTGGCGGCGCAAGATGCTCTACGGAAGAGTTGCCTTTCTTTGCTTCCTGGCGCAGCTTGGCCCGGTGGCGCTCCTTTCCCGCTCGACCGCCGCGGAGGCCGCGGCGGTACCGTTGCGGCTTTCCGTCGGATCGGGCCGCTTGGCGGTCGAGGTGGCGCGAACGCACGAGGAGCTCTCCCGCGGGCTCATGTTCCGCCGAAGCTTGGACGAGGATGCGGGAATGCTCTTTTTGCTCCCGCACGAGGGAGTGGCATCGTTCTGGATGGCGAATACGACCATTCCGCTTTCCGTTGCGTTTCTCGACCGAACCGGCGCGATCCTCGAGATCCACGATCTCGAGCCGCTCGACACCCGCATCGTCTCCAGTGAGAGCGCGCGGGTCCGGTTTGCTCTCGAGGTCAATCGCGACTGGTTTGCCCGCCACGCTGTTCGGGCGGGCGAGACGGTACGGCTAGAGGGAGCGAGCTGGCAGCAGCTTGCCGACCGGAAAGGAAATCCATGAATCTGTTTAGCGACTATCACATGCACCCGCAGGGGCACCGTCTGCAGCCTTACGACCGCGAGCTGCTGGAACCCTGGTCGAAAGCCGCCCGCAAGCGCGGGATTCGCCACTTCGCCATCACCGATCACGACCGTTACCACGAGGGGGTCGACTTCGAGGCCTTTCAGCGCTGGCGCGAGGAAAACGGCGACTTGACGATTCGCATGGGGATCGAGCTCGACAACGATCCTCAGAGCGGCGAAGCGGGCCTTGCCTGGGTGCGGCGGAATTGGGAGAAGCTCGACTTCGTCTTGGGCTCCGTCCATTTTTTGAAGAATTGGCCATTTGATCGTGCGGGGGAGGATGTCGGCTTTGCGCAGCGGCCGATCGAGGAGATTTACCGCGAATACGCGGGAGCCCTACGGTCGCTCGTGCAGCGCGGTTGGATCGATTGCCTGGCCCACCTCGACTTGATCAAGATCTTCGGATTTCGGCCCAAAGCGGGCTTCCTCGACTACTTCGAGGAAGTATTGGTTCTCGCGCGGGAAAAGGACTTGGCTCTTGAGATCAGCACGGCGGGGTGGAGAAAGCCGGTAGGCGAGGCGTACCCCGACGAAGCCATCTTGCGACGAGCCAAAGAGCTGGGCATCCCCTTTACTCTCGCCTCCGATGCTCATTCCTCCTTTCAGATCGGGGAAGACTACGAGCGGCTTTCCGGGCTGCTCGAAAAAGTGGGCATTCGCGAAGTCGCCCTCTTCGAAGGGCATCGGCGGACGCTCGTCCCGCTCGCCGCGTAAGGATCTCCGGCTAGGACGAACCAAGAGCGACGGATTCCGACAGGCGGGGAAGACCGTCCCGAATGCGGAAGAACGCCTTCGCCAGCAGAGTGGGTGCATCGAGGGCGTCCAGGGTGGGGCGATGGTGAAGGGTGTCGAAATCGAGGTCAACGATCTTTTCGAGGATGCGACGGCCGCTCTGCCAAGTGAGCTCGATTTCCCAGCAAAGAGGACGGGGAAGGGTCGCCATCAGGCCATAGCCTTGCTCGAAGAGCTGAAAGGCCCTCTCCACTTCCATGGCGAGCAGCCCGCGGAATTCGCAGCTTGCCAGTCCGGCAAAGAGACTCTCCTCGGTAACCCCGAAGCGCTTCATCTCGTCTTGTGGGAGATAGATGCGGTCCTTGAGCAGATCGACGGAGAGGTCCTGCCAAAAGTTGGTGATCTGCAAGGCCGTGCAAATCGCGTCCGAGGCCGCAAGCTGTTCCTCTCGCTTCTGACCGTGAATGAGCAGGACAAGCCGGCCGATCGGATTGGCGCTGCGGCGGCAGTAGTCGAGCAGCTCAGCGAACGAGGCATAGCGTCGCTTCTCGACGTCCTGCGCGAAAGCGCTCAGGAGATCGAGGAAGAGATCGATCGGCAGGTCGAACTCCTGGATCGTCTGGTGGAGGGCTACGAAGACTGCGTCCTCTGGTGCACTCGCCGGATCGCGAAGCGCGGTTTCGAAACGGAGCAGACCCTTCCTTCGTCCCGCCGCCGTCCGCTCCGGGAGAGCTTCGTCGGAGGAGGAGTCGTATCCCTCATCGGCGATGTCATCGGCCAGCCGCGCGAACGCGTAGATGGCGTGGATGTGAGGTCGCAAGGGGCGGCGGACCAGAAGGCCGACAGGGAAATTTTCGTAATGCTGAGCGATGCGCCGGCAGGTGGCGTAGGCCGTTTCGAGAGTCACCTGCTCCTTCTTTTCCGAAAGGGAGAGCTTGTCAACAGGGAATGGACGGGGCTACCCCATGGCCAAGGGGTGATCGAGGAGCGGGCAGAACACAAGTCGGGAAGAGGAACGGGTTTCCCGCTGGTCGGAAGGGGTCGGCCGCTCGGCCCGCTCCATGGAGGAGGTCTCTCGCCATGCCGGTTTCTTATGTCGGTCTGACCGGCGGAATTGCCGCCGGCAAGTCGACGACCTCCGAATGGCTTCGGAGGATGGGATGGCTTGTGATCGACGCGGATGAGATCGCCCGAGAGTTGACGGCGCCGGGACAGAAAACATGGCAGAAACTGGTTGACGCGTTCGGGGAGCAGATCTTAAATGAGGATAAGACCATCGATCGAAAAAAGCTCGGGTCGATGGTTTTTCGTTGTTCTCAGTTGCGGGAGACGCTAAACGGGCTCACTCACCCCGACATCGCCGAAAGGTGGCGCAAGGAAGTGACGGATTGGAGGGCTCGGAACCCGAACGCAAAAATTGCTGTGTCGGTTCCCCTCTTGCATGAAGTGGCCCTGGAGGGAGAGTTTGAGAAAATTCTCTGCGTAGGTTGCTCCTACGCGACGCAACTGCGTCGGCTCCTGGCACGCGGTTTGGAAAGGGAGGAAGCGGAGGCACGGATCGAGAGTCAGTGGCCAATCGAGAAGAAGGCCGCGCGCAGCGACGTACTCCTCTGGAACGACGGTTCGTTGGAACTTCTGGAGCAGCAGATTTCTCGCTTTGTCCTCGCTTGCGCAGCACCTTGAGACATTGTCCCTTGCGGGACGAGGAACGGGGTGCGCGGTGGAATCCAACACGCGATCGAGTGGAACGGGCAGTTTCTGGTGAGAGAGGGGGAAGAGGGAAACCTCAATGGAAAAAGAATGAATGCGGATGAAATCGGACAGGAGAAGGGTGAACCTTCAAAGAGTGGCGCATCGACCGGGACTAGTCCATGGGAAGCGGGCGCGCCCTCCGAAGAGCAGCGGCAGCCTCGGAGCGGACACCCGGCCCGGCCTGCCGAATCCCGCGGCGGTGAGCAGCCCAATCGCAAGGAAGGAGGTGGGGAGTGGTCTCGTCCTCTTGCGACCGGCCAGCCGCTCAGCCTGAGCGAGCTCCAGCACCTTTCCTTTGCGGAGCTCCAGCTGAAAGCCGGGGAGTATCAGATCGAGAATCCCGGGCTACTCCGGAAGCACGAGTTGATCTTCGAGACGTTGCGTCGTCATGCCCAGCGCAACGGTCCGATTTTCGGAGACGGGGTCCTGGAGGTGCTCTCCGAGGGGTATGGCTTCCTGCGGTCGCCCGCCTACAACTACTTTCCTTGTCCCGAAGACGTCTACGTCTCTCCTGCGCTGATCCGGCGCAACGGCCTCAAGAAGGGCAACCTGGTTTCGGGCCCCATTCGTCACCCGAAGGAGAAGGAGCGATATTTCTCGCTTTTGCAGGTCGATCTTGTCGAAGGGGAAGAGCCGGACAAGGTCCGCAATCGCATCTTTTTCGACAACCTCACCCCCCTCTTTCCCAACCGTCGGATTTTCCTCGAAGGAAAGTCGAAGGACGCTTCCCTGCGGGTCATCGATCTGGTTACGCCGATCGGCTTCGGTCAACGCGGTTTGATCGTGGCTCCTCCGAGGACCGGGAAGACCGTCCTGATGCAGAAGATCGCCAACGGGGTCAGTGAAAATCATCCTCAGGCGCATCTGATCGTCCTTCTGGTCGACGAACGGCCCGAAGAGGTGACCGATATGGAGCGCTCCGTCCGCGGCGAGGTCATCAGCTCGACCTTCGATGAGACACCGGAGCGCCATGTCCAGGTGGCCGAAATGGTGATCGAGCGGGCGAAGCGCCTGGCGGAGACGAAGGTGGACGTGGTCATCCTGCTCGACTCGCTGACCCGGTTGGCGCGTGCGTACAACACCTTGCAGCCCCATAGCGGAAAAATTTTGACCGGAGGCGTCGACGCCAATGCGCTGCAGAAACCGCGGCGCTTTTTTGCGGCGGCGCGGAACTTGGAAGAAGGCGGGAGCGTGACGATCCTGGCCACGGCCCTGATCGAGACCGGGTCGAAGATGGACGACGTCATCTTTGAGGAATTCAAGGGAACCGGCAACATGGAGGTCCATCTCGACCGTGCGCTCGTCGACAAGCGAATCTACCCGGCGATCAACATCCCCAAGTCGGGTACGCGCAAGGAGGAGCTCCTCTATCATCCCGACGAGATTGCGCGGATTCATGTCTTGCGCCGCGCGCTTTCCTCCGTACCTCCGGTGGAGGCCATGGAGCTGCTGCTCGAGCGGTTGCGCAAGACCAAGAGCAACGTCGAGTTCCTCCTTTCGATGAATCTCAAGGAGTAGAGTTCTTTCCACTCGTCCCGATGAAGATCCTGGTGACCGGTGGGGCGGGGTATGTGGGAAGCGTCTGCGTGGAGTTTCTCCTGGAGGCAGGCATTTCCGTAGTGGTCGTTGACAATCTCTCCGAAGGACACCGGGCGGCGGTGGACGAACGGGCCACCTTCCATCGGCTCGATTTGAGCGACCGCGAGGGGATTCTGGCCTTATTCCGAGCCGAGAGGCCCGATTCGGTCATCCATTTTGCGGCCAACGCCCTGGTCGCCGAGTCGATGCGGGATCCTTCGGCCTACTTCCGCAACAATGCGTTCTATGGGATCCATCTGCTCGACGCCATGGTGGCAACGGGAGTGCGCAAGATCGTCTTTTCCTCCACTTGCGCCGTCTACGGGCTCCCGCTCAAGATTCCGATCGAGGAGCGGGGAGAGGCGAAGCCGATCAATCCCTACGGCGAGTCGAAGCTCTGCTTCGAAAGGATCTTGCGCTGGTATGCGGAGATCCACGGGATCGTTCCGCTGATTCTGCGCTACTTCAATGCCGCCGGAGCTTCGGACCGGTATGGGGAAGACCATGAGCAAGAAACCCATCTGATTCCCAACGTATTGCGGGTGGCGTTGGGAAAGCGCAGGACGGTAGAGGTCTACGGGGACGGATTTGCCACCCCTGATGGCACGGCGATCCGGGATTACGTCCACGTGCGCGACCTGGCGGCAGCCCATCTGGCTGTGCTGCGGCGAGAGCAACCCAGCCTCTACAACGTGGGGACCGGAGAGGGGTGGTCGGTCCTGCAAGTCGTCGAGATGGCGCGCAAGATCACCGGAGCCCCGATCCCCTACGACGTCCGGCCAGCTCGTCCGGGGGATCCACCGCGCCTTGTGGCGAACGTTCACAAGATCCACCAGGAGCTCTCGTGGAAGCCGGAACGCTCGCGGCTTTCCGAAATCATCGAGAGCGCCTGGCGGTGGCATCGGGCACATCCCGACGGATATCCGGAAGACCCAGCGGAAGCGGAGAGGCAGAGAGGAAGGGCCACATAGCGGAATTCCGCGCCGGGCCGCTTTCGTGCACCCAAAACGGAGGGATTGGTACCCAACCGGGCACCGACTCCGCAGGGCGGAGCTGCTCTTTTCCCTTGTGGAGCAAGCAATAGCGCGGTACATCGAGAAAATGGGCGGTGATCGCCGGGAGATGCGGGAGCGCCGAGCTCAGAGAGTTCCGGCTCGGTTTGCGGGCTGCGGGCTCCCGGAACGGCCGCGGCGGTGGGCCACAGGCTTTTCCCCAGCACCGCTGGCTACTGCGGGCTTCTCGGACGAACCGAGAGGGATCGCCGGAAGAATATGGCGCCATGCCCGTGCGGCCGTGGTGCTCGTAGCGGTGGTGCTTCCCGTGACGGGAAGGGCGGACGGGATTCGCCTCGACCGCGACAATCCGGCGAGTGAGGCGATCGTTCAGGTGGTCGCCTATCAAGGCATCGGCAACGGCATCGTTCGGGTGACCGGAACCGGGTTTTTCGTCAACCCCCATGGTCAGCTGATCACCAATCGACATCTCCTGTCTCGGGCGGTCTTCTGTGCGGTCCTGGGACCCGGGACGGAGCCGCTCCGCGTCGACCGGGTCTTGGCGGAGGCGGGAGATCTGGTCCTGGTGCAAGTCGACCTTCCGACCGGGGCAAAGGCCGAAGCCCTCCAGCTGAGAAAGACCCCCCCCATTCGGGGGGAGGCGATTCGGATCGAAGGCTATCCTCTGGGTGTGGGTCTTGCCTCCGCGTCCGGGCGGGTGGTTGGATTTCGGCATAAACCCTATCACGGAGCTCTTTCCTTCGAGGTGGACGCGCCAACCTTTTCCGGGAATAGCGGAGGCCCCGTTGTCGATGAAGTGGGACGAGTCGTCGGAGTGACGACCTTTCGTTCCCTCCAGGGAACGAACCGGCTCGCCGGGGCGCTCTGCCCCCGCGTCCTGATGGATGAGAGTCGCATCGTCGACCTCCCCTTCCCGGTCTGGTCTCGGCGAACCGGAAACGGAAGGGGAGCGGTCGGCCCAGCCGCCAATGGATGGAGGGCGCTGCAGTGCGGAGACCTCCAGTCGGCGCGCCTTTTTTTTCGAACCGCCCTCCGCAGTCAAACCAGAGGGGCATTGCTGCACCAAGGCCTTGCCGAAGCCCTGCTGGAAAGCGGACGGCCCCAGGAAGCCGCCTTGTCTCTCTCCGCCGCGATCGAGGAGAGACCGAAGGATTTTCTCGCTCGCCTTCGGCTCGCCGCCGTCTACCGTCGGCTGGGAAAACCGGAGTTGGCGGCACTCGAGGAAGCGGCCGGCCGAAGAATCGAAGGGTCGATCTTCTCTCGGATCGAAACCGAGGTGGCCGCCCGGGAGCAGACCGGCCTTCCCGGACTTTGGGAAAAAGCACGCTTCATTCTCCAGCGGCCAGTCGAATCGGGAGAGCTGCGTTAGCTTTCCGGAGCCGGCGGTTTCTCCCCCTCTTCGCCCTCGCTCTCGATTTCCTGGAGAATGCGCAGGATGCGATCCCCTCGTTCCAGGGAGTCGTCGAGGCGAAAGGTCAGCTGGGGTGTAAACTTGGACTGGAGCTTCTTGCCGAGCCGATGCTGCCACTCCCTGCGGTGGCGATGGAGGAGAGAGAGCAGCTCTTCGTTCCGCAGGGGAGACTGCCATGCGCTGACGAAGACGAAAGCCTCTTTCAGATCCGGAGTCGTTTCGACCGCAGCAATGGTCAGCAGCAAGCCTTCGAGTGAGACTTCCCTGCGAAAGTATTCCGAAAGTTCCTTTCGGATGACTTCTGACACCCGGACGGTTCGATGTGTACCCATGATAGCGGCTCCGAAGGATTTCTGCAGGAGAGGACAGGGCAGGTCGTGAGCCGGGACCCGGATCCGTCCCGGTGGGGAACAGAACAGGAGCTCAACCGGCGGGATGCAGCGTGGCCCAGGAGCGAGGCGTGACCATCAGAGGCTTTGGGGAACTCGCTCCAGCTGATAGCACTGGATGGTGTCGTTCGGCTCGTAATCATCGAAATTCCCCAGGCGCATGCCGCACTCGAGTCCCGCCCGGACCTCCGGGACCTCGTCCTGAAAGCGTTTGAGGGTTTGGATGCTCCCATCGTAAATCGGCTGCTTGCCGCGGAGCACCCGGGCCTGACCCTTACGGACCATTCTGCCCGACTGTACCAGGACACCCGCAACCGAAAATTTATTGAGCTCAAACACCTTCTTGACGAGCGCCGTACCGAGCACCGTTTCACGGAGCTCCGGTTCGAGCAGTCCCGCCATGGCGTCCCGGACTTGGTCGACGAGCTCGTAAATAATGCTGAAGAGCTTGATCTGGACCCCTTCCCGCTTGGCGGCGGCCGCGGCGGAGCTATCGGTCTTGACGTTGAAGCCGATCACGATCCCCTCCGACGCCTTGGCCAGAAGAATATCTGACTCGGTTACCGGGCCAGCTGCGGAATGAATGATCGATAGCTCCACCTTGTTGCTGGGAATCTTTTGGAGTTGGCCGATCAGGGCTTCGATCGATCCCTGAGTGTCCCCCTTGAGCACCAAGTGCAGCGTCTTGCGCTGACCCTCGGCGATCGCCGCGAAGAGATTTTCCAACGTGATCTTCGGACCGTCTTCCTGCCGGGGACGCTTGAGCGCTGCGAGCCGTTCTTCTGCGGTCTGCCTCGCCTTGCGCTCGTCGCTCTCTACGATCAGCTCTTCTCCCGGCGAAGGGAGGCCGCTCAAGCCGAGGACCTTGACAGGGGTGGATGGCATCGCCTCCCGCACCGTCTTCCCCAGATCGTTGATGAGCGCCCGGATCCGTCCCCAATACGGCCCGCACACCGCGATGTCTCCCGCATGCAGGATCCCTTTCTGAACCAGGACGGTCGCCGTCGGTCCTCGCCCCGTCTCCATCTGTGCCTCGATTACCCGGCCGACCGCCGGACCATGAAAGGGAGCATGCAGCTCGAGAACCTCCGCCTGGAGAAGGATCATCTCGAGAAGATGATCGATCCCTTTCCCTTTCAGCGCGGAGACTTCGCAGAAGATGGTCTCTCCGCCAAACTCTTCCGGGACCAATCCGCGTTCCTGGAGCTGAGTCTTCACTCGGAGCGGGTTCGCTCCCGGAGCATCGATCTTGTTGATGGCGACCAGGATCGGAACTCCCGCCGCCCGGGCATGATCGATGGCCTCCATCGTCTGCGGCATGGCACCGTCGTCGGCCGCAACGACGAGCACGACCAGGTCGGTGATCGAAGCTCCCCGAGCCCTCATTGCGGTAAACGCTTCGTGGCCGGGGGTGTCGATGAAGGTGATCGATTTGCCGCCGCGGCTGATCGTATAGGCTCCAATGTGCTGGGTGATCCCTCCGGCCTCCCCCGCGGCAACCCGGGTGTGCCGGATCGCATCCAGCAAGGTGGTTTTTCCGTGATCGACATGACCGAGAAAGGCTACGACGGGACAGCGAGCCTGCAACTCGGGCTTTACCTCCCGGGCGGGCGGCGGTTCTTCGATCACCTTGGGGGGCGGCGGCGGGGGTCCGTGACGCTCCTTGCGCTCCGTCTGCACCTCGAAGCCCATGCGGTTCGAAACCTTTCGGGCGACATCCTCGTCCAACAGCTGGGTCAGGGTAGGGAAGATGTTCATCTCCATGAGATGATGAATCAATTGGAAGGGCTTGATTTCCAGAAGGCCCGCCAGCTCCTTGACCGCAATCGGCCCCCGAAGGGAAATCGTTTTCTGGGCAGGGGGTGCGGAGCCCTCTTCGGGCTCCGGTGGCGGGGCAACTGGCTTGGGAGGTGCTTCCGTCAGAGCAGCGTGCCCTGCGGAGATGGTGCGATCGTCCCTCTGCTCCGGAGGCGACAGGGTCTGCTTGGTCTTGGGCATGAAAAACTCGGGTGGCTGAACTTAAGAAGCTTTCGCGCAATGCCGTGCGTTTTCGCGCAATTGCTTAACGGCGATCAGGTCTAATTCGGGAAGCACCGAGGCGAGATCGGTCTCCTCGCTTTCGGCTACGGCAGACGGGCTCAAGAAGCCCGCTCGTACGATCTGCTCGGCCGTGGACGGATCGACCGAGAGGGCGCTCGCCATCTCCTCGGTCGCTCGCGCCAGCTTTTGCGCAAAGTTTTCCTCCGCTGACTGTTCTCGGACAACGTCGATTTCCCATCCAGTGATCTTGCTCGCCAGCCAGGCGTTCTTCCCTTTTCGACCCAGGGCGATGGAATAGTTCTCCTCATCGACCACGACCTTCACGCGCTTGCCCGCCTCATTGAGCTCGACGCTCTTGATGCGAGCGGGCTTGAGGGCTTCAACGGCCAACTCGGCCACGTCGGAGGACCAGCGAAAGAGGTCGATCTTTTCGATGTGGAGCTCGCGCACGATGTTCTTGACCCGGGCCCCTCGCACCCCCACGCAGGCTCCGACGGGATCGATCTTGGGATTGGCGCTCCAGACGGCGATCTTCGTTCGAAAGCCGGGCTCCCTGGCCATGGCCTTGATCTCCACCGTGTGGTCGGCCACCTCGCTCACTTCCAGCTCGAGGAGCTTCCGGACAAAATTGGGATGGCTGCGGGAGAGGAGGATTTGCGGGCCATGGGAGGTATTATCCACGGCGAGCACGTAGGCGCGGATCCGGTCCCCGACAACATACTCCTCGCCGGGCACCCGCTCGCGAGCCTGCATCACGCCTTCGTAGCGGCCGAGGTCGAGAATCACGTCCGATCGATCGAAACGCCGGACGGTTCCCATGACGATGTGATCGACGCGGTCCTTGAACTCGGCGAGCACCATCTCGCGCTCGATCGAGCGGAGGGCCTGATTGATCGTCTGCTTGAAGACCTGTGCGGCGATGCGACCGAAGTCCTTGGGGGTTACCTCGACATCGATCAGCTGCCCGAGCTGCGCGGTCGGGTCGATCTCCTTGGCCCGCTTCAAGGAAACTTGGCCCCGCGGATCCTCCACTTTGTCCACCACCTCGAGATTCGCTCGTGCCGTGATCTTGCCAGTCTTCGGGTGGATTTCTACCCGCAAGTCGCGTGCGGGCCCGATGCTCTTTCGGGCCGCGGCAAGCAGGGCCGATTGCATGGCTTCCAGAAAGGCTTCGCGATGAATGCCCTTCTCCCTTGCCATGTATTCGATGATGGCCAAGACTTCTTGATTCATGACGGTCTCCGGCGATACTTCCAAAGAAAAAAAGTGGAAACTCTGCAAGTTTCCACCTTTTCTTTGCAGCAGAATCGCCTTGCCAAAAAAGTTACGAACGGTTCTTCCAACGGTCAAGGTTTGAATTGCTCCGGGTTGCTCCGGAGCGGCGCGGGACGAGAAAAGCGGAGGCAAAGTCTCATGCACGGCCACGAGGGCGACCAAACGGATGGCTTGGGGTTGATCGCCGGTCGCGGAGTCTATCCGGTTTTAGTGGCTCGGGCCGCGCGCCGTGCCGGAGTCGATGGGCTCAGCACGGTCGCCTTCGTCGGGGAGACCGATCCGGAGATCGAGAAGCTCAGCCGTCGGGTCGAGTGGCTCCGCGTCGGGCAGCTGGGGAGCCTGCTCCGCTTCTTTCGTCGTAGCGGCGTCTCCCGGGCCGTCATGGCGGGGGCGGTCGCCCCCTCCCATCTTTTCGACTTGCGGCCCGATCTGAAAGCTCTTTTGCTCCTGGCCCGCCTCAAGGTCAGAAACGCCGCCACCATCTTCGGGGCGATTGCAGAGGAGCTGCGGGGGGTCGGGGTCCTGCTTCTGCCGGCGACGACCTATCTGGAGGAGGAGCTGGCTCCCGCCGGCCATTTCGGTGGGCCGCCTCTTCGTCCGCGACAAAAGGAAGATGCCGAGTTCGGGTTTCGGATGGCGAAGGAGATTGCTCGGCTCGATATCGGACAATCCCTGGTGGTCAAGCAGGGCACGGTGCTGGCCGTGGAGGCGTTCGAGGGCACCGACAAGACCCTGGAGCGCGGGGGCGGCCTCGGGCGCGGCAAGGCCGTTTTAATCAAGGTGAGCAAGCCGGACCAGGACTTTCGATTCGACGTGCCGGTGATCGGACGACAGACGATCGAGATGGCCAGCAAGTCGGGGGTGGCGCTCATCGTCTGCGAGGCGGGAAAGACGCTGATCCTGGAGAAGGAGACGGTCGTCCAGCTCGCCCAGGAGCTGGGAATTTCTCTTTACGGAATGCAGGAGGATGGAGAAAACGCATGATGCAGCCTATTGAGATTGGGGTGATCGGGGTCGGCCATATCGGTCGGCACCACGCCCGTATCTGTTCGGAGCTTCCTCAAACCAAGCTGGTCGGCGTCTTCGATGTCGATGCCCAGCGCTGCCGAGAAGTAGCAGAGCTCTATCGAACGGAGCGGTTTCGTTCTGTAGAGGAGCTTGCCGCGAGCTCTCAGGCGGTGACGATCGCAACCCCCACCGGAACGCACTTCCCGGTTGCCGCGGTGTGCCTGGAGATGGGCTGCCATGTGCTCGTCGAGAAGCCGATCGCGGATCAAGTGGAGCATGCGCGGAGGTTGGTCCTTCTGGCACGCGAGAAGGGCCTGCTGCTGCAGGTAGGCCACGTGGAACGGTTCAACCCCGCCTTCCAGGCCATGGAGCCGCTTCTTCGCGCTCCCCGGTTCATCGAGGCGCACCGCCTCTGTCCCTATCCTGGGAGGAATACCGAGATCGGCGTCGTCTTCGACCTGATGATTCACGACCTGGAGATCGTCCTCCATCTGGTTCGGGCGCCGGTGGCCTCGATCGACGCGGTTGGGGTGGCCGTCCTGAGCCCGACCGAGGATATCGCCAACGCGCGCCTCCGATTCGCCGGGGGAGCGGTTGCGAATTTGACCTGCAGTCGGATCAGCCCGGAAAAGATGCGGAAGATCCGCATCTTTCAGGATGACGCCTACCTCTCCCTCAACTACGGGGAGCAGTGTGGGGAGATCTATCGCAAGAAGGACGGGAGGATCGAACGGGAGCCGATCCCGATCGAAAGGGATGAGCCTCTTCGGCTCCAGATCGCCTCGTTCATCGACTGTGTCCGTTCCCAGATGACACCCCTCGTGGATGGAGGAAAGGGGGTTGCGGCCCTGGACCTGGCGATGCAGATTTCGGATCGGATCGGTGAGGGAATGACGTCTCCATGACGAGGTCGTACCGCAGGAGAAAGTTCTATCTGGTTGCCGGCGAGCCGAGCGGCGATACCCTGGGAGCGCTTTTGATCGAAGCGCTCCGGCGGCAAGAGCCGGGAGTGATTTGCCGCGGCGCCGGAGGGCCCAAGATGGCGGCTGCGGGTCAACGGCAGAGTGTTGACCTCACGAAGCATGCGGTCGTCGGCCTCGTGGAGGTGTTGCGCCACTACCCGGACCTGCGGAAGATCTTCCGTCGCCTGATCCGGGAAATCGAGGCCGCTCGGCCTGACGCGGTGGTGCTGATCGACTACCCCGGTTTCAACCTGCGGCTGGCTGGGGCGCTGCGCCGCCGTTTTCCCTCGGTGAAGCTGATCTATTACGTGAGCCCCCAGGTATGGGCCTGGAAGTCCGGGCGCGCCGAGCTTTTGTCGGAATCCGTCGATGAGCTCCTCGTCCTCTTCCCGTTCGAAAAGGAGTGGTATGTCCATCGGGGGAGCCCGCTCGCTGTATCCTGGGTGGGGCATCCGCTCTGGGACCGCCTCCTGGACAACGAGACGGAGGAGCGGAACTCGGGCCGGATGACGGTCGCGCTCCTGCCCGGGAGCCGGGAAAGCGAAATTGCGCGTCATCTGCCGCTGCTTCTGGAAGCGGCTGCGGAGATGGAACGGCAACGGGATGACTTGGATTTTCTCTGGATTACCCCCGATGCGCGCCGAGAGGCTTGCGTCCGCGAGGCCTTGGGTCTCTACAGGCCGAGCGGCACGGTCCGCCTTCGCGTCGGTTACGCTCTTTCCCATCTGGCCCGATGCGATCTGGCGCTCCTCTGCTCCGGGTCGGCTTCGCTCGAATGCGCGGCAGTAGGCACCCCGCAGCTCCTCGTCTACAAGGCCAACCCCATTACCTACAGCGTAGCCAAGCGGGTGGTCCAGGTCCGCTTCTTGAGCATGGTCAACCTGTTGGCCGACCGGCAGATCGTCCCGGAGCTCGTCCACGAAAGAGTGACGCCGGGTGCCATCGCCGAAGCGGCGCTGCAGCTGTTGGCCAAGCCCGACGAGCGCGATCGCATGATTCGGGCGATGCAAGAGACCCTGCGGCCGATCGCCGCCCCGGGGGCGAGCGCCCGGGCCGCGGCCCGCGTTTTGGCGATAGCCGCCCGCCCGAGCAAGATGCGGAAGGCGGAGCTGCCGGGAATCGGCAGGCGCACGCTGGCGAAAAACGCTCCTGCGGTGCCCGAAGCATCCCCAGCGGGCACCTGCGCTTCGGAAGGTCGGCCGAACTAGGCGGGACGTCTTCTCCGCTGCCCGAAGCCTGGTCTTGGGCCTTCCCCCGGGGAAGGCTCACTTCCCTTTCGCGGTGGGCAAGCGCAAGAGCAGCTCGGGCGGGTCGGCTCGCTGAGCCTGCAGGATCCCGCTGTAAAAGAGGCGAAAGACATAGCCATAGAAGCGCTGGTGCGGGACGGGATGATCGAGGCGATAGGTCACCCGGAGAACCTCGGCGCGATTGCCTCCCCAGCGCGGAAAGGCATTCTCGAATCCGGCGGTCACCTCGGCATTGGTCGGCACGATGATGCCCGCGTCGATCTGATCATAAGCGTAAAACTGATAGCTGATTTGACCGAGCGCGATCTTCGTCCGGGAGTCGGCTCCGATGCGGAAGCGGAAGACCAGTTGCTGACCGAACGGGCTGCCGTTACCGCTGCTCCGTTCGACTCCGAGGAGCTGGAGGGGCGTTTTGGCCCGATGAAGAAAGGCCGTTTCGCTCGAGTCCATCCCTTCCGCTTGCGCCGCTTCCTCGAGGTGGCTGCGGGCTCTTTCGTAGGATGCCCCCGCGGCGGGTCCCATCGAAACGAGCCGACTCCAGTACTCCGTCGCCCGGGAAAGATTCTTCTCTTCCTCGGCTAGTTCGCCCTGCCATTCCAGGATGGCCGGATTTTGCGGATCGAGATCCTCCGCCCGGGAGAGGGCGGCACGCGTGAGCTCCCGGTCGCCCTCGTTCTTGAACCGCTTCGCTTCCTGAAGCAAAGCGGTGACCCGCTCTCGGTTGGTCAGCGCGGGAGGGGCCAGACGTCCTCCGGTCGGGCGTGGATCGAGCACGAGGGAGAGGGAATGCCCGTCGTAATGGGTCGATGGAACGGGAGGGCGGGGAGCGAGGAGCGATGGAATCGGCGGACCCTGTGCCGCATTCGCGGCGACCGCGGGGAACAGGAGAGCGGGCGCGTGCGTGTCACCCTTGATCCGGTGGCGGAGCCAGAATACCGAAAGGAGTGCCAGTCCTTGGACCGCCACGACGAGGGCGGCGAACCAGAGGGACCAAGCGTAGATCTTCGAGGCCACTCGCCCCGGCGGCATCGGCGCGCGTGGCGGAGGAGCAGAGGCTTGGGGCAGGGAAGGAGGTGGCGGAGGCGGAGGAATCGGAGGTGGCGTCTTCACGGGCCCCACGGCGGTCGTAAGAGCGGGAGCCTCCGGAGGGGCTGTTGGGCCTCGCGTGATCGGAGAGCTCGAAAAAGGAGAGCTCCCCGTTGGAGCCGGAAGGGGGGTGGCATCCCGGTTGCCGGCGAGAAGGAGGGGCAAACGCTTGGCCGCGGCCCGGAGCGCGGCGGCGTCGATCCTCTTGACCGCAGCAGGGGATGCCAAGCCGGGAGCCAACGAATCGATCGGGGCGGGCGCCGAGGCGAAGGAAGACGTTGATTCTCGATTCGGTGAGACTAAGCTATCTGCGTCAGCTCTTTTCTGATCTTGCATGGAAAAACCCACGCCGGATACTCCGATACGAGAGCCTACGGATCGCGAGCTCGTCCTCTCCTTGCAGAACGGGGATCTTGGCGCGTTCGACCAGCTTGTCAAGCGGTATCAAGCGCGCCTTTATCGCGTGATCTATGGCGTCCTGCTCCATCACGACGACACCAATGACGTTCTCATGGAAACGTTTGTGAAGGCGTACCGCAATATGGGCCGCTTTCGGATCGGAGCCTCCTTTTACACCTGGATTTACCGGATCGCAATCAATACAGCGATCAGCCACCGGCGAAAGTTCGCCCGCTTGCGGCTGGCCGGCGGCTCCTCCGGCGGTGGAGAAGACGAGGAAAGGACGCCCGAGGCGTTCGTGGACGAGTCGGCGGGAAAGGAAGCTCTGCGGAAGATCGAGCTTCAAGAGCTGCATCAGGAGCTCGAGCAAGCGCTCCAACAGTTGAGCGAGGCCCACCGGGCCGTCGTTACCCTCTTCGACATCGAAGGGTTGAGCCATGCCGAAATCGGCAAAATCGTGGGCTGCTCCGAAGGGACGGTTCGTTCCCGGCTCTTTTACGCCCATAAACGTTTGCGGGAGTTGCTGCGTAATTATGTTTGACGCCGTCGTCGCCGACGGAGCAAAGTTTGGAGTCAACGATGAAGGGACGGCAAGAGAGCGAGACGAAATTGAACGAGCAGTTGCGAATCTTTTTTGGTCATCGTCTGGCGGAGAAGGCGACCCCCGAATATTTCGAAGGAATGCTCGGGCAGGTGCATCGCCGGTTGCGTCAGGAGCTCGTTGGTCGGCCTCGCTGGTGGGATCGGCTTGCGGAACTGATCGCTCCCTCGCTCCCGGAGGTGCGCCCGCTGCTCGTTCGGTTGGCCCTCCCGGCAGTCCTTTTCGCCGCGGTTGTGGGCTTCGCTCTGCAGCACGAGCGCCTGACTCCAGCTGCACGGCAGGTGGCGCTTGCGACCTCGCCTTCGCCGGCTCATCTCGTCAGCACAGGTCCGGATCTGCTCTGGAACTTGAGAGGGGACGGGGAGCCGTCCATCGTCGCGCCGAGAGCGGCGTCGGGAGTCGGGGAGGAGAGGACAACCAAGGCAAAAGACCGGGAGAATGGAGGACGATCGTTCGTGAGTGTGCTTCCCGTCCGGTATGAAGCCAGCGTTGACTTTTAAGCTTTCCCTTAGCGCCGTTCTTCTCTTCTGGTCGAGCGCGATTTCCTGCTTGGCATGGCAGGAATCGGTCGCCACTCTCGGCTCGGAGGTGAGCCGGGTGTTCGGCAGCGCACGGAATGGCGCTGTCCGCGTCCGGGTACGGCACGACTCGACGGAGACGGTCGGTAGTGGCTTCTTCATCGATGCCACTGGCACGGTCGTCACCCTTTCGGATCTGGTCTCTCAAGGACAAGAAATTCGGGTGGAGTCGGAGAGCGGCGTGCTGCCCGCCGTTCTGGTCGGGCAGGATAGCCGCAGCGGGTTGGCCCTTCTGCGGACTCAATCGAGCCGCGCCACGCCCTTTCTCCGGTTTGCCTCGGGAACCGAGATGGCGCCGGGATCGTTTGTCGTGGGAGTGGGATACCCCTTCAATCTCTCGGCCTCCCCGATCGTGGGTGTCGTGCTGGGGGCGGACCGGCAGTTTCAGGACCGTCTCTTTTGCGTCTCCCACTTGCGCGTCGACATCACTGTCAGCCCGGGAGAGCTCGGAGCACCGCTCCTCAACCTGCAGGGCTTGGTTGTCGGGGTTGTTAGCATGGTTGTGAACGAGGGAAGATGGGCCTACGCGTTGCCCGGAAAGGCTGCGACGCGCGTGATCGGCGACATGCGGCAGTATGGGCGGGTCCGCTACGCATGGGCGGGGGTCGGCGTGGCTCGGGTCGGAGACGACCGGACGCAGAGCACGGTCATCGTTACCCGACTCTTTCCGAACTCGGCGGGGAAGGCGAGCGGACTGCAGGAAGGAGATCGCCTGGAGCGGATCAACGGGAAACCGGTCCACCGTCTGTCGGACGTGGTGGATGCCTCCTTTTATGCTCCGGTCGGCCAGCCGATCACCGTTGCCGTCTCCCGAAACGGGAAAATCAAGCGCTTCTCGCTGCTCGCCGACGAGCGGCCTCCAGACAATCCGGGAGGAGCCCCCGGCTCCCCCTCGGTCACGCTCGAAACGTCGTCGACGGAGCGCGCTCCCGGAGGACCCGTTGAGAAAACGATCGGAGCCGGTCCAAATTAGAGGCTGCGATCGGACGTTGCTTCTCCTTCGGATGCGCCCGATCGGAGGAACCTCGCGATGACGGACATGGAGAGCCAGAAGCCGGTCGTGATCCCGGTCGACGTTCCTAAGGCACGTCCGAGTGTGGTGCCCTACGGGGGGATCGGCGGCCTCCTTTTCTGGATCAGCGTCTCCGTCTTCCTCGGCATCAGCACCTTCCACTTCTACGACCATTTTACGGCTCGAGACCGCGAGGCACGCGCCCTGCAAGGGGACTCGGAGCTTCTGCGGAGCGAGAACCAGAAGCTGCGCTCGGTCGTCGACCAGCTACAAACCGAGCTCAGTCAAACGGGCAGCCTTCTGCGGCTCCAACAGGATCTCCTGGGACAGACCGCTGCGGTGAACGGAGCCGGGGAAGCGATCCAGGAGAAACCGCGCACGCGAACGCCCTCGGGGACCCTGGAACTTCGGACCCTGGAGGAGAGGCTGGACAAGGCGTTCGCCGCTCGAGTCCTCGCCAAGGAAGCCGCCATCCTCCCGCAGGAGAGCGGGGTCGTCATCGCCCTCGACTATCGCGTTCTCTTTCCTGGCCCAGGCCTCAAGATCGGAGCTCCCGGACAAGCGCTTCTTCACGAGGTGGCGGCCGGCTTGCAGCCGCTCTCGGGAGCCGTAGAAGTGCGGATCGTGGGCTTTGTCGACCCTACGCCAGCAGCCCCCCTGGCCCAGGCAGCCCCGGGCGCTCGCAAGAATCCCATGTCCAACTGGGGACTCTCCTCGTTGCGCTCGGCGGCCGTGGCCCGGGTCCTGGTGGACGGAGAGCATCTTGCCGCCGGTCGGGTCACAGCCTCCTGCCGTGGAGCCGAGAATCGCGCGGCGGCCGGAGTCGGGTCCAACCCCAACCCAGGGCTTTCCGCCCATCGATTGGAAATCGGGCTCTTCTTGACGGAGCACCCCCCGGGAGAGGGAGCAGGGGATGCGGGAGGATCGGCCGGCTCTAGCGAGCGCCAAGATGGAAGGTGAACACTTTCAGTCGAGCTTCCTTCGCCTTGCGCCGACGGCGGTCGGAAGGCTTCTCGAAGGAGCGTCGCGCTCGTACTTCGCGTAGAGTGCCTTCGCGGTCCAGCTTGCGCTTGAGCCGCCGCAGGGCCTTATCGATCGATTCACCTTTTTTTACTCGGACTTCGGTCATTTGCCTCCAGGGTCTGTTTACTCGTTGACGGGAAAGGGGCTCCCCTTTCCGGAAATTCGATCCGTCTGGTTCATCTGTCCGGGAATAGAACGGCCGCACCGGCAATTTGGCCCTCCCGGAGGGCATCGAGTGCCTCGTTCGCCCGCGAGAGCGGGTACGAGTGGATATGAGTACGAAAATGGACGCGGCGTGCCAAGGAAAAGAATTCTTCGCCGTCCTCCCGCGTCAGATTGGCTACGGAGCCGATCTCCCTCTCTTCCCAGAGCAGGCGGTAGGGGAAGGAGGGGATGTGGCTCATGTGGATTCCTGCGCAGACGACCTTCCCACCTCGATCGACGGCCCGCAGGGCGGCCGGGATGAGATCACCCACCGGGGCGAAGAGAATGGCCGCATCGAGGGGATCGGGGGGTGGCATCGTGGAGGCGCCCGTCCAGACCGCTCCCAGCTCCCGGGCCAGGGCTTGTGCTGCGGCATCGCCTGCGCGGGTGAAGGCATAGACCTCCTTGCCTTGGGCCACGGCGAGTTGGACGAGCAGATGCGCCGCCGCGCCGAATCCATAGAACCCGAGCCGGTGTGCCCCCTCCGCCTTCCGGTAGGATCGGTAGCCGATGAGCCCGGCGCATAGAAGGGGGGCGGCTTCCCCGTCCGCGTATCCCTCCGGCAGAGCAAAGACGAATCGCTCATCGGCCAGCAGATACTCCGCATAGCCGCCGTCGCGGGTGTAACCCGTAAATTCCGGATGTTCGCAGAGATTTTCCCGGCCAGTGCGGCAGAAACGGCACTCCCCACAGGTCTTGCCCAGCCAAGGGACTCCTACCCGCTCTCCTACGGAGAATCGCCGGGCCCCCGGACCCGACCGGACGACTGTCCCGACGACCTCATGACCGGGAATGAGCGGCCGCTTCGGCTGGGGCAGCTCTCCGTCGATGACGTGGAGGTCGGTCCGGCAGACGCCACAGGCCCGGACCCGGAGGAGCAGCTCTCCCTCCCCCGGTTCCGGCGTCGGCAGATCGCGCTCGACAAGACGGCTTCCCGGCCCGTCCCAAACCATGGCTTTCATCGATCGAAGAGATTCCGCTCCGCCAGGGAGCGGAGGGGAGAATCCAGGCTATCCCCTCGGGCACTCCCCGTCAATGGGATCTCCACTTCTGGTGTCTTGACGAGCGGAGCCAAAAGCCCATAGCCTAGGCGGAATTGGCTCGAAATCCGGTCCGGAAGAATCGGTCGGGAGCAGGAGGAACGAAACCAACGATTGGACCAGGCGGAAGATCTCATGCGGATAGACACGTTAATCACTGCGGACTTGGGGCGCCTGAAGGCATATCGGGTGTCGGTCGACGAGCTTTCCGGGAAGACCCATATTCAGATCCTCGCAGATCAACTCCTTCCGGAAGCGCACAAGAAGCTCGGCGATCTCGAGACCGACGAGCCGGGCCGTTATTCGGTTCGGACGGGAAAGGTTGCGCTCGGCCGTCCGGCTGGAGAGGAGCACAACCTTGCGCTGGAAATCCGCAAGCGGTTGCTCTGCCAGCTCGCCCGGGAGATCGAGTCGGTTCTTCATCGAGAGAGCGGTGAGGGCAAGCGCTGGGGCTTGGCCGCTGGCGCCGAAGTGCTCCCCCGGTTGCTCGAGAAGCTCTCCGCCTCAACCCGGGAAAGGCTCGTCAAGACGATTCCCGCCGACTTGACGAAGCTCGACAAGGACGAGGTTCTTGCCCGGTTTGCCGCGTAGCTCGGCGGGATCGCGCTTTCTGCGAATGAGCATGCTTGGCGGTTGGGCCGCTGCCTTCCTCGAAGAGATCGGCTAGATGCAGGTGGCGGAGCATCGAACGCTTCTTTGTCTGGTGCGCTGCCATCCGCTGCAAGACATCGTGCAGGAAGTACAGAGCCTCTTCGATGTGGGGCCCTTTGTTGAGCATCACGCACTCCGAGCGTTCGGCCATGGCCGCATCGGTGACTTCCGCCCGGGAGGGGAGCCCGGTTGTCGCGAGAGTTTCCAAGACTTGCGTCGCCCAGATCACGGGTAGATGGGCGGCTTCCGCCACCCAGAGGATCTCCTCCTGGACCTCCGCGAGTCGTTCGTAGCCGCATTCGACCGCCAGGTCGCCCCGGGCGATCATGACCCCGACCGAAGGGCTTTGCATCGCGGTAAGCAGAATTGCCGGGAGGGATTCGAACGCCTTCCGGGTTTCGATCTTGACCACGATCGGGAGCTCTTCTCCGCCAACTTGGCGGAGCGCTTCCTGCAGCGTCGCAACGTCGGCGGGACTGCGCACGAAGGAGAGCCCGATCCCATCGGCGTGCTCGAGGATCCAAGGAAGGAGAGAGCGATCCTTTGCGGAAAGGGGAGGGAGGGCGAGGTCGGTCTCGGGGAGATTGATTCCGCGGTTGGGTCCGAGCTTTTCCCCCTGCAGGCGCGCGCGGGTCGTTTCGACCACCACTCCCGTCGTCGTGGCGGAGCGGATGACCCCCCCGATACGCCCGTCGTCAAACCAGATGGTCTGGCCCTTGCGGAGGGAGCGCAAGGCCTCGGCCGGCTCCATTTCGATGGCCGGAAGCGGCCTCCTCCCCCTGGCGGCAGAGCCCTTGGAACCCGCAGGAATCAAGCGGATGCGGCTTCCCCGCCGAAGCAGCAGGAACGAGCTGGCGTCGCCGAGCGCGCGGGCAAAGGCGGCCCGCTGGTCCAGATGCTCAAGGCTGGGAGTCGGATCGAAAGGAACGAAGGCCGTCTCCTCCGACACCGTAGCGCCCTGGCGAGATTCCGCGAGCAACCCGTCTTGGACCCGCTCTACGATCCGGAGCGAACGGGGTCTGCCCAGGATGTCGAAAAAGAGAACTTCCTTTCCGGGAGCCAGCCGCTGCAGCCATTCCTCGGGGAAAAGCAGCGCCGCCGAGACTCCTTCGGGCGCGCGGCGGCCACTCCCCTCCGTCGCGAGCCAGATCCGAGCGGGCTCGATCAACCGTCCGAACCGATCGCTTGCGGGCTTCCAATGGCAGAAGCGCGGTCCATGGCGGATGCCTCCAGTCCTCAATTTCGGTCCCGCGAGGTCCATGATGATGCGGATCGTCCGACTCGCCTCCTGGGCCCCCCGCCGAAGGTTCTCCACCATCCGCAGCCAGACGGCCTCGCTATCGTGCGTGCAATTGATTCGCGCGATGTCCATCCCCGCCCCCAGAATCCGCCGGGTGAGCTCGGGATCGTGGGCCGTTTCGGTCGGCATCGTTACCATGATGGCCGAGCTTCGACCCGAGGGCTTGGGGCCCAGCAGAGCGACCGTGTGCGCCTGCAGGAGCTGGGCGCTCTCGAGTCGGGAGAGCGGAGCGGGATCGGCACGGATCAGGCGTGCGGGAAGCTCCTCCCCCAGGGCCCGCAAGACCGCCTGCAAGCTGAAGAGCACGCAAGCCTCCGCTCGGCCGAGCGAAGAGAGGCCCCGGTCGGCCAGCTCTTCTTGGAGCGGGCGCAAGTCGAAACGGCGAAGGGCCAGGTAGTGCACCAGGTTGCGTGCGCTCGCCCGGTGGTGGGGGTGGACCTTTTCGATCGAGCTCCGGAACCTTTCCTCCAGCGCCAGCGCGGCGTCTCCGATCTCGACAAGCTTCTGGACGACATTGGGTGCGTTCATCCCCGGTCCGGGTGCACGATCGCCACGCTCGAGGAGGTGCCCAGCCGTGTCGCTCCGGCGGCCAAGAGGGCGAGCGCCGTGGTCCGATCGCGAATCCCCCCCGAAGCCTTGATCTGTACCTCCGGGCCGACCAGCGAGCGCATCCGCGCGACCACTTCGGGGGTGGCGCCCCCAAAGCCGAAGCCGGTGGAGGTCTTGAGGAAGGCCGCCCCCCCTTGGGCGGCGCAGAGGCAGGCCGAGCGAATTTCCGTTTCCGAGAGCGCCCCGACTTCGAGGATGGCCTTGACCGGGCGAGCAGCCGCCGCCTCCACTACGGCGGCGACATGGGCTTCGACGCAGTCCCAGTCGCCGCTCTTGGCGGCGCCCAAGGGAATCACCATGTCGAGCTCGTCTGCCCCCTCCTGGACGGCGATCTCGGCGGCGGACGCCTTCATCCGGAGGCTTGACGCACCGTGCGGGAAGTCGATCACCGTGCAGAGGCGGGCCCCGCTTCCGCAGAGCAGGCGTCGTGCTTCCCCGAGCCAGAGAGGGTGGAGGCAGACCGCATAGAATCCATAGGTGGCGGCTTCCCGACAGAGCTGAGCGATCATGGCCGAGGTGGCATCGGGTCGCAGGAGAGTGTGGTCGATCCGGGAGGCGAGCTTCCGGCCCGTTTCGTCGAGGGGGGGAGCCACGGTGGTCATCGTCCCTCTCCTTGGGATGAGCGGGAGACCCACTTCCCGTGCTCGCCACAGACCGAGCCTTTCCCGGCCAGCCTCATCTTGCGGACTCCTTGCTGGCCGCGAAGCCAATCTCGCCCTGCACCTCGAGCCGTTCGGTGAATCTCGGGCGCTTTTCGACCTCCTCCAAATAGCGGAAGAACTCGTCGGCGGATTCGAAGAGGTGCCCCTTTTCCACGTAGGAGTCGGTGGTGAAGGGAGAGAACCCTCCCGGGAAGATCATGTAGCGGGCCTTCATGTAGTCCCGGGCATGACCGAGCTCATCCATCATGCCTGCGGAAAGGGGCGGGCGCTCCGGATAGGGGTGGATCGCAACGACAGCATGGACCTTGCCCACATACCAGTGCAGGTCGCGGTGGACGGTATAGGCGTAGATGACCTCGCGATCGATGGGAGAGTCGAACTCGCGGGCGATCTCGACCGTTTGCGGATCGATGACGACCGCGTACTCCCGCAGACGGTGGATCACGTCGTCGACTGTGCGCCGCATCGCCGACTCGGCATGCGTCATCGAGTAACTGACGTAGACCACCCACGGCTTGGGATAGCGGACCAGCTTGTAGAGGGCATCCGCCGGTTCGTTGACGGCGAGGACGTAATGGGGGATCCCCATATACCGTGCCCAATCCTCGGAGAGCGAAACCTCCTCGTTCATCCAGGAAAGAATCTCGTAGATCGTGTGGTGGCGTTCCTTGAGGGTCCGGAGGAAGCGATCGGGTGGATCGCAAGACTCCAGCTCCTTCTTGATGACCCACTCTGCTTCGATCAAGGTCACGACCGCATCCGGGGCGATGAAATCCCGGAGGATCCGCTGGTCCTTGAACTTCCGGTTGATCCGGTTCCATTCGATGGTCGCGGGCAGGCGCACGATCACATCGGGGTATCCATGCTTGGCGATCTCGTAGCCGATCTTCTCATACTCCCGCTCGCGAGTGAGCTCGAAGACGTAGTCGGTCGTCCCCAAGAGACGTTCCAGCGGCTTTTTCCCATGCTTGGTGAACTCGCCCACCGCATCGAAGAGCCGGATCTCCTTACCATTCTCCTTCCCGAGGGCGACGACCTTTTGCAAATAGGCGGCGTCGCTCATCCCGGCCACCATGCCTGTCACCAAGACCTTCATGATCCAATTCTCTCAAAAGAGCTTAGCGGAGCGGGAGCGGCTGCGACAGCGAATCCGTAGCTCGGGTGGCTTTCCGCCCGGGCTCGCTTGGGGCTTCGCCGCGAAAGCGCCTCAGCGATATGGCAACCCCTTCCGCATGGGGGAGCGGGAACTTTTCGAGCATCAGCGAGACGCTCCCCACCTTCGGGTGGCGAAGGACGACTTCCGCAATCTCCTCGGCCAACCTTTCCAGGAGATTCCGGGGAGGGGAGGCGGCGACGCGCCGGACCTCGCGGGCGAGCTCGTCGTAGTCGAGAGTCTCCTCGAGGCGATCGGAACGGGCGGCCCGGGAAAGGTCGTCGATTTCCAGGCGGAGGGAGACCCGGAGAGGCTGTGGCCGGCTCCGTTCCGCCTCCGTAATCCCGATCCGGCTTTCGAGCCAAAGCCCATGGATCTCGATCGCGTCCCCCTTCGTGCCCCAACCCTCCGTCCGTCCCGCCGCCCGGAAATCTGGCGCGGGAAACGAGGGAACGAGGGCTTCCTCCAAGGTGAGCCAGACGAGTCGGCCTACGCCCGGCTCGCGGCTGCCGCGGGAGCCAGCGACATTGAGCACGCGGATCTGGTGCTCTTCCAGGAAAGCCTGCAATCTCTCTGCCGGGCACGCACTACTCCCGTGCAGGTGGAGCCAGGGCTTGCGGAGACGCTCGGCTTCTTCCGCGGTGAGGCGGGAGCCGCTACTCAACCCCGCAGCAACGGTGAAGATGACCGTTCCCTCGCTGTCCCGCACATTCCAGCAGGTGCGCTCCGCATAATCGTCTCTGGGGGTCTCTTCGAGCGGGTAGTGCTCGGGGATCATGCCATCCTCGGCGCGCCGGCCGAGCGGACACCATCCTCCCACGGAAAGGCCGTGCGCAATCGCCCAATCGAGAGCCGCTCGATCGGCCCCGGTCTGCCCGCCCGAAACGATCTTCTGGAGCGGAGGTCGAATCTGCCAGGACATGGACGACTTTCTATCCCGATTCTTCCCTTCTGGCGAGACTCCTTGGTACCGAAGAGAGCTTCTCGGCCCTTTTTCCCCTTTTGGCGCTTCCGCGATCGTGGCAGAAAAAGCCATGACCGGCCTGCCGCCCGAGCCCCGGATCCAGACGCGCCTCAAAGTCTACTACTTCGATACGGATGCGGCCGGAGTCGTCCATAACGTGGCCTACTTGCGCCTGGTCGAGGTGGCCCGTTCGGAGCTGGCCGAGAAGCTCGGCTGGAGCCTCGGGGAAATGGGAAGGTCGGGCATCGTGCCCGTCCTGGTGCGGACCGAGATCGACTACTTGCGGCCGGCCCGGCTCGGCGAGGGCCTGCTGATCGAATCGCAGCTGGCCCGGCTGGAACGGTTGCGTTTCGTCATCGAGAGCTCGGTGCAGAAGGAGGGAGAGCCGGCACTCCTCGTGCGCTGCCGTCAGACCCTTGTCACGGTGCGCCTTGCCGACGGACGCCCCCAGGCGGTCCCGCAGTCCTGGGTGCAAGCCTATCCGCATCTGGTGGCTTCTCGGAGCGGGTCGAATCCTGAGCAAGCGTAGGCGCACGCCCCGCCACTCAGAGTGGCTCGCCAAGCAGGCGAATCGCCGATGCTGGATCGATCTGCTGGCCTCCGTTCTGGCATTGGGAATGGGCCCGACGGGGACTCCCGCGAAATGGAGCCCGGGGCGGCCGACGGGACTCGAACCCGCAACAGCCAGAACCACAATCTGGAGCTCTACCATTGAGCTACGGCCGCCGTCTGCTCTCGAGCCACCATAGGGCAGGGCGGGGAGCGGCGCAAGCCCGGCCCCACCGCTTTGCCTTCGTAGGCGCAGCCACTTCTCGCTTGTTCTCGACCAGCGTCAGGCGCTAGTCAACGAAAACGATGATCATCCTTTCCACCGCAGCCATCCGCAGGATCGAGCAACGGGAGATGTCGGACGGAGTTTCGCAGGAAGAGTTGATGGAAAGGGCGGGGAAGGGGTGCGCTGAGCGGATTCTCGAGGCATTCCCGGGGAAGAGGCGGGTTCTTGCCCTGATCGGGCGGGGCAACAACGGGGGCGATGGGCTCGTCATTGCCCGGAGGCTGGCCCGAGCGGGTTGGGAGGCGACGGTATTCCTCTCCTCGGAGAAGGCGGAGCTAGGCGCACTCTGCGCCCGCCAGCTGGCGGAGTGGGAGCGCCAGGGCGGACGAACGGCCCCCTCCGGCTCTCCCCCGCCGTGGGGGGCGGCCGATCTGGTCCTCGACGCCCTTCTGGGCATCGGGATGAGCGGAGAGCTTCGGGGAGCGCTGGCCGACCTCGTGGCCACCCTCAATTCCGAGCGGGCCAGGCGGTTTTTGCGGACGATCGCGATCGACACGCCTTCCGGGCTCTGGGAAGGAGCGAGTCCGGCTTCTCCGGCCGTGGTAGCCGATCTCACCCTGACGATCGGCTACGGTAAGGAGTTTCTCTTCCGGGAAGCCCTCTCCCGCTTCGTCGGCCGGATCGAGGTGGTTCCGATCTTCTCGACGGGGGAGGAGAGCGCCGCGAGCGAGGCGATCGTTCCCGAGGAGCTCGCCCGGTGGCTTCCGAGGCGAAGTGCCCACTCCCATAAGGGTCAGTTCGGCCGAGTTCTCCTCTTGGGAGGCTCCCGAGGGTTCACCGGGGCTCCTGCCATGGCGGCGCATGCGGCCCACCGGGTCGGCGCCGGGCTCGTGACCCTGGGAGTCCGGGAGGAGATCTATCCGATCGTCGCCTCCCGGTGCCTGCCGGAGACGATGGTCTTTCCGATCTCGGACCTCTCGCTCCTCTCTGCGAACCGCGCCCGGGCGACCGCCGTAGCGATCGGACCGGGCCTGGGCCTGGACCGGACGGCCGAGGAGCTCCTCGCCGATCTGGTGGAAGCGAACGAATCCCCCATGGTCCTCGATGCCGATGCTCTCACCCTTCTGGCGAGGAATCCTGCGCTCTTCGACCGATTCCGCTTTCCGGCGATCCTTACCCCTCACCCGGGAGAGATGGGGCGGCTCCTCGGGCGCGAGATCAAGGACGAGGAGAGGGAAGAGGCCGCCCGCGAGCTCGTCGAGAGGCTGCCGGTGACCCTCGTCCTCAAAGGCACGCGGACGCTCGTCGTCCGGAAGGGAGAACCGTTCTGGTACAACACCACCGGAAATCCTGGCTTGGCCGCCGGAGGCTCGGGGGATACGCTCCTGGGAGTGGTGGCCGGGCTGATTGCCCAGGGAATACCCTCCTGGGAGGCGGCAAAGCTGGGGGTCTGGCTCCATGGACAGGCCGCCGATCGGCTGCTCCAAGCAAGGGGAGTCGAAGAAGGTGTTCTGGCTACCGAGGTTGCCGAGAGCCTGGGCGGGGCCATCGCCACCATTCGTGCCGCCGCCGCCCGCGTCCTGCGCGAGAGAGAGGAGCCGCTTTGGGAAGGCTCCTAAGAGCCCGCCCTGGAGGAAACCCTACCACCAGCCGCTGCCCCACCCCGTGACGGTCGGCTCCCAGCCGACGGGATTCCAGTACTGCTCGATGGCTCCGTATTCGTCGATCGAGCCGTAGGCGGCGAGCTCCTTCTTCTGCACGTCTTCGATCACCTTGGGCTCATGCGGCCAGAGGCAGAAGCGAATGCCTTCTATCCGAATGGTCGGGCCGTGGGAGAGAGGCGGAGTGGGGAGGACCCGCCCGGCCACGGTGATCCTCTTGCCCGGGCTGTAGACGGCCGGGTCGAGACGCCCCGGATATTCGGCGAGGATCCGACCGCCGGATTCTGCGGTTCGGACCGGCTCGTCGTGCTGGGTCAGCGACCGCTGCGAGATGAGCACCAGGCTCTCCTTCTCATAAAGGCGGGTCTCGATGATCCGGCCACCAAAGACGACGATTCGGCCCTGGTAGGCGGCCGGATCGGCTGCGATCTGTGAAAGAAGCGGCTGACCTTTGGCTCGTTTGCGCAGGGAGTCCGGAATGGGGCTCATGCTGGCGCATCCCGCGAGCGGAAGGAGCAGAAGAATCCAGAGGGAGGATACTGCCAGCCTTGTCTTCCCGTCTCTCATTCTCGCATAGGAGTGAAGCAGCGTTGACGTTCGTGGCCAAGCCTGGAATGCGCATCCGGTGGATTCGCGAGGTAGCCAGAACAGAAAAAAGGCTTGGCGGGCCGCCCGAAAATCAGCATGAGAAGGCAATCCGCTCCCACGTAAAGAGGCTCCCTGTCAACATGCTGCGAGAACCGATGCCATCCCCGAATCGAGTGCGCGTGGCGCTTCTCCAGGCAAGAGCGGGCACCGACCGTGAGGGCAACCTTCGTCGGCAGGAAAGGCTGTTTGGGGAGGCGGCCGAGCACGGGGCGGGAATCATCTGCACCCAGGAGCTCTTTGCCACCCCCTACTTCTGTCAGGAGGAGCGTCTCGAGGCCTTCGCATGGGCCGAAGCGATCGACGGTCCAACCGTCCGCTTTCTGCAGGGCCAGGCGCAAAAGGCCAAGGCCGTGGTGATCGGTTCCCTCTTCGAGCGGCGCGCTCCTGGCCTCTTCCACAACACGGCGGTCGTGATCGACGCGGAGGGGAGGCTGCTCGGCTGCTACCGGAAGATGCACATCCCGGACGATCCCGGGTATTACGAGAAATACTACTTTACCCCCGGAGATCTCGGGTTTCGCGCCTGGCCGACGTCCGTGGGACGCCTGGGTGTGCTCGTCTGCTGGGATCAGTGGTATCCCGAGGCGGCCCGGCTGACCGCATTGCAGGGGGCGGAGGTGCTCTTCTACCCGACCGCGATCGGCTGGCATCCGCACGAGAAGGAGAGCGAAGGGGCGGCACAGGTCGACGCCTGGCGGACCATCCAGCGAAGCCATGCCATCGCCAACGGCTGCTTCGTCGCTGCGGTGAATCGCGTCGGGCGGGAGGAAGGCCCGGATGGACGCGCGATCGAGTTTTGGGGACGGAGCTTCGTGGCCGATCCGATGGGCCGGATCGTCGCGGAAGCCTCGGGGGAGGAGCAGCTGCTCCTGGCCGATCTCGACCTTGGCCTGATCGAATCCGTTCGGGTTCACTGGCCCTTCCTCCGTGATCGCCGCATCGATGCGTACGGAGGAATTGCCGCGCGCTTCCTGGAGTGAGCACGAAATACGTAGTGGAGGAGAGTGGTCGCGAGCGGCAGGGGAGGAGCCGGGAGCCGATCCCTCGGAGATTCGGTTTCCGCATGCCGGCCGAGTGGGCGCGGCACCGTGCGACCTGGCTGACTTGGCCGCGCGAGGAGGGGATCAGCTTCCCCGGGAAGGAGAAGGCCATGGCCTCCTTCTGGGCCGATCTGGTCCGGCTCCTTTCTTCTGGGGAGCTTGTCCGGATCAACTGTTTTTCCCGCCAGCAGCGACGATCGATCCAGGAGCTCCTCGAATCAAGAGGCCTTGCGATCGGACGGAGGGTCCTCCTCTACGAGAGTCCCGCCTACGAGCCCTGGTGTCGCGATCACGGACCGATCTTCGTGCAAAACGGATGGGAGACCGCCATCGTCGACTGGGGTTACGATGCCTGGGGGAAGAAGTATCCGCCCTATTCTCTGGACGACCTGGTGCCACAGCGGGCCGCCTCCTTCCTGGGGATGCGCTGCTTCGAGCCCGGGATCGTCCTGGAAGGAGGGGCGATCGACACCAACGGAGAGGGGCTTTTCCTCGTGGGCACCCGCTGCCTCCTCGATCCGGTCCGCAATCCGGGAATGACGCGGGAGCGGATGGAAGCGGCGCTGCGCGACTATCTCGGTGCGGATCGGGTCATCTGGCTCGAGGGGGAAATCGTGGGCGATGACACCGATGGCCATGTCGACGAGATCGCCCGTTTTGTCGATCGATCCACCATCGTGGCGGTGCGCGCCCAGGACCCCCAGGATCCGAACCATGGCCCGCTCGAAGAGAACTTCGCCCGGCTGCTGGCGGAGGCGGAAAGGGGCCCCGCACGCCTGCGCGTGGTCGCGCTTCCGATGCCGTCGGCGATCTACGAAGGGGAGACGAGGCTTCCCGCGTCCTACGCAAACTTCTACTTTGCCAACGACGCCCTGCTCTACCCGGCCTTCGGTGATCCCATGGACGCCGTAGCGGGGGAGATCTTGGGTGCGCTCGTGCGCGACCGTCCGGCGGTCCCCGTGGCCGCTCGCGACCTCGTGTGGGGATTTGGCGGCCTCCACTGCATTACGCAGCAGGAGCCGACATGAGGCAGAGATGATCTACCACGTTCCCTTGAGCCCGGTGGCTCTGCTCGTCGGCCTGCTCCACGTCCTGGGCGGAGGGCTGGCGCTCTTTTTCCCTGTGGGAACCCAGGGGTTCCTGCAGCGCTTCCCAAGGAACCGCACCCTCGGACGGATCCTGCTGGGGGCCGGTACCGCCTGGGCGGCGACGCTCTGCGCCACGATCGACCTCGGGGAGTATGCATGGATCCGTTCGGGTCTCTTCTTCGCATCCTTGACGCTCGGGGCGCTTGCAATCTGGCTCCTCGACGATTTTCCCTCGGTCCGTGGGTTTTCGATCCTCCTGCTGCTGGGGGCGAACGTCCTGCTCGATGCCGCCTTCCTGAGCGATCGTCCCGGGAAGATCGCCGTGGTGCTCCTCGCCTATCTTTGGGTAATCGCCGGGATCCTCTTCGTCTGCCTCCCCCATCTCTTCCGAGATCGGGTCTGCGAGCCCTTGCTCCATTCGACCCTCCTGCGGATCGCCGCCTGGGGCGCGCTCGCGATCGGCGCGGGACTGGTCGCCTTCGGCCTGGGACTCGGCTGAGGGCCTGCCGGGCTCCCGATGGGAGGAGGATTGACAAGCGGCGCCTCCGCTCCGAAAGTGTTTCCTCTGGTGCAGGAGTGCGGGCTCCCCGCATCCCGCCAGGGGAATGGACGGGCGGAGTATCTAGGAGCAGGGCGTGAGCAGGCGAGCGATCTACTTGGATCACAATGCGACGACGGCGGTACTGCCCGAGGTGGCTCGGGAGATGGTCCCCTTCCTTTCCGTCTATTACGGCAACCCTTCGAGCGCCTACTCCCTGGGGCAGGAGTCCAAGCAAGCCCTCCGGTCGGCCCGGCGGCGTGTCGCGCGGCTTCTGGGCGGCCGCGAGGAGGAGATCCTCTTCACAGGTGGGGGCACCGAGTCTGACAATACCGCTCTCTGGTCAGCCCTCCGCACCTCGGGAAAGCGGGAGCTGGTGACCACCCTGGTGGAGCATCCGGCCATCTATCGTCTCTGCCAGGAGCTGGAGAAGGACGGGTACCGCGTCCGATGGATCCCGGTCGGAGCCGACGGGCGGCTCGACCCCGCAGAGGTGGCTCGAGCGATCGGCTCGGAGACGGCGGTCGTCTCCGTCATGACGGCGAACAACGAGACCGGGGTGCTCTTTCCCATTCGGGAGGTGAGCGAGATCTGCCGAGCCCACGGGGTGCTCTTTCACACCGATGCCGTCCAGGCGACCGCCAAGGTGCCCGTCGACGTATCCGAGATTCCCGTCGACTTCCTTTCGGTCTCCGCCCACAAGTTCGGGGGCCCCAAGGGCGTGGGTGCCCTCTACGTTCGGGACGGCGTCCCCTTTCGCCCCTTTTTGTGGGGAGGGAGCCAGGAGCGCGGTCGGCGCGCGGGCACCGAGAACGTCGCAGCGATCGTCGGCATGGGTCGAGCTGCCGAGCTTGCGGCGGAGCGGGTCGAACAGTATGGGGCCCGAGTCGGGAAGCTGCGCGACCGGTTCGAGCAGGCGATCCTGTCGGGACTGGTCGACGTCCGGATCAACGGGCATCCGACCGAGCGGGTCCCGAACACCTCCAATCTCTGTTTTGCGAACATCGAATCGGAAGCCCTGCTTCTCGAGCTCGATCGTCAAGGCATCCAGGCTTCGGGCGGATCCGCCTGCAGCACCGGGAGCGCTAAGCCCTCGCGCGTCCTCGTTGCCATGGGGCTCAGCCCACGTGAGGCCTTTGCCAGCGTCCGCTTCTCCCTCGGATGGAATCAGACCGAGGAGGAGATCGATCTTGCAGCCGCTGCGGTGATCGAAGCGGTGTGCCGGATTCGGGAAAAGCTTCCCGCGAGCGTACTGACGCGATGACCATCGAGCAGATTGTCAATGACGCCGATTTGCGGTCCCGGCTCTTTCCGGTGACCCGGCGGAAGACCTTTCTTGCCCATGCGGGCGTCGCCCCGATCACGCAGCGGGCCGTCGAGCGGATCCGGATGGCGGCCGAGGAGGGGGCAAGCCAGGAGCAGGAGACCGAAGCGCTGCTTCGGGAGATCGAAGAGAGCCGCCAGGTCGCGGCTCGGCTCTTGCAGGCCGATCCGACGGAGATCGCGCTGGTCGGTCCGACCGCCTTCGGCCTGAACCTGGTGGCGCAGGGGATCGACTTTCGGCCGGGCGACGAGGTGGTGTTCTACCCGGACGACTATCCGGCCAACGTCTATCCCTGGATGCGACTGGCCGAACGCGGGGTCAAGCTGGTTCGGCTCGAGCCCGACACCTTGGGCCAGCTCACCCCGGAGCTGGTGCTCGAGGCGGTCGGCCCAAGAACCCGCCTGGTAGCGCTCGCCTCCTGCCACTTTCTCTCGGGCTACCTCCTCGATTACCGGACGATCGGGGCAGAGCTCCGCAGGCGCGGCGTGCTCTTCTGCCTCGACGGGATCCAGTCGCTCGGTGCCGCCCCCATGGACGCGGCCTACTGCGACTTCCTGAGCGCCGACTCCCACAAGTGGCTCCTGGGCCCGCTCGGAGCGGGCATCTTCTACGTCCGCAAGGAGCGGCAGGACCTCCTCCGGCCGGCGCTCGTGGGCGCCTGGAACATCCGGTCGCCGGGCTTCATTGCGCAGCCCCAGATCGAGTGCGAGGCGGGCGCGCGGCGCTACGAATGCGGGGCGCTCTATGCGTTGGGCATCCTGGGCATGCGGGCTTCGATCGAGCTCCTCCTGGAGCTAGGGATCGAGGCGATTCGGGAGCGGCTCCTCTCCCTCCATGCCTTCCTGGCCGAAGGGCTTCGCAAGCGCGGATGGCGGCTCCTCGCGGAGGAGTTTCCCGAGGAGGCCCGATCCGGGATCGTGACGGCGACCCATGACCGGATCGACCTTGCCGCGGGCGTCCGGCTTCTCAAGGAGCAAGAGATCGTCGTCTCGCTCCGGTGGGATCGGCAAGGGAAGCCGTATCTCCGCTTTTCTCCCCATTTCTACAACACGCACGCGGAGCTCGCCAAGGCGGTCGGCGTCCTCGACCGGGGCGCTTTCCCCGGTGTCTCTCGCTAAGGCCCATGCTTTTCGACTACCACACCCATACTCCCCTCTGCCGGCATGCCGTGGGGAGCCCCGCGGAGTATGTCCGGCGGGCCCGGGAAGTCGGCCTGGGCGAGCTGGGATTCAGCGACCACAACCCGATGCCAACCGCATTCGATGATTGGCGGATGGGGCCCGAGGAGCTGCCGGGCTATCTCGCCCTCGTCGAGGAGGCGAGGTCCGAGGCGGGAGAGTTTCCCATCCGCCTCGGGCTCGAGTGCGACTTCCTTCCCGGCTATGAGGATCATCTGCGGCATCTGGCCCAGCAGGCGGATTGGGACTACCTGATCGGTTCGGTCCACTACGTGGATCCCCATTGGGACATCGACAACCCGGCCAAGTTGGCCAAGTGGGAAGAAAAGCCCGTCGAGGAGGTCTGGCGGCTCTACTTCGCCGCCTACGCCCGCATGGCCGGCTCGGGGCTCTTCGATTTTCTCGCCCATCCCGATCTGGTGAAGAAGTTCGGGCGGAAGCCTCCCGGAGATCTGACCAGCTACTATCGCGATGCGGTCGATGCCATCGCCGACGCGGGTCTGGCCATCGAGGTGAGCACGGCGGGGCTTCGCAAGGAAGCCCGGGAGATCTATCCGGCAAAGCGCTTCCTGGAAATGGCCTTCCGTCGCCATATCCCCGTGCTCCTGAGCTCCGACGCCCACCGTCCGGACGAAGTCGGGTACCGCTTTGACCTGGCGCTCGGCCTGGTCCGGGAAGTGGGTTACCGAGAGCTCGTCCGCTTCGAGCGGAGGAGGCCGATTCCCGTGCCGATCGGCTGATCGGTCGACGTCCATGATTCGGGGGCGGAAGCTCACCCAGGAGGAGTTCCTCCCGGCCGATCCGGCCGACCGGGCGCGCTTCTTCCTCGGCAAACGGCTGGTCTCCTCCTCGCCGGAAGGACGGGTCAGCGGGCTCATCTGCGAGACCGAAGCCTATGGGGGTGTGGAAGATAAAGCCTGCCACGCGTATGGGAACCGCAAGACGAGGCGTACCCGGATGCTCTTCCGCGCCGGAGGAGTAGCCTACGTCTACTTTTGCTACGGCCTACACCATCTGCTCAACTTCGTGACCGGTCCGGAAGGAATCCCCCAGGCCGTGCTGATCCGTGGCATCCGGATCGAGGAAGGCCGCTCCCTGGTTCGAAAGAGAAGGGGGGCGGTGCCGGAGCGCGAATGGACCAACGGTCCAGCCAAGGTTTGCGAGGCCCTCGGAGTCAATTTGGCCCATAACGGTCTCTCCCTGCTGGGGGAAACCCTTTGGGTCGAGGACCTCGGGCTCACGATCCCGGAGAAGGAGATTCTCTGTACCCCCCGGATCGGGGTTGCTTATGCGCAGGAGTGGGCCGAACGGCCCTTGCGCTTCGTCTGGCGGCGCGCGCGGTAACCGGTGCTCTCGCCCGCCTCTTAGATGCGCCCGTTGCGCGCCCGCGCTTCCTCGGGCAGCACTTGGAGATCGCCGCCGGGGGCGCGTGAAATCTCCGGGGGAGCGGCCGCGGGCGTCTGCCCCTTCGCCTCGCGACGCCGGCAGACGAGCCAGAAGAGCTGCGGAAGGACGATCAGGCTGGCGATCAGGCAGAAGCCGATCGAGAGCGTCATGAGAAGCCCCAGGCCGAAGAGTCCTCGATAGGAGCTGATCATGAGCGATCCGAAGCCGATTACCGCGGTCAATCCCGAAAGCAGGATCGCCTTTCCGGTGCTGCTGGAAAAGAGTGCGGCGTTTCCGCTCTCGCAGAACCGGTCGACCGTGTAGATGCCGTAGGCGACCCCCGCTCCGATCGCGAGCGGGAGGGTGATGATGTTCGCCGGGTTGAACGGAACGTGGAAGAGGACCATGGTGCCGAGGGTCCAAAGCACGGCCATGCCGAGCGGGAGGATGGCCAGGACGCTGTAGCCCAGGTGCTGGAATCGGATGGCGATCAGGATCACGATCGCGGCGAAGGCCCACTCGGCGGCCTGCACATAGCTCGATCGCAAGAGCTCGATGTACTCATAGTTCTGGACGGGCGTTCCGGTCACGTTGGGATCGACGGTTCGCAGATCGCGGACGAAGCGGACGTCGGCGTCGCGGTTCCAGACATTTTCCTTGGGGAGCACTTCGATCAGGATCTTTCCGTGAGGCGAAAGAAAGCGATGGGCGATCTCGGATGGGAGATCCGACACGCTCACCCCGCGGCTGGTGTCCTGGGCGCGGAGCCACGAGAGCCCGCTCTGCATCGATCCAAACACCCGCTGATTGGCCATGCGCAGCCGGGAGTCGAGCTCCTCCGGCGGGAGGTTCGCGATCGCTCCCTCGAGCCGCTCGAGAGCGGGAATCAGCATGCCGAAGACTTCGACCGCGTCGCGAGCCTGCTGGGCCAGAGCCACATACCGCTTGGCCGCCGTGAGCCCTTCCCTCGACTTGGCAAGCAGCTCTCCCACGGCCATTCGCACCTGCTGCCCATCGAAGGGGGGCGGCTCCCGATCGAGCGGAATCGACTGGACCCGCCGGACGATGCGGCGGACGACCGCCTGCTTCTCCTCCTGCCTTTCCGGGAGGACCGAGGAGAGAGAGTGGACCTCGCTCACGGTCGGAAGCGCTCCGAAGGCGCGGATCCTCTTGGCGGCCTGCTCCTCGTTGTCCGCAATCGAAAGGCCGAAGAGAAAGGCGCGGGCGGGAGAGTTGACCAGCGCCTCTTCCTCCCGGACCGATTCGAGCGTCGGGTCCTGGAGGTCCAGGAGGTTGTAGTCGAATCCGACGCGAGGGGCGAGCCAGGCAGCTCCGGCGGATGCCAGCAGAGCGGCGGCGAGGATCGTTCGCGGCGCGCAGAAGAGAGTCCGATGGAGCCACGACGGCGAGGACCAGTGCGACCGCAGGGCGGCTTCCCGGAGATGTCCGACCGCCTTCTTCCGGTCGATCCAGGCGTAGGCGGCCGGAAGGACCAAGAGGCTTCCGGCCAGGCAAAAGAGAATGCCGGAGCCCGCGATGATCCCGAACTCCCGCAGGCCGACGAAGTCGTTGAAGCACATCGTGAAGAAGGCGACGGCCGTCGTGCTCCCCCCCGTGACCACGGCGACCCCGGTGTGCGCCGCGGTGATCTCGAGTGCTTCGGCGACCGAGCGGCCGTGTGCCAGCTCCTCCTCATATCGGCCCATGACTTGAATGCTGAAGTCGATCCCCATGCCGAGCACCATCGCCACGAATGCTTGGGAGATGATGTTCAGATGGCCGATGACGAGGATGCCGAAGGCCAGCGACCAGAAAAGCGCCATGACCAGGACGAGCAGCCCCAGCCCCGGCCGTCGCAGCTCGCGGTAGCTGAGAAGGAAGAGGAGTGCCACCAGCCCAAAGGCGAGCTCCGCCGCGTGGAGGCTGTCGGTGGAGCTCTGCTCGAGCTGATCCTCATCGAGGACCGGCTCTCCCGTCAGCGCGAAGGAGACTTCGGGGTAGTCGGCACCCAGATACTTGAGGATCTCGCGGATCTTGTGAACGGCCTCCGTCCGTCCGGCACCATCGAGCGCGTCGGGTCCCGGAGCGGCGGTCACCAGGAAGAGATGGCCGTCTTCATAGGAGATATACTCGTGATCGGCGATCAGCTTCTGGATGTCTCCGGCTTGCAGGCGGGCGAGGTCGTCCTCGGGAGGATGGCCGGGCTGCTTTCCCCCGTTGCTCGTGGCCGGGGCGGCTGCTGCCGGAGCCGGGCTTTGCGCGACCGCATCCGCCATCGCGTTGAGCATGCTGACGAACCGTCCAATGAACGGCTTGAACTCGGTCCAGTTCTCCCTCTTCCGCAGGTAGGAGGCCTCGAACTTCTGATTCGCTTGCGAGAGCACCGAGGCGATGTTGAGCTTCATCTTGGGCTGAGCCGCCAGTGCCTTGACGTAGCCGTCGACTTCCGTCTCGATCTTGGCAAGCTCGTCGAGCTCCAGGAAGAGGAGGGCTCTCTTTTCCAAGCTGGAGAAATCGAATCGGTAGGTCACGTCTCGGACGAGCGGCGCGAGCTCCTTCAGCTGCTCCCCGAGCGCCTGCGCCGCACGCTTGTTGGTCTCCGGGTCGGGAGAGCGGATCGTGACGAGGTACTCCTCGGCGACGCGAAACTCCTGTCGGTAGGCGAGGTAGTTGCGGTGAATCGGAGAATCGGCGCGGATCAGGGCATTGGTGTCGTTGATGACCCGGAGGCGGGTCACGACCACCCAGGCCGAAAATCCGGTGGCGACGATAGCGACCGAAAGCACCAGGCCCGGCCAGGCGACGGCAAGCCGCACGAGCCGGACCAGGAGCCATTGCAAGAATCTCTTCATCTCTACCGAACGACACCTCCTCCGAGAAAGTGGTGTCCTAGGGAATAAAATTCCACGATCGATCGCCTCCTCAAGCGATGGGCCGCAACCGGCCCGTTTCCCAGATGTAGCCGTCTATGCCTGAATCAATATGCCTGAATCAATCCAGAAGAAGAACGACTCGATCCGGAGCGTCGAATCCCAAAAAAGGCAGAAGGGGAAGGAGCGACCCGTTCGCCCGAGCCGAGACCGAATGCCAAGCTTTTTTCGGCTCGGGCAGAAGACCCGAATCCGGCGGGGTCGGCGCTTCCCGCCGTCGCATCGGCAACGACATGATCCTCTTACTCTTTCAGACGCCCACCATCCAAGCAAGAGCGAAACGCACCGGCGACTGGCGACTTGACACAGGGTCCCCGAGTCGCTACCTAAAAGGAGCGGAAGGTCGATGTCGGCGCTAGAAAGTTCCGTCCTCGTTCTCAACCGCCTCTGGCAGGCGGTGAATCTCTGCTCTGCTCGGCGCGCTTTCGGGCTCCTCTATCAGGGACAGGCCCACGTGGTGCATGCCGAGGAGAGCGACTTCTATTCTCTCGATTTCGCCCGGTGGGCGGAGCACTCCCGCCACTACGAGGGGGCCGACATCGTGCATACGGTCTCCGCTCGGATCCGGATTCCCCGCGTCATCCTGCTGATTCTCTTCGAGCGGCTTCCCAGCAAGGAGGTCAAATTTACCCGTCACAACGTCTTCGAGCGGGACAACCACACCTGCCAGTATTGTGGCCATCGCTTCGATAACCGTTCCCTCAACCTCGATCATGTGATTCCGCGGGAGCGGGGAGGGAAGACGGTCTGGGAAAACATCGTCTGTTCCTGCATCGGGTGCAATAGCCGCAAAGGGAATCGGACGCCGCAGGAGGCGGGGATGAAGCTCCTGCGCAAGCCGCGCCGGCCGCGATGGCGGCCCCTCGTCGCCGCAGAATCCTCGGGCGTTCCCGAAGCTTGGCGGCGGTTCGTCGACGTCGATTCCTGGAAGGTCGAGCTGAGCTAGCCGCCTGCGGCGATCCATGGCGGCTCAATGGCGGAAGTGGCGCCGCCCGGTGAAGACGAGGGCGAGCCCGCGCTCATCGGCCGCGGCAATCACCTCCGGATCGCGAATGCTCCCTCCCGGCTGGATCACCGCGGTCGCTCCCGCCTCGGCCGCGTGGACGACCGAATCGGGGAAAGGAAAATAGGCATCCGAGGCGAGGGCGCTTCCCGCGAGCGAGAGCCCCGCGTTCTTGGCCTTGGCGATCGCCACGCGCACCGCATCGACTCGGGACATCTGCCCCGCACCAATCCCGAGGGTGCGATCCGCCGCACCAAAGACGATCGCGTTGGAGCGCACATGCTTGCAGACCCTCCAGGAGAACTCCATCGCTTCCCGTTCTTCCGGGGTCGGGGAGCGGCGGCTGACGACCTGACGGGCTTCGGAGGAGAGAGGAGCGGTGTCGCGTTCCTGGGCGAGGATCGAATCGGCCACGATCGACCGGAAGGAAAAGCGGCCGCTCGGAACCTGGGCAAAGTCGGCGCAGAGGAGCCGCAGGTTCTTCTTTTTCTGCAAGAGGACCAGCGCCTGGGGGTCGAATCCCGGTGCGATGACGACTTCCGTAAAGATCCCCGAGAGGGTTTCGGCGAAGGGGAGGTCGACGGGTCGATTCGCTGCGACCACTCCGCCGAAGGGAGCCTCGCGGTCGGTGGCCAGCGCCTTCTCCCAGGCTTCGTGCAGGGTTTCGGCCGAGCCGATCCCGCAGGGGGTGTTGTGCTTGAGGATGGCCACCGTGGGTCGCACGGGAAAATCCGCGAGCAGGCCGACCCCACTGTCGATGTCAAGCAGGTTGTTGTAGGAGAGCTCCTTCCCATGAAGCTGCTGGAAATGGCGCCAGAACTCCCCGTAGAGCGTTCCCCGCTGGTGGGGGTTTTCCCCATAGCGGAGCGCCTGGCCGTTGACCAGCGGCAGGCTCCAAGCGGCGGGAAGCTCGCCAAGGCCAAAGCCCTCCTGGAGGTAACCGGCGATCGCCGCGTCGTAGGCGGAGACCTGGGCAAAGGCTTTGACCGCCAACCGTTGCCGTAGGCCGAGGCTCGTCTCTCCCGACCGGGCGAGCTCCCGGATGACCTCCGGGTAATCGCGAGGATCGACCACTACCGTCACATCCCGGCAATTCTTGGCGGCACTCCGGGCGAGGGCGCAGCCCCCGATGTCGATCTGCTCGATCGCCTCCTCGATCGCCACCCCCGGTTTCCGGATGGTTTCGCCGAAGGGATAGAGGTTGACCGCGACGAAGCGGATCTCGGGGAGGCCGAAGGCCTGCCTCTGGCGCTCATGCTCTTCGTTTCCGCGGAGCCAGAGGATGCCTCCGTGAATCTTGGGATGGAGCGTCTTCACCCTGCCTCCCAGGAGCTCGGGGAAGCCCGTGACCCCCTCGAGATCCTCGACAGGGATGTGGGCATTGCGGAGGGCGACCGCCGTCCCCCCGGTCGAAAGGATGGTCATGCCGGCCTGGGTGAGCGCATGTGCCAGCGGGAGGATCCCGGTCTTGTCCGATACGGAGATTAACGCAGCACTCATTCGCCTCTGCCCGAGGTTGCAGAAACGCGATGATGGTGAAAGCGAAAGACATTGTGCCAGGTCTTTCGCAAGGCCTCTTGCGCCTTGATGTAGTGCTCTTCGAGCCTGGATGACTTTTGGCGAAGCGCGGCGAAGACCCCCGCCACCGAAAACTCCTCCGCCTCCAAGATCACGTAGGCGGTTCCGACCGCCTCGGCTTCATGGGCATCGCTGGCCGCGACCATCGGGAGCCCCCGCTCCTTGGCGTAGCGAAAGGCCTGGCGGTTGCTCCGGCGCAGTGTCGCTGCCGCATTGAAGACCTCGATCGCATCGAGGGAAAGGGTGTCGAGCGTCCGGCTCCGGATGCCGGCGCGAAAATAATCGAAGGGATGCGGGGCGATCGAAAATCCACCCTGGTTCCGGATCAGGGACGCGGCGTCCGAGGCGGCAATGCCGTGGAGGTCGGGCAGCCGGACGCCCAGAGCCAGGAGATGGCCTTCGCGAGTACTGATCTCCTGCCCCGGGATGACGAGGAAGCCGTCGACGGGCCGTCCGTCGGCGCGGAGCAGGCCCTGCGATTCGAGGTAGTCGATGCCCGCACAGCTGTTGTGGTCGGTCAACGCAATGGCGTTCAATCCCTTCTGGCGAGCCACGCGGATCAGCTCCTCCGGCGGGGAGACCCCGTCGGAAGAAAAATGGGAATGACAATGGAGATCCGCTCGAATCTGCATAGACGCCTCCACCATACCACACGGCCGAAAGGGAACTCCAATGTCTTTCGCGACGCGCCGCCCGCCCGCCCGTCTCTTCGCTTGCGCTCGGCGGGCCGGTGCGCGAGCATTCCCCTGCTGCGCGGAAACTTCGTCCATGGCCTCCTCCTTCTCCTCTCCTCGGCCGGACCCGCTTCCCGAAGAGGGCTGCACCCGGTTGGCGGGCTCCATGGGCGAGCTCTTCGATTCGGTGGCGCAGCGCTACGACTTTCTCAACCACCTGCTGAGCGGCGGGAGCGACTGGCGGTGGAGGGAGACGGTGGCTTCGGCAGTCGGTCGATGTGGGCCCAGGCGGCTTCTCGATCTGGCCACAGGCAGCGGAGACCTGCTGTGGCTCCTCGAGCGCCGCATCACGACCCTCGAGGAGGCCTGGGGCATCGACGTCTCCCCTTCGATGCTCGCCGTGGCTCGATCCAAGGGTCTCCACCGTCTGCTCCAGGCTGATGCCCTGGCCCTCCCCTTTCCTGACGGGAGCTTTGACGTCGTCACCGTCGCCTTCGGGCTGCGCAACTTTGCCGATCGCACCCGAGGCTTCGCCGAGATGCGGCGCGTCCTCCGCTCGGGAGGAAGCGCGTT
The DNA here is from genome assembly GCF_017310545.1 of Methylacidimicrobium sp. B4. Taxonomy (NCBI): domain Bacteria; kingdom Pseudomonadati; phylum Verrucomicrobiota; genus Methylacidimicrobium; species Methylacidimicrobium sp. B4. The sequence continues at coordinate 1,891,096 of NZ_CP066203.1, forward strand.
CATTCTCGAGTTTTCCCAACCCTGGGCCTGGCTGGCCCCCGCCTACTTCTTCTATCTGAGGAAGGTCCTCCCGGAAATTGCCCGTCTCTTGGGCGCTCCCCGCGAAGCCTACCAGTATCTCGCCGCTTCGATCCTCGCCTTTCCTCGCCCGGAGGCGCTCGCCGGGGAGATGGAAAGGGCCGGATTCGCCCAGGTTCGCTTCCGGCGGCTTACCGGCGGCATCGTCGCCCTGCACGAGGGGGAGAAGCCGACCGCCTGATCCCAAGCCACTTCCTTATCGGGAAATCCTCTCCAGCTCCATGCCGGGGCGCACGCGGCGACAGCCGAGGAGGAGAAGTCCGGACAACAGGGCGGGGAGAGCTCCGCTCCAGAAGCCTGCCCAGATTCCGCTCATCCCGTGGCGGAGGGCGAGGCCGAAGAGAGAGGAGCTCACGATTGCACCCAGCGGGCCGATCGCGTTGATGAGCGCCGTGGCGCTCCCCCGGACCCGCGTCGGGAACGATTCGGCGATATAGGGGAAGGGCGCGGCGTAGGCGCCCGCTCGCCAGAATTCGGCGATCGCATAGAGCAGCGCGACGGCCCAAAACCGTCGAGCGAGGAAGAGGAGCGCCGCGTAGGCGAGCGCCGAGGCCGCCCAAGCCATTGCCACGGTCTCCCGGCGTCCCACGGCATGGCCCAAGAGGCCGTGAAAGAGGTAGCCAGCATAGGAAACGGCGCTGCCCAGGCCAAAGGCGTAGAGCGCCTCCTCGTAGGTCAATCCCTTGAATTGCGTGAGCAGGGTAGTCGCCAAAACCGTGAAGATCTGTCCGGCAAACCAGTTGAGGAAGAAGGCGGCCAGCAAAAAGAGAAAGTGGCCTTTCAGGTCGGGGCCCAGGAGCTGGGTAAGAAAGAGCTGCCGGGACTTTTCCGCATCGATGCCATTCTTTTGGGCATAGCGGGCGGCCGTTTCCGGGTTGCGCCGCCGATAGAGCTTGCGGAATCGCTGCAGCCTGCGGAAGTGGGGGCTCTCCGGCAGCCAGAGGCGAGCGAGCACGATGGCCAGAGCGGGAAAGCTGGCGATCAGGAAGACTCCGCGCCAGCCGACGAAGGGAAGGAGCAGTCCCGCCGCAGTCGTAGCCAGGAGCTGTCCCATCGGCCACCCTCCTTGCACCAGGCCGTAGAGGCGTCCGCGCCCTCCCGCAGGTTCAAGCTCGGCAAGATAGGCCGTCTGGATCGCCTGCTCCGCGTACCCGAGACCCGACAGGGACCGGGCGAAGATCAGCGAGAGGGGGCCGACTGCGAAGGCGGTCAATCCCGAGCTCAAGGCCGCTCCGCCGACCGTGAGGACGAGCGCATTGCGTCGGCCCAAGCCGTCTGCGACCGGGCCGACGAGAAGCGAGGAGAGGAAGCTTGCGACGGCGACCCAGAACGCAATGGAGACGCTCTGGGCGGGAGTCCAGCCGAGCTCCTTCGCGAGCACCGGAAGGAGAAGCCCGAAGAGCAGGAAGTCATAGACCGCGAATGTCCAGGCAAGGAAGGCGACGAGAGAGGGATAGAGAACCCGGAAGGGCTTGGAAACGGAAGAACCGGGCAGCGGTCGCTCTTCGCCTCTTCTCGACTTCTGGCTTTCGCCCCGGTTCACGGTTTCAGGAGGCGGGCAAGGCCGGACACCAAAATCGACGGCCCGGCGATCCTCTTCCATGGTGGCATCGCGCTCCCGGTCAAGAACCAAATGCCCTTTGAGCGCGCCCCGTGTCCTCTTCGACCGGCACGGGCTTTGGATCATCGGGTCGGGGTAGGGCGTCATCGGGGAACGTCTCCTCCGGAGCGGGAGGGCTTTCGCCCTTGGGCGACTCGGCATCCGGGTGCGCCTGGGGCTCTTCCTCGGCTCCATTGATCGCGCTCGCTCCCGGCAGGCGGAGAAGGAAAAGGGCCAAGCTCATGGCCCGTGCGGAAGCGGAGAGCCGTCGCTCCCGCAGGAGCCACCGGTTCGTTGGCCTTCCTCGTGCGTGCATGGGCCTCTACCCGAGCTCCCTCTCGGCTCCTCAGCCTGCCCCGGGAGTGGCTTCCGCATAGTGGGCGGTAGGCGGCGCAAAGCGGATCTCCCGGCTGCGGCTTTGGAGGAGGAGCTCCACGTTGGTCGCGGCGGTCTCGAGATCGAACTGGAGGTTTACCACCTTGCGGCCGAAATAGTTGAAGGGGATGAGCGCGAAGATGGCGAGCGCCAGGCCTGTCGCCGTGGCGATGAGAGCTTCGGCAATCCCGCCGCTGACCTTGACCGCTGCGAGCTCCTCGTTTCCGACGAAGTGGAAGGCATTCATGATCCCCGTTACGGTTCCCAAGAGCCCGAGAAGGGGGCCGAGCGTCACGATCGTATCGAGGATCGTGAGCCCGCGTCCGGCCTGCTTGAGCTCGAAGCCCGCAGCGACCTGGAGGGCGTTCTGCAGCGAGGTGTCATGATGGCTCAGCCCCCACCAGATCATCTTCATGACGGGATCCTTGGTGCCTCGCGCCAATCTGACCGCCTCCTCGATCTGGTCGTGCTTGAGCAGGCTATAGACTTCGGAGAGCCTGCTCCCCTGCCGGCGGAGCCGGACCATCGACCACCACAGGATCCGCTCGACGACCGTGACGATCGCGACGACTGCGGTGAGCAGCAAGGGCCACATGATCGGGCCCCCGCGGGAGAAGGTGTTGAGGACGAGGTTGGCAAGGATCATTTTCTCTCCTGGGTTGGGGTGGGCATCGGCTGGATGAGCGGGGCGGCTACTCGAGTCGGTAGACGATCGGGATCGTGTAGGTGCCGGAAAGATTGCCCGGCAAGCGCCAGCGCTGTCGGATCCACTGGCGGGCGTTGGAATCGAGGAGTCCAAAGCCCGAGGATTGGACGACCTCGACGCTCAGGAGCTTCCCTCGGGCGACGGTGAGCGAGAGCTGGACCGTCCCCTGGTAGCGACGCAGGGCGGCCTCGTAAGGATAGGGGGGCTTGGGCGTGTTCGCGTCGCCGACCCGAGGCGCCGCCGCGGCATAGCGCATGGCTGGATGCGGCGGAGCGGTCAGCGCCGTCTTCTTGACCGCATGGGCCGGCATGGGCGTGCGAGCTTCCAGTTGGGGCGCTGGCTTCTTCTCGGGAGGAGGAATGGGCTGAGGCGCAGGCTGCAGCTTGGGCTGCGGGAACTCCGGCTTCGGCTCCGGGGGCGGAGGAGGGGTAAACTCGACTTCGATCGGAGGGGAAGCCGCTTCCTCCTGCGGAGGGGGAGCGACCGGGGTCACCGCCCCACGGAGAAGCAGGTCTACGATCGACTGCTCCTTATTGGTGGCTCCCATCGCGAGCAGCAAGCCAGAGAGCAGGACGACGCAGAGAAGAGCCCAGCGCCCGTGGCGGAGTCCCTCGTCGAGCGGATAGGGGGCATGGCCGAGCGGGACGACTTCCGGGCGGCCGCCGTTCCGTGGAACGGCTTGCGGATGGTTTGGATCGGTTCGGGAAGTCATCGGGCCATGCTCGTTACCTGTTTTGCGGTATCTTCTCTCCCCTCATGGATGGAGCCCCGGCGTTGGCGCAGGAGAAGCGGAAAGCCCGGAAGCCCCCGAGGCGGGAGCTTCCTCCTTCACCTGGAAGCCGATCTTCTGAATCCCGGCCGCTCGCACCTTGTCGAGGACCTTCACCACGTCCCCGTGCAGCGTATTCATCTCGGCCTGGACGTAGATGCGGAGGTTGGGCTCCTTCTCCTTGCGGCGCTTGAGCTCATCGACGAGCGCAGCTCGATCGATCTCCTCCTTCTCGAGAAAGACCTGCCCGGTCTCCTTGATCGACAGGGTGAGGAAGTCGGACCTGTTTTCGGGGGTGGCGGTCTGCGCCGTCGGCAAGTTGAGCTTGAGGCCGCGCATCCGGATCATCTCGAGGTTGACCATCATCATGCAGGCCATGAGAAAGACCATGATGTCGATGAGCGGGATGATCTCGATCCGACCCTTCTTCTCCGGTACCGGGCTCAGAATTTTCATGGGACCCATGACGGAAAGCAGCTGGCATGCCAGCCGGGCTGGCTTCTCCCCTTCGCAGCCATTGCCGATCGGCTTCCCGGCGGAAAGGAAGAGTCACTTGCCGCGTGTGCAGGGGCCCGGGAGAAAGCGGCCGCGAGCGCGGAGCGGATGGCCGAAGCGCGAGAAGGCGACCTCTCCGCGCACGAGCGTAAGCAGGATCGACGTCCGACTGGGAAGCCCCACATAGGGGCTCAGCGGATGGCGATAGAGAAGATCCTTGGTGGCAATGGGCTTGGGCTCTCCGACCTCGACCAGCGCGAGATCCGCATCGTTGCCGACCGCAATTGCGCCTTTGCTCGCTATGCCAAAGCGCCGGGCGCTGCCCAGGGCGCAAAGCCGGGCGGCAAGCGGAAAGGCCTGGCTGCCGCTTTCGGCGGCAAGCCGATCGAGGAGGAGGGGAAGGAGATGCTGGCAACCGGAGATGCCTCCCCAGGCGGCAAAGAAGTCGCTCGTCGCTTTGGCGGCGGGCGGACAGGGAGAGTGATCCGAGGCGAGCAGATCGATCTGTTCCTGGAGGAGCGCCCGCCAGAGACCTTCGGACTGCCGCCGGCTGCGGAGTGGCGGCGCGCACTTGGCGAGGGCCCCAAGCCGCTCCAGCTCCTCCTCGCAGAGGACGAGGTAGTGGGGGCAGGTTTCCACGGTGACGTCGACCCCCTTGGCGCGCTCGGCTTGCGCAATCTCGACGACCTCCGGAGCGCTCACGTGAACCAGGTGGAGCCGGCAGCCGGTTTCGCCCGCGCAGTCGAGGGCTTGCCGGACCGCCTCGATCTCCGCGGCCAGCGGCCGGGAGGTCAGATAGTCCCGCCAGCTGCCGCGCCCGTGGGCCCGCAGGCGTTGGGTCAGCTCCGTCACGATCCGTTCCGACTCTGCGTGGACCGCGACCGGGAGGCCGAAATCCGCCGCTTGGCGCATCCCTTCGCGCAGGGCAGCGCGATCGACCCACCCAAACTCGGGGGTTCCGGTCGGAGCGAGAAAGGCCTTGAAGCCGATCGCACCCGCCCGAGCCAATCCTTCCCGCTCCTTTGGATTCCCGGGGACGATGCCTCCCCACAGGGCGAAGTCGGTGACGGCCGTTGCTTCGGCCGCCCGCTTCTTTTCCAGGAAGCTCTCCACATCGACTGTGGGCGGCAAGGAGTTGAGAGGCATGTCGAAAAAGAGGCTTCCTCCGCCGGCGGCGAGCGCGCGGGAGCCCGTGGCGATTCCCTCCCACTCCTCCCGGCCCGGCTCATCGAAATGGACATGCGGGTCAATCGTCCCGGGAAAGAGGTATCGTCCTTCTCCATTGACCTCCTCCCGGGTCCTTCCCTCCAATGCTCCCTCGATCGCCGCGATCCGCCCCTCCCGCACGGCGACATCCCGCAGGGAGAGGCTCTCGGAGCTCACCACGGCTGCCTGTCGAACGATCCAATCGAACTCTTCCGCCATGACTCGATCCGAAGATGCCTAGCGCAGGAAGCCCTCCACGAAGCCGACCAGCGCTTCGAGCGCGCGCGCGATGTCGGGTGGGGAGACCAGCTCCGCGGGATCATGACTGATTCCACCACGGCAGCGGACAAAGAGCATCACCATGGGGACGAGGCGACCGAAGACGCCCGCGTCGTGGCCGGCCCCGCTCCAGAGCCGAGGGGCTTCCCCTTGGATCGCGGTGATCACCGAGGAGAGCCGATCCTGCCAATCCGGGTCCGATCGGACCGGGGGCAGTCGCTGCGTCCTCCGCCACCCGACCTCGATCCCCCGGTCTCTGCCGATCTCCTCCGCCCTCTCCAGGAGCGCCTGGGAGAGCCGATCCAAGGCGGCCTCCTCGGGATGGCGCAGATCGACCGAGAGGTCGACGCGCTTCGGGATGACGTTGAGGGCCCCGGGGAGACAGCGGAGCTCGCCCACGGTGGCGACCGCCTCGGGCTCCCGCCGGGAGGCCTCTTCGACAAAGCCCACGAAAGACGCGGCGGCGCAGAGCGCATCGCGGCGCGCGCTCATCGGCACGCAGCCGGCGTGGCCACCCTCCCCCAGGAAGGAGAGGAGCAGCCGTTCCTGCGCGACGATGCCTAGGGCGACCCCGAGCGGCACTCCCAGGGCCTCCAGCCGCGGACCCTGCTCGATGTGGGCTTCGCAGTAGCCGAAGAGCTTCTCCCGGGGATCGGGTTCCATCCGAGGCCATCCCTGGATTGAAAAGGCGTCGCGGGCTTCGCGAAGGGAGATTCCGGAGGAGTCCTCGAGATTCCAATCCTTCTCTTCGAGAAGGCCCAGGAAGGCCCGGCTGCCGAGGCAGCCAGAGCGGAAGCGCGCTCCTTCCTCTTCCTGGAAGGCGAGGATGTCGAGAGCAAAGGGGAGGGAGCCTGCCCGGTCCTGGAGGATCTCCGCGGCGGAGATCCCCAAGAGAATCCCGAGCGCTCCGTCGAACCGTCCGCCGCCAGGAACCGTGTCGAGGTGGGAACCAATCAAGAGGACGGGCATTTGGGTTTTCCGCACGCCCCATCCACGCAGGTTGCCGAAGGCATCGATGGCGGGCCTGAGTCCCGCCTCCTCCATCCAGCGGGCGGTCTCTTCCATCGCCCGGCCAAGGGAGCGGGTGAAGGGAGGGCGATTCACGGTGCCCTCGCCCTCCGAGATTGCGCCGAGAAGATCGAGCCGCCGCCCGATCCTCTCCGCCTCCCGCAGCCAATCGACCCGCGTTGCGTTCAAGGATCTCTCTCCCTCCTCGCCTGGGCTCCCCTTTCCCGTCCCCGGATCCACTGGCTCAGGAGCAGGCGCTCCTCCTCGGTCATCCCGGTGAGATTGCCCGGAGGCATCGCTCGCAGCTCGACGGCTTGGGACCAGACGAGCGGGAGAGCTTCGCGCAGCCCCTCCAAGGTGTCGAGGACGACCCCGGAGGGAGGGCTCGCCAGGTGGGCGAGCGTCGGTTTCGCGGCGTGGCAGCCGGAGCAGCGCCGGAGGAGGATCGCCTCCACTTCCGCATCGGTCGCTTCGCGGGTGGGCGCTCGGGGAGGCGAGACGACTGGAGTGGGCCGGGCAAAGGTGATGGCGCCGCAAACGAGCGCGGCTCCCCCGAGAAGCCAGGGGACCCAGGGCTGCCGCCGCTGGCGGAGGTTGACCGCGTGGCGCACCGTCCCTCCCGCGAGGAGCAGGCAGAAGAGAACCAACCAGTTGTCCCTGCCCAGGAAGGCGAATGGGAAGTGGTTGCTGATCATCGTAAAGAGCACGGGGAAGGCGAGGTAGTTGTTGTGGAGTGAGCGGAGATGCGTGCGCTCGACCTGCGCGGGATCGAGGCGCTCTCCCCGCTGAGCGGCGTCGAGAAAGCGCCGCTGGGCGGGGATGATCACGAAGAGCACATTCCCCGCCATGATGGTTCCGAGCACCGCCCCGGTCTGCACAAAGGCACCCCGTCCGCTGTAGAGGTGCGTGAGCGTGAAGGCGAGAGCCGCGAGGAGCAGGCAGGAGAAGAGGGCGAAGAGCCGCGGGCGCTGGAGGAGGGGAGTGGCGGCGAGCCCGGCATAGGCGAGCCAGCCCGCCGCCAGGATCGCCAGGCTGCAGAGGACGGCCATTCCGGGAGAGAGGGGGGCGATCTGCGGATCGATCAAGGTCGCTTCCGGATGGGCGTAGAAGAGGAGGATGAGGAGCGCGAATCCGGTCATCCAGGTGAGGTAGGCATCCCAGCGGAACCAGTGGAGAAGGGCCGGGAGGGGAAGGGGTGCGGTGCGGTATTTCTCGAGCCGGTAGACGCCTCCCCCATGCACGGTCCAGAGACGGCCGGCGAGGGCGCTCTCCCCAGGAAAGCGTTCCAGGCTGTTCTCGACGAAGATGAAGTAGAAGGAAGCCCCGATCCAGGCGATTCCGTAGATCAGGTGGGCCCAGCGGAGCAGCAGGGGAAGCCAAAGGGAAAGCAGCGAGGTGCCGAAGCCCGGCAGGGAGCTGAGAGCGAAGAGGGCGGGCAGGAGGGCTCCGGCGATCCCGATCCCGAGGAGGAGAGAAGTCCCGAGGGAGGATCTCCTTCCGGATCGTAAAGGGGAGTGCGGTTCCATCCTCTGGGCTTAGTAGTGGATCTTATTCTTCGATTGATTCCAGAGAGCAAAGGCCTGCCGGCAGGCGGGCAGGTCGATCCGCTCGACCAGAAGGCGCCGCTCTTCCGGAGGAAGCTGCACCTCCTTCCAAAGGGCAACGTCGAGGAAGCCGGCTTCCGCGGCCAGGGAGGAGGGGGCGCCGCAAACGATCCTCTCGATCCGGGCCCAGTAGGCGGCTGCCAGGCACATGGGGCAGGGATCGCAGTTGACGTAGAGAACGCATCCTCCGAGATCAAACCGGCCGATCGTCTGGGCGGCCTCCCGAATCGCTTCGATCTCGGCGTGGGCCGTTGGATCGGGACGGGCGGTTACCCGGTTGACTCCCCGTCCGACGATGGCGCTCTCACGCACGACGACCGCCCCAAAGGGCCCCCCCTCGTTCCGGAGCACGTTTTCGGTGGCCAGCCTGGCCGCCTCTTCGAGAAATCGGATCTCCGAAGCGCTCCCCCGGGCTCGGCCTCCCCCCGAAGGATCGGACGGTGAAGGGTTCATGGATCGGGAAGCCCTTCACTTCCCGCTACGTCCGAGGTGGGGGAGGAGAGGAGGGAGAGGAGCTGTGCTGCGGTTGCAATCGCAATCGCGGCCGGGCTCTTGTCCCCGATCCCCGGGAGGCCGATCGGCGTGGTGATGCGGCTCCAGGCATCCTCCCCGAAGCCCGCCTCTCGAATCCGCTTCCGGAAATGGGCACGCTTGGCCTCGCTGCCGATCAGACCAATGTAGCGGAGATCGGTACGGGCCAGGGCCGCTTCGAGGATCGCGAGATCTTCGGCATGGTCGTGGGTGAGGATCACGACGCAGGCTCCCGGAGAGAGGGAAGAGATCCATTTTTCCGGAATCAACCCGGGACAGCAGTGGACGTGCGCAGCACTGTCCAGAGCGGGGAGACGGCTCGGGTGAAGCATCTCCGGTCGGGAATCGACGAGGAAGAGGTCGAGCGGCAGGAGCGAGAGCACCTGCGCGAGCGCCCGCCCCACATGCCCCATCCCGAAGATCGCAACCTGGGGCGCTTCCCGGGTCACCGGCTCGAGGAAGAGGGAGACTTCGCCGCCGCAGCACTGGGCGCCCCACTCTCCCTTCTCGCCGGCCAGCCGCACCGTGATCGAGCGCGGGCTCCTCTCTCGGCGCTCCAGCATCTGCCGCGCCTCGGTAATGGCGCTCTGCTCGAGATTCCCTCCGCCGACGGTTCCGAAGCTCCCTTCGTCCGTCACGAGCATTTTGGCCCCGATGGCTTGCGGCGCATGGCCGCGCACCCCGGTGATCGTGACGATCGCGACCCGGGCATGCGTGCGCAGCAGCTCGCGGAGCTTGTCGATCCAGGGTGTGGTCATGACTGGGACGCTGCTCCCAAGCAGAGCTGCGGGGTCCGTGGATCCGCCCCTCCCGCTTTCTTGCCGGCCTGGCTCCCTCGGCGTGCCGCCTCGATCGCCCAATAGACGCGCTCGGGCGTGGCGGGAAGTCCGAGATCGACCGGGCCGGGACCGAAGGCGGCGATTCCCGCCTTGAGGGCTTCCCGCACCGAGAGAGCGAGAAGGAGCGGGGGTTCGCCAACCGCCTTGGATCCGCCGATGGCGGGGCTTTCGGCACCGCGCGAAAAAAAACGGACCGCGAAGCGGGGAGGGAGCTCGCTCCACGAGGGCAGCTTGTAGGTCGAGGCCCCCGCCGTTCGGAGCCTTCCTTCGCGATCCCAGAGGAGCTCTTCGCAGGCCACCCAGCCGAGACCCTGGAAGAAGGCTCCTTCCACCTGTCCCCGATCGATCAAGGGGTTGATCGAGCGCCCCACGTCGTGGAGGATCTCCACCGAAAGAATCCGATACTCCCCGGTGAAGCCGTCGATCTCGACCTCCGAGACGGCGGCTCCAATCGCAAAATAGGCAAAAGGAGTCCCTTGTCCGGTTTCCGGATCGAAGGAGAGCCCCGGGGTCCGGTAGAACCCTTGGGCAAAGAGGGGGATCGACTGGAGGTAGGCCTCTTCGACGAGCTGGGTAAAGGGAAGAGAACGGGTGGGCTCATGTTCGCAAAAGACCCGCCCATCCTGGAAGCAGACGAGGCGGGCCGGGCAACCGAGCCGCTTTCCCGCCAGCGGGCGGAGGCGATCGAGAAGCTGGCGGCAGGCTTCGGCGACGGCCGGGCCGCTCAGGTCGCAGCCGCTCGATGCCGCCGTCGGGGAGCTATTGGGGATCGCGTCGGTCCGAGTCGTCATGACCCGGATCGATTCGAGCGGCAGGCCGAGCGAGGAGGCCGCGATCTGGCGGATCTTGGTCTGGAGCCCTTGGCCCATCTCGGTGCCCCCGTGGTGGAGCTGCACGCTGCCGTCCCGATAGAGGAGCACGCTGGCTCCCGCCTGGTTGAGGCAGCCGCGGGTGAAGGAGATCCCGAACTTCACCGGGGTGATCGCGATTCCCCGTTTCCCATGAGGATTGAGCCGATTGGCCTCCGCGATCTCTTCCGCCCGCTCCGCGTACCGGGTCTGCTTCCAGAGCGAGTCCCAGAGCGCCCGTAGCGATTCGGCTTCGCGAACCTCCTGGCCATAGGGAGTCGTCTGCCCGGCCCGATAGAGATTGCGTTCCCGAACCAGGGAAGGAGAAAGATCGAGATGATGGGCGATGCGGGTGAGGACCTCCTCGATCAGCGCCGCCCCCTGCGGACCGCCAAAGCCGCGGAAGGCCGTCTGAGAGGTCTTGTGGGTTCGGCAGACGAAGCCGACCGCCTCGATTGCGGGAATCCAGTAGGCATTATCGAGGTGGAGCAGAGCCCGCCAGAGGACGCCGGCCGAAAGGTCCTGGCTCCAGCCGCCATCCGCATAGAGCTCGACCTGGAGTGCGAGCAGGTTCCCGTCCCGAGTGAAGCCCGCTCGGAATCGCCCGAGAAAGGGATGACGCTTTCCGGTCAGGATCATGTCCAGGGAGCGGGGGAGGCGGACGAGGACCGGCCTGCCGGCCTTGAGGCAGCCCAGCGCCGCGATGGCCGCGTAGGGAGCCGCCTGGACCTCCTTCCCGCCAAAGGCTCCGCCCATGCGCGGGCACTCGACGGTGATCCGATGCCGGGGAAGGCCCAGCACGCGGGCGACGACCTCCTGCGTCTGGCTCGGATGCTGGGTGGAGCTCCGGACGAACACTCCTCCGTTCGCATCCATCCAGGCCAAGGCCGCCTGCGTCTCCAGGGAGAAGTGCTCCTGCCCCCCCATCCAGAGGGACCCCCGAACCTGAAAAGGACTCCGCTCCCATGCGGTGGGAAACTCCCCCCGATTCAGCCGGAACGGTCCGGCGAGCCAGCACTGCGCTTCGATCGCCTCCTCGAGCCCAATCACGCTCGGCAGCGGCTCATAGTCCACCGGAATGGCCGCCGCTCCCAGGCGGGCCGCCTCCCGGCTCTCCCCGAGGACCCAGGCGACCGGCTGACCGTGGTAGAAGACCTCCTCGATGGGCAGGAGCGGCTCATCGAAAACGCCCGAGCTCGTATCGTTCACTCCCGGGACGTCGGTCGCGGTAAGCACGGACGCGACGCCGGGCTGTGCAAAAGCCTCCTCGCGTCCGATCTGGCGAATGCGGGCGTGCGCATGAGGGCTGAGGACCGGCCAGGCGTGGAGCAGATCGCGGAAGCGCCCGGCAGCGTCGTCGGCATAGCAGGCCCGTCCGCGGACATGGTCGAAAGCGCTCTCGTGTGGCAGCGGTTGACCGATCGGGCTCAATGGGGAAGGCGACGGGTTTGCCAATGGAACTTCTCCAGGAGGTTTTTTGCTACGGCGAGCCGATAGGCCCTGCTCCCCCGGTGATCGTCGATCGGCGCAAGGGATGCTGCGAGGGCTCGCCGGGCTCGCTCGATCGCCGGGAGCTCCCAGGGCTTGCCCTCAAGCTCTTCCTCCGCCGCCGCGGCACGGAGGGGCCGGTCGGCGACGCCCCCGAGCGCCAAGCCGATCCGCCGCACGCGCCGCACGGCATCGAGATCGAGCGCAGCGGCCAGGGAGACGGTGGCGATGTCATCGCTCTGCCGCTTCGCGACCTTGTAGAAGCGGACGATCGAGGGATAGGGCTTCGGGATCCGAATGGCGCAGATGACCTCCCCGGGCCGAAGCGCCGTTTTCCGGTAGCCCAGGAAAAATGTGCCCAGCGAGATCTCCCGGCTTCCTTCGGAGGAGAGAAGCACGATCCGCGCATCGAGGGCGAGGAGCAGCGGGGCCGAGTCTCCCACCGGGGAAGCCGTCGCCAGGTTCCCCCCCAGCGTCGCGCGGTTCCGGATCAGCGGTGAGGCGAAAAGCGGGAGCCACTCCCGTAGTCCGGGCGGAGGCTCAGGGATCTCCCCGAGACGCTCCTCGATTTCGCGCAGCGAAAGCCCGGCTCCGATCTCGATTCCTTGGGCGTCCTCGCGGAAGCCGCGCAGCTCGGGGATCCCCTCGAGGCTGACCAGGCAGGGAAAGCGCCGAAAGCGGAGGTTGCGTTCCACCGAAAGATCGGTCATCCCGGCCGCCCACCGTGCCTCCGGATAGCGGGAGGAGAGCTTCCAGAGCGCATCGAGGCTGGTTGGCCGCAGGAAGCGTTCGGGACCCGATTCCCAGGAGAGAGGACCGAGCCGGGGCGGAGGAGAGGAAAGGCGTCGGAAGAGCGGATGATCGGCTTCGAGGGGGGGGAGTCGGAGCGCGGCATCCCGAATCGGCCGATAGCCGGTGCAGCGGCAGAGGTTGCCCGAGAGGGCGCTAAGATCGACTCCTCTCTTCAGACGATCGCTCTGCTCCGCAAAGAGCGAGACCACGAACCCCGGGGTGCAATAGCCGCATTGCGAGCCCCCTTCCTCCACCATCCCCCGCTGGGCCTGGCACATCCGGTCTCCCTCGGCCAGCGCTTCGACCGTGTAGATCTCCCGGTGGGCCGCGGCGGCGAGGGGAACCAGGCAGCTATTGATGGCGCGCAGGCACGATCTCCCTTCCCGCTCCTCGACCCAGAGGAGGGCGCAGGCTCCGCACTCCCCTTCGGCGCACCCCTCCTTCGCTCCCGTGAGGCCGAGCGACCGGACGTAGTCGAGCAGGGTCTCCCCCGCCTCGCTCGATCCGACGATGCGCACTCGGCCATTGATCGTGAGAGGAAAGCTCATTGCGTCCAATCACCCGCTTCCCTTCCCGGAAAACCGCAACCCCTCTTTCCTTGCGCTGCCTCAGGCAAGCAGAAGGCGTGCCACCGTCTAATCTAGCCGAGATCTTCAGAAACCGGAAGGGGCAGCCGGACGCCGTCGCGGCACAAAAGTTGCTTATCGTCAGCCGATGGCATGACGGCGACTAGCGGTGGGAAGGAATCCTTCGCGGAGAGGTCGTCGCTCCTCGGCAGCACGCGGACGGTGGTCGCAAGAAGGCATGCGCTGCTGGAGCCGGCAAGCCATGTCCGCGGCGGGCTGCCGGGATTCCCTGCCCATGCTGCGGTGATCTTGATCTCCCCTCAAATCGGTGCCGGCTTCGTCCAGTTCCTCATCCATTTGAAAGGAGAGGAGGGGGGCGGCTCAAGCCTGCCGGGAGTCGAGAGCTTCCTCTACCTCCTTGCCGGAGAGGCCTCCGCCGATCTCGGCGGGCGAGCAGCTTCGCTCGCCGCAGGCGATTTCTTCTTCTCCCCACCGGGCATCGAATGGAGCCTCCGTGCGGGCGGCTCCGGTGCTCATGCCGTCGTCTTTCAGAAGACCTATGCCCGCCTGCCGGGAGTGGAGCCTCCTTCGCCGGTCCTCGGACGAACCGAGGAGGGAGGGGGTCTCCCCTTTTTGGGCGATCCCGATGCCCTTCTCCAGACCTTCCTCCCCGAGGAACCCTCCTTCGACATGGCGGTGAACCTTTTTCACTTCCGTCCAGGCGCCTCCCTCCCCTTCGTGGAGGCGCACGTGATGGAACATGGGCTGTTGATGCTCCAAGGGAGAGGGATCTACCGGCTCGACGACGCCTGGTATCCGGTGGTGGCGGGGGATGCGATCTGGATGGCCCCCTATTGCCCGCAGTGGTTTGCGGCCCTCGGTCCCACGCCGGCCCGCTATCTTTATTACAAGGACGTGGGCCGCCATCCCCTGCGTGGCTCGCCTTGAGAGTGGGCGGAGATGGAGGATCGCTTCGGCTGCGCACCGCTTCCGATTCGCCGAGAGCGGATCGTCTCCCTTCTGGAAGAGCTGGCGGCCTTTTCCGACCCACCTTCCCCGGGCGTCACCCGGATCCTCTTCTCGCCGCCCGATCTGGCAGCGCGAACGTGGCTCAAGGCCCGCTGCCGGGAGCAGGGACTCGCCATCCGGGAAGATGCCGCCGGTAACCTCTTTGCTCGATGGGTGGGCCGGGAGCCCGATCTCCCAGCGATTGCCACGGGCTCCCATATCGACGCTGTCCCGCATTCGGGTCGCTTCGATGGGACCGTCGGGGTCGTGGGAGCGCTCGAGGCCTTCCGGGCCCTCCGCCAATCGGGATTTCGCCCAAAACGGTCCCTGGAGCTCGTGGTCTTCACCGCCGAGGAACCGACCCGTTTTGGCATCAGCTGCTTGGGCAGCCGGCTCCTCTCCGGAAGAATGCGGCCGGAGGATCTGGAAAGGTTGCAGGACGAAGCGGGCGAGAGCTTCCCTCGGCTCCGCGAGCGCGCGGGCTTGGCGCAACTCCCACTCTCCGCCCTTGCGCCGCCCCGTTATGCGGCATTTCTCGAGCTCCACATCGAGCAGGGCCCGGTTCTCGCAGGGACGGGCGAGGCGATTGGAGCCGTCGAGGCGATCGCGGCCCCGGCCGCCTATCGAGTCCGTTGGGAAGGGGTGAGCGGACATGCGGGCACGCTGCTCATGCCCGATCGGCGAGATGCCCTGGCGGGTGCTGCGGAAGCAATCCTTGCCGTCGAGCGCGCAGCCAAGGAATCGGGGTCTCTCGACACGGTCGCCACGGTGGGAGAGATTGCCGTGAGCCCCGGGGCTCTCAACTCGGTTGCGGGCAGCGCCTCCTTCGGGATCGACCTGCGCGACAGCGATCCGCGGCGACGCGAGCGCGTGGCGCGCGCCATGCGCCAATCCCTTGGGGAGATCGCAAAGCGACGAGGATTGAAGCTCAGTTGGCAAATCCTCTACGAAGATCCCCCCGCCGCTTGCGATCCCGCGCTCGTCGCACAGATCCTCGAAAGCGCCGATCGGCTCGGGCTCCGGGCACGGAGGATGATCAGCCGGGCCTATCATGACTCCCTCTTCCTGGCTCTCCTCTGCCCGGTTGCGATGATCTTCATCCCATGTCGAGGAGGCAAGAGCCACTGTCCGGAAGAGTACTCCTCGCCCGAGCAGATCGAGGCCGGAGTGCATGTCCTGGCCGATTGCTTGCGGGCCTTGGCGGGCTAGCCGGCTCGCAACCGCCATCGACATGGGCAGATCCCTGCGCGAGGCATTGCCCCTCACGCATCCATCTTCGGCAGGATCCTCTTCATGAATCCGTCGAACAAGGGAACGGTGAATGCCGTATCGCCGTGAGCGGGGCTGTAGATCATCCCTTTGGCAATCAGGCGATTTCGCAGCGGCGCTGCCGAGGTAACCGTCATTCTCAGTCGTTCCGCGATGTCGCCGGAGCGATGAGGCCCCGCACCGAGCTCCGCCATGGCACGCAGATAACGCTTCTCGGCACGAGTCAGCCTGTCGAAGCGTACACGGAAAAAGCCGTCGTCCAACTCCGCCAACGCCAAGGTTGTCGCACGCTCCGCGTCGCTGCGGGAAATTGGCGAAGCATCGGCCAGATTCCAGGCATGCCTTCCCCATTCCTGGAGAAAGTAGGGATATCCCTGAGTTTGGTCGAGAATCTCCTTGATTGCCAGCGGCTCGAAATCGACGTGCTCCTTTTTGGCTGGTATGCAGAGCGCGGCGCGAGCGGCGTGATCATCCAGGCGATCAATCTGCACGAACTCGAAGAGCCTTTCTGCGTATGATTTGGCACGTCCCATCTGCCCGATCAGTTGTGGCAAGCCTGCGGCAAGCATCGTGATCGGCAACTGGCGTTGGCTCGCTTCGTGCAACGCCCGGATCAAGGAAGCGAGCTCATCATCCCGCACATATTGGAGCTCGTCGATGAAGAGCGCGACGGCTGTATCGTACTCGCGCGCTGCATGCCCGATGGATGTCAGCAGCTCGGTCAGGTCGATATCCAGATGGCCGCTATCGGCAAGACCGCGTTCCGGCTCGAACTCCGTGCTGATTTCGATATCCTTGTATTTGATTTTCCAAGCATTCACGAAGCCTGCGAAAGCCTTTCGAGCTATTCCGAGAGCGGCGCGCACGCGCTGGCCTCTGTCGAGCCGTAGAAGAATGACCCGCAGAATTGGGATCAAGAGTGCGGGCAAGGACCTGCCTTCCGGCGCTTCGATCTTCACGCTGGCAAAGCCCCGGGCCTCGGCATCGACCTCGATTCGGTTCAGCAGCACCGTCTTGCCGACTCCGCGTAGCCCGTGAAGGATCAAGCTTCGGGCGGAACGGCCAGACCGTATCCGGTCGAGCGCGATCGCGGCTCGTTCGATCCACGCATCCCGTCCAGCTAGTTCCGGAGGTGGCGTTCCGGCACCAGGAGCATAAGGATTCTTTCGTGGATCCATTTATACAAAAGTTAGCAGTATTATCATAATGTGATAAGATTAGATAAGAACCGTATAAGGCAACCGAGCGCCCTGGTCAAGATCCCTTGTCCCGGGAGGGGAATCTACGGAAGAGGCGCCTCCCGGGATCGCCAGGAGGAACCGCTACGGTCCGATCGAACGGGCTTCCCCTCTCTTCCTTGCCGTTGCCGCAGACAGGGAGGCACCCTGGCCGCGGCTGCCCGTGAACGGGGGAACTTCGCTCCAGCCCGAACGGAGCCAGCGCCCGCCGTAATGCGAGCCAGGAAGCCTTTCCAGAGGCTGCCTCGATCACCCGAGAGCTGCCGCCTGCTTCTCACGCTGGGTCAGGCTGAGGTAGAGCAGAGCCGAGACGACGGCGCCAACGATGACCGCACCATCGCCCCATTCGGGATGCGCGGCGGCGATGGGTCCGAGGAACCAAGGCTCTTGCCGGATGAAGGGGAGGGAAGAGAGAACTCCGCCCAGCCAGCAGAAAAAGCCGATCGACCCCGTGTCGAGGGAAGGGATCCGCGAGAGGCGTGGCCGGAGGTGGGCGATCGCCAGGATCGGAAGGCGCGGGAAGATCAGGTAGGCGAGCAGGAAGAGGAGCCCCTCGTACCGCTGGTAGAATTCCTGCTGGCCGAAAAGCGCGACGGCAAGGCCCGTTGCACCAACAAGGAGAGAGGCTTGGTATTGGGGGAGGCGGAGCCCGGCACCCAGGAGGGAGAGGCCAGCCGAGTAGAGATTGATCATGTTGGCGCTGATCGTTCCCATCACGATCGCTGCCGCGAGGAGCAGGTGGAGGGAGCCCGGCAGCAAGGAGAAGAGCAGATCTGTCGGGTCTTCGGAGCGGATCGCTCCCCCCAGGAAGGCGCCGAGGATCTCGATCCAGGTAGTCGAGAGAAAGGCTCCCCAGAAGGTGTGCCAGAAGACCTGCCGCTCGATCGACCGGGGCTCGTTCTCGTAGCGGAGGTAGCGGGAGTAGTCGGCAGCGAAGAGCATCCAGCCGCCGAGGTAGGAGAGGGAGATGGTTGCCCCGAGGATCCATGCCCCGGGGACCGCTGCTCCACTCCCAATTTTCGGTGCTGGGCAGGAGCCGACCGGGAGGGGGAGCAGGGCGAGCGCAGAGACGACGGAGAAGAGGAGTACGAGGACCAGGAAGCAGGCATCTCCCGCCCGAAGGATGAGCTTGTGGCCGATGCTGGCAACCAGGATTTGGACCGCGGCGAGCAGGAGGATCGCCGGGGCGGGAGGGATCGAGAGGATATGCTCGAGGGCATAGGCGCAGACCACCGTGTTGACGGCAAACCAGGAGGCGCCGTTCAAGAAGTTGATCCAAGAGAGCACGCGGTTGCCCGGGCGGCCGAACCACCGTTCGCAGAGAGCCATCATCGGGACGCCGTAGCGGACGCCGTAGGTGGAGAAGAGGCCGAGCGCGAGGGAGCCCAGGAAGTTGGCGACGGCGATCGCCAGCGCGGCCTGCCAGAGCGGGAGGCCGAGGAGGGTGGTCGCGATGGCTCCCGTGCCCAAGGTCGCGATGTTGACGTTGGCGGCCATCCAGAGTCGGAAGAGGCTTTCCGGCTGGCCGTGGGCTTCTTGCGCCGTGACCCGCTCGATTCCCTTCACCTCGAAGGGAGAGCTCTTCCTCGTGGCTCGCAGGGGCATTCCCTTCCTCATTGCCCGCGGTAGACCGTGTAGCTCCATGGGGTGATGAGAAGTGGGATGTGGACGGGATCGGTCGTTCCGCTCATGCCGAAGCGGATCACGATCTCGTCGAGGAAGGGCGGCTCGGGAAGCGAGATCCCCGCTTGGGTAAAATAGCCCGCAATCGCAAAGACGATCTCGTACCGCCCGGCTTCGAGAAGTGCCTTCCCCGGGGGCGTGCAGGCCGCCCTTCCTGTTCGATCGGTCCGGCACTCGGCCAAGAGCTCCTGTGACTCGGCGCGGTAGAGGCGGAGCGGCACCCCCTCTGCGGGTCTTCCGTGGAACAGATCGAGCACGTGGGTCGTGAGGTCGGTCATCCTGGCTAGAACTTGTAGGCGACATTGCCCTGGACCCAGAAAGGGAGGCCCGCCACGATCTGCTCGGTGTCCATCTCTCTCCCGAAGGTCACCCCCGGGCCATAGGGAAACCAGAGATGCCGGTTGTCGGTCAGGTTATAGATATTGACTGCGAAATCCCACCGGGGTGTGGCGTAGTAGAGGCGCGCGTTGATGACATATTCGGTGGGGATCTCGAGGTTGTAGGCATAGTCGAGATACTGGTTGCTCAGGACGAGCGCCGAAAGGGTGACACCCAGTCCTCCGTCGGTCTGGTAGGTGACCATGGCGCTCAAGGTCTGATCGGGCCACCCGACAAAGGCATACTTTCCGGGGGGATAGTTGGCCGCGTTGTTGAGCGGAAGCCCCTGGGCGAGTGCAGTCGAGGTCGAATAGGTCTGAAACTGAAAGGGGCCGACGGGCATCCCCGACCAGTTCTCGGTGCCGTTGGCGAGCATATATTGGACGCGCGCCCAGAAGTTCCTGCTCGGCTGGTAGGTGAGCGCGAGCTCGAATCCCTTGATGTAGGCTGGCGTCGGAGGCATGCCCATGTTGGCGATGTAGAAATCCTGGCTGAAGCCCGCGGTGGTGATGTAGAGCTTGTCCTGGAGCAGGCTGAACTTGAAGCCTCCTTCAATGAGCTGATTGACCAGCCGGAACTCCGCCCCATCGTAAAAGGGCGTATAGCCTCCCATGACCCCCACCGCACTCGTATAGCCCCAGTTGTAGTCGAAGTAGGCGGTCATCCAGGGGAAGGGCTTGTAGACCGGGCTCACGTTGACCATCGGCATGAGCACCGCCGCATCGTATCCGGTCGAGAGGAAGGCCGGGGTGCCTGGAGGCGTTTGGGCGGTGATGAAGAGGCCGGTTGCCCGGGCGCCGACCAGCAGGGTGAGCTGATCGGTAAAGTGGATGTTGTGCTGGTAGAAGGGGGCGACCTGCCAGAACTGCGAATCTTCGGTGAGCGAGTAGCCGTTCAAGGGCTCGAAATACCATCCGGCGGGAGCCGATGGGATGGGCCAATCTCCTCCGCCGTAGGCGAGGGGATTTCCCACTCCCGCTGCGAAGGAGCTCGAAAGGGAGGAGTTCCATAGGTTGGGATTGGCGAGCGCGGGATTGGCCGGGTTGCTAATGCTCCAGGAGTTCTGCGTGCCAAAGAAAGAGACGGCCTCGTAGTCGACGTTGCGTTGGAAGCCGAGCTCGACTCCCGCATCGATGTGCTGCTCGAAGAGGGCCTCTTCCGGATGGAGAGTGGCCAGGACCTCCGTCCGATTGAAGACCTCGTAGTCTCCTGTCACGTCGATGTCCTCCCATTGCGCATAGTCGATGAGCGAGCTGCGGATGTAGAAGGCGAAGGTGTTGTTTCGAATGCGCAGGTCGTCGTCGATGACGACATTTTGCACTAGTTGAAGCATCCCGCTCATGCCTAGGGCGCCGCTGGCCGGATTCATCGCGGTCGAGCGGAGGCTGATCGGAACCAGCGGTCCCGCGTAGGTGTTGAAGTTGGGAAATCCGAAGCCGACCTGCGAAGGGGGAAGGGCGCCGGTCTGGTAGAGGCCGTTGTCGATGAGCTCGTTGGTCGGCCGATTCAGGAAGTCCATCACGTTGAAGTTGTAGGTGCCGAAATCGGAGTAGAAGTCGACCGAGTAGTTGTCGGTGGGGCGAGCGCTCAAGGCCAGGTAGAAGTTCTGCTGGTCGTTGTACTGGTACTGATAGTAGCTCCCATTCTCCATCCCTAGGTAGCTGAAGCGGTAGGCGACCTTCTTCTCCTTGTCGATCGGCCCGCCGATATCCGCACCCCAGAGGTAATTCTGGTACATGCCGGTCGTGTCCCAGACATTGCCGCGGAACCGGTCGAAGTAGGGCTGCTTGGTGATGTAGTTGACGGCACCCCCGTTGGCCTGGAGCTCGCCGAAGACCGCGTTGGGTGGGCCCTCGATCACGTCCATCGACTCGACCATGTTGTAGTTCCAGGGAAGGTTCCACCAGCCCGCGTCCTGCATCGTCATCTGCATCCCGTTGATGAATCCCAAGGGCGGCATGCCGCGGATCATGGGAGCAAAGACGAGGTTGTTCCCCGCGGCGGCCGTCGAGCCCGGCGAGAGGAAGGCGGTGCTCACTGGATCGAAGACTCCTTGGGTGCCCGCTCCCTCGGTCTGCAAGATCTTCTGGTTTACGGGGAAAATCTGGCGAGGGGTGTCGAGAACGCTCATCGGCTCTCCGTAGGCCCCCGACTCCGTCGGTATCGCTGTCGGCAGCATCGACTCGCCGGGGACGGTTGTGGTGACCACCATGCCGGAGAGGCTGCCCTGCTGCTTTGCGGGCGTTGGCGCACCAGTCGTTCCGAGGGCCGGAGCCGATCCCTCCGTTGGGACGGTCGCTGGATCGGGAGAGAGGGCCTCGGGCCCGGGGCTGGCGGAGGGAGCGGCGGGAACGGGAAGGGTCTCCGAGGAGGCGAGGGCTGTGCCCGTCGCAACCACCCAGAGAAGGAGGGAGAGCGGTTGTCCTCCCGCTGGTCGGGGAGTCGTCGAGATCACAACGATTTTCGGAACGCTCGGTGGTCCCATCCTCCGCTTGGCTCCGGAGGGCAGATAAAGCAGCCGCCGTGCCAAGCGGAGAGGACTGCGATCGATCTCTGTGGCATATTTTGTGCTTGATTGCCCAAATACTCCCATGGCCAGCCGAAAGAAGCCCTTTGCCGTTCCGCCGCTTGCGAAGATGACCCGTTGCCTCGCCCTGGTCGCCTCGGGCAGGAGACCTCCCGATCTCATCCTGCGGAGCGCCCGGGTGCTCTGTCCCTATACCGAAGCGATCCTCCCGAATCGGGAGATCTGGATCCTCGGCGGTCGAATCGCGGCGGTCCAGCCCCAGGGAAGCGCTCCTCCCCGTTGGGGGAGGCGGGAGTACGACGTCCGGGGAGGGATCGTCGCCCCGGGGCTGATCGATCCGCATGTCCATATCGAGAGCAGCATGGTCGGGGCCTGCGCCTATGCCGAGGCGGCCCTGCGCAACGGCACCACCACGATCTTCTGCGACAGCCACGAGATCGCCAACGTCCTGGGCCGAAGAGGGATCGAATGGATGCTCGAGGATGCCCGGAGGTCTCCTCTTTCGATCTTTCTCACGGTCCCGAGCACGGTTCCCGCGACCAACGACCGGATGGAGACCTCGGGCGGCAGCATCGATCGACACGACGTGGCGCGTCTCTTCGACCGCTTTTCCGAGGCGGTGGCCCTCGGGGAAAAGATGGACTTCGTCGCGGTCGCTGCGGGGCACCCTCAAACCCATGCCATTCTCGGAGAGGCTCTTCGCCGGGGGCGGCCCGTCTGCGGCCACATCTATGGAGAGGAGTTCGTGGCGGCCTATGCCGCCAGCGGGATCACCGATACGCACGAGGCGGGAGAGGCGGAGATCGCCTTGCAGATGCTCCAGGCGGGGATGTGGATCTTCTTGCGCGGAGGTCCGCCGCTGACGCCGTGGCACAGCCTTCCCAGGGCGATCGAGGCCGTGAGCCGGCTGGGAGCCTCTCCCAAGCGGCTCTGCGTCTGCACCGACGACCGCGATCCTGATGACCTGCTCCTCTTCGGGCTCGACTGGGTCGTCCGGGAGGCTTGGCGCCATGGCCTCAGCCAGCCCCTCGGCTGGAGCCTGGGCTCTCTCCACCCGGCGCTCCGCTTCGGGATGGACCGAGAGATGGGGGGCTTGGCTCCCGGACGCCGAGCCGATCTGGTGCTGCTCGACGACCAAGGGCGGGTGCGGAATACCTGGCTCGGCGGGGAGCTGCTGGTCGAGGAGGGTGAGAGTACCCCATGCCTGGAGAAGTCCCTGGCCGCACGCTACCGCTATCCCCGCTCGGCCTACCGGACGGTGCGCTTACCGAGGCGAAGGCTCTGCTCGCCGCGCTTGCCGGAAGGGATGAAGCGTTTCCACCTTCTCGGGATCGAGCCGCCGGGCATCCTCGTCCGCCATCGGGTGGTGGTGGCTTCCGGTGCCGAGATCTCCCAACGGCTCAAGAAAGAAGACCTCTGCTGGCTCGCCGTGCTCGAGCGCCACGGGAAGACTGCGGAAATCGCCTGGGGTCTCTTGGAAGGATTCGGCCTGCGGCATGGGGCCGTGGCGTCGACGGTGGGCCATGATGCACACAATCTCCTTGTCGCGGGGAAGCGCGTGGAGGAGATGGAATTGGCCGCCCGCACCTTGGAGAGCGCCCAAGGAGGGGTCTGCGTCGTCCTCGGAGAGCGCATCCTGGCGCTGGTCGAGCTTCCTGTCGCGGGACTCCTCTCCGACCGGAGGATCGACGAGGTCGCCGAGGCGATGCGGCGATTGAAGGCCGCTTGGGGCGAGGTCGGCTGCCAGCTCCCCTACATGGGCTTCAACTTGCTCTCGCTCTCGGTGATCCCCGAGATCCGGCTGACCAACAAGGGGCTCGTCCTGGTGCCCGAAATGCGCCTCGTTCCTCTCTGGGAAGAGATCCGCGAGAAGAGCGGGCGCCGCAATCGCCGGGGCGATCAGGCGGTGCCGAAGCCGACGCCCAGCTCGGCGAGCCAGCGCCGGTAGGCGATGGCAAGGCGGTCGGAAGGAAGGTGGAGCTCCACCTGGAGATCGAGCGGAAGGAGCTCGGGCCGCTGCGACTCGACGACCGGTCGGTCCTGGGCGAAGACCCGCTCCTGGTGGGCGCGGATCTCCTCGGCGGTAGCGCCTTTTTCCGGGTCCCAGAAGTGCCACATCCAGAGAGCGCTTTCCCGCGGCCCGATCGGGTGGACCGCGGCGAGGATCCCATACCTCTTCTTCCCCTCCCCGGTCTTTTGGAAACGAGCGACCAGGGGTCGAAGAATCTCGTAGGTGTAGGAGACGGTCTGTGCCTGGCCGCTCCCGTCGGGATCGGGTTGCCAGACAGGAATGTCGGCGGCGATCCATCCGCCTTCCGGCCTGCGTTCGACGCGGTAGGCGGGAATCTCCGGCCGCCTCGGATCGCCCAGGATGCCCTGGTGGACGATCGGCAGGTGGCCCACGTCGAGAAAGTTCTCGAGGAGGCGGGGAGCCGAGGCGTTCACCCCATAGGGGCCGCAGCGGGTCTTGGCGAGGGAAAGATCATCCCATTCCGGGAAGGATGGGGGATTGCCTGGGCAAGTGCCGAGGGAGACCCAGATGGCACCGTAGCGTTCCATGGCCGGGAAGGGAAGGATGTGGGCGCGCTGCGGTGGGCGGACTCCCGGGTGGGCCGGGATCGCCACGCACTGGCCCTCTTCAGAGTAAATCCAACCGTGATAGGGGCAGTGCAGGCAGCTCTGCGCCACCTTGCCCAGCGAGAGGCGGGCACCCCGGTGGAGGCAGAGATCGGGCCAGGCATGAATGCCATTCGTTCCACGCCAGAGAACCAGCTCTTGCCCCAGCAGGGAGGCGGCCAGCACCTCTCCCTCGGGTAGCTCTTCCGAAGCCGCGATCGGGTGCCACTCGTCGAGGAGAGCGTCTCTCATCGTGACCTTCCATAGCAGCTTGCGTACCAAGGGAGCGAGTTGACCCCGGCGCTCCATCCCGTTGCGCATGCAAAGCTCCTTTGCCTTGCCGTTCGCGCACGGGAAAAGCCGGCAGAGGAGAAGGGAAGATCCGCAAACGATCGGTCTGCTCCGCCGTTGCTAGGCCCGCCACGAAAGGAGTAAAGCCCGTTCGCTCTCTTGCCAAAAGGCGGGGAGCTCCTTCCCTGGGCGTGGTGAAGAATTCTTGTTGCGCGGCGGGGGCTTGCGCGAAGGAGCCGTCTTCTTGGGTCGCGGCGGTGAAGCGTGTTCGTTCCGCGGGGACAAAGGAGCGATCTTGGGAAGGTAGGGATCGAGCTTGTGCGCTTCGGCATCGAGCTTGGCGGCTTGGGTCCCATTCCCCTCGACGTGGTAGACGAGTGCCTGGTTGAGCAGAAGAATGGCGAGCAGCCTCTTTTGCTGTTCCACGATCTTGCCCGCGCCCCGTCCGGCTTGGATATAGGCTAGCCAGGAATTGAAGGTCGTGTCGGTTTGCGCTTGGCTCAGCGCGCCGCGCTGAATGCTGATCGCCCGGGCAATCGTCTTGTGGGCCTCCGCATATCTTTTTTGCAGCGTGTAGACGACTGCCAAGTTGTTGTAGCGCACCGCGACTCGGAAGGCGAATCCCAACATCGATGAGGCCGACTGGAGCTTCTTGGTCGGAGTGAGCTCTCCACCCGCCTGGAGCGAGGCACCGATCCTCACCTCCTTTTGCGCAATGGCTTCGGCCTCGGAGAGCTGCCCGGCGGCGATCCGCTCCCCGACGGCTTTGCCTTCTCCAGCAGGACCGAAGAGAATCTGAGGAGCTGCGAGGAGAGGAGCCGCCTTCCTGCTCCCTTCCGCCGTATGGGCGGCGTAGAGGAGTCCCTTGCCCACCAGCAGGGCGAGCGCGAAAAGGAGAAGGGATCGGCGCGGACCAACGCAAAGGGTAGCAAGGAGCCCGCGTGCCGGAGCACGGGGAAAAGAGCCCTGGAACCAAGAAGGCACCGGAAGCTTCGCTCGATTCGTGATCTTACCGGTTTCAGCTCGAAGGAGACAAGGCCAATTCCCGTCCAGGCGTTACACGTCTTGAGCCGTCGGCAAGAGGATAGAGACCGCTTCAAGCGAGCCTCGCATGGTACCAGGCACCGCTCTGGTTCACGCGAATGGGCATGCCGAAGGCGGTGCTCAAGGCGACATCAGTGAGCGTCTTGGCCTTCTTGCCCTGCTGCACCATCCTGCCATCCCGCAGCAGCAGGACTTGATCGATTTCCGGCAGGATCTCCTCGATATGATGGGTTATGAGCAAAAGGGTCGTGCCGGCCTGGGCCAAGGAGCTCAAGCTTTCCAGGAAGCGTCGGCGGCTGACGAGATCGAGGCCTTCGCAGGGTTCGTCGAGCAGCAAGGCCCGGGGGCGGTGGACCAGGGAGCGGGCGATCAGCACCCGCCTCGCCTCGCCGCTCGAGAGAGTGGCCATCTCGCGGCCGACAAGATGACCCGCGCCGAGCAGGTCGAGCGCCTGGAGCGCCCGTTGACGCATCTCCTCGGTAACGGAATGGTTGGGGCCCAACCCGCGTGCGGCAAAGAAGCCGGAGACCACCGCCTCGAGAGCTTCCAAAGGCGGATCGACCGTAAGATCGCGCTCGAGCGCGGGCGAGACGATGCCGAGCAGTCCCCGCAGCTCTGCCACGTTCCAACGGTCGCGGCCCAAGACCCGCACTCGGGCCCGACCATCGTCGCAGGCAGAGGGATAGATCTCGCGCGCAATCAGCTTCACCAATGTCGACTTGCCGGAGCCGTTGGGCCCGAGGATGGCCGTATGTCGGCCGATCGGCAGTCGCAGGCTGAGCCGGTCGAGGATCCACCGCTCACCGCGCCTCACGCTGGCTTCCTCGATCTCAAGCAACGGGCTCTCGAAAGCCCCAGCGGGGAACGGTTCCTGATGGGTCATGCGGCCATTCTCTTGGCGGACGGCAAGGCTCGCAAGCCTTGGGCTCAAGACGTGCTCGGCCCCAGAAAAGCACCCACTCGACCGGGCGCAGGCGTAGGCGTGGCTCCAAAGGAGCATCCGTCCCTCGTGCTCCGGCTGGCTGCTCGACTAGAAAAGGAGGAATGCCAAAGTCACCGGAGTCCAATGGTCGCGATCCTTTCCTGGTTGCGCAGAGCTTGGCCTGAATGCGGCAAGCCCACTCCGATCGTCGACTCAAGCCCAATCTTCCCGCTTTCCCAGCAAGCGCCGTATCGTCCACGAAGAGAGAAGGAGGTTCCTATGCCCACGACATCTCTTGGAGCCCATACGGTAAAGGATTGTCGTGGTGAAAGTGCTCTCCTCCTCGACCCGAAAAATCGACCTTGTGGACAAGGTGGAGATCGATCGCGAGGCGGGCGCTCGCCTCCCCGGCCGTAGTCCTTCTGGTGGTTGGCAAAAAAGGTTCAACCGCTTGTCTATTGGAGCATCAGGGTGGTTCTCCTGGCAGCTAGCCGCCATTTCTCACGAAGGCCGACCAAGACGGGAAGCAAAAAAGCCGGCAAAAGAGCATAGGAAAGGCCGCCTTTCCCTGGCATACAGTGCGTGAACGAGACGTAATTACAACCAGGAATGAAAATGGCCGTTCCGGACAGAGGGGATCCAAGGGACTTTCGGGTTTACCGCGCGTTTTTCGCGTCGGGGGAAAGCGGGATTTCCCTAGGTCGGGTTTCGTCGAGCGATGGGGGTGCGATCCTCTGACGAGAAGCGGATCGGAAGATCGGTTTGTTAAGACGGCTGGAGCGTTGCTTCCGGGATCGACGCCATCGACCCAGGCCTTCCTTTCTTGCGCGAAAGCTCGCGCTGGTGAGAAATGGCGGATAGCCAGCTCTCTGGCTCGCAACGCCGTCCTCAATGACGCCACCCCAGAGAATGAGCAGATGGATTCCGGTGCATCGCCGATGGGTCGCGGCGTTCTGGGGCATGGCGAGCGTCGCTTTCGCCGCCGCTGTCCCCCATGGTTGGACCCACAGTGCGCGGCTCGCCTCCAACTCGGCGATGATCTTGTCAGTGATTTCGAAAGAGAGGCTTGTCCGGTCCTGGCCGGAACGGGGGCGAGCGGCTGAACCTGACATCGCGGCTCTCCGCGACCAGCGCCGCGAGCCTCTCTCGCGACCTCCAACCCGTCACGGCAGACCCGGTAAAACTTTCCCTCTGGGGGGAGTTGCGGGGTCTCCCCGCAGATGAGGGTGCGCTGGCGACCTTGGCGCCGGCCAGGGAGCAGGCCTTCCCCAAAGGGCCGCTCAAGTTCCTGATTTCCAGTCGGCTGCAGATGTGATAAAACCTCTGCTGAATTCTATGTAAGAAGAGGAAACCTCACGAAAGATGACCTCGATTAGCGCCCAACGGACCCGTGCCCTTGATCTCCTGAAAACCCGGGGAATGCTCCGGCTGAAGGATTTCGTTGCGGAAGGGATCGGACCGGAGACGCTGGCCCGTCTCATGCGGGAGAAGGCGGTCGTGCGTCCAGCCCGGGGCCTTTATCAGCTCCTAGACGCGCAGATCGAGGCCGCCCACATGCTCGCCGAAGCCGCGGTCCTGGTTCCCAAGGGTGTCGTCTGCCTGACCTCGGCGCTCCAGTTCCATGAACTGACGCTGCAGATGCCGTCTGCCGTATGGATGGCAATCGAACGGACCGCTTGGCGGCCCAGAATCGATTATCCGCGAATCCGCTTTGTGCGTTTCACCGGGGCAGCGCTGACCGAGGGCATTACCCGCCACCGCATTGAGAGTACCAACGTCCCCATCACGGATCCGGCCAGGACGGTCGTGGACTGCTTCCGCTATCGGGCCAAGGTCGGTCTCGACGTCGCGATGGAAGGGCTGCGCGAGGGCCTTCGCCGTCGCCGCTGCACGCCCGACGAACTCTGGCGTTACGCGCGGAAGGCTCGAGTCTGGTCGGTGATGCGCCCCTACGTCGAAGCGATGGCAGCCGATGCCACGTAAACCTCGAAATGTCGGCGCATCAGTACGGGCGCGACTCCTCGATCGGGCGCGCGTCCAGCGGTCTGACTTTCAGATTTTGCTGACGCGCTACGCGCTCGAGCGTCTGCTGTACAGGCTGAGCATTTCAGGGCATCGCGACCGCTTCGTCCTCAAAGGCGCAATGCTCTTTGTAACCTGGGTTGCCGATCTGTTCCGGTCGACCCGCGATCTCGATCTACTCGGCTACGGGGACAATGAAGCCAAGGCGATCGCTGAGACTTTCCGCGCCATCTGTGCCCAGCCGGTCACCGATGACGGTGTCGTATTCGATGTCGCCGGGCTGGAGGCAGCGCCGATCCGTGAGGAGGGAGAATATGGCGGCGTGAGGGTGCGCGCGAGCGCTACTATCGATGGTGCGCGGATCCCGATCCGGGTCGATATCGGCTTCGGCGATGCCATCACCCCGGCACCGGTCGAAATCGATTACCCCGCTTTGCTGGACGCACCCGCGCCGCATCTTCGGGCCTATCCCGTCGAGACGGTCGTGGCGGAGAAGTTCGAGGCGTTGGTTACGCTCGGTATGGCCAACAGTCGTCTCAAGGATTTCTACGACCTTTGGCTGATCGCGCAGACATTCGAGTTTCATGAGTCAACTCTTGTAGAAGCTGTGCGATGCACGTTCGAACGGCGTGCGACGAAGCTGCCGGTCGATATCCCGATCGGCCTGAGCGATGAATTCGCGGAGGCATGGGGCGCTCAATGGCAAACCTTCCTGGGGCGTGAGCGCATGACTGCCGTACCTGGCGCGTTTTCCGCCGTCATCGCCGATCTAGGGGCCTTCCTGATTCCGTTAGCAGGTGCGGCCGAAGACGGGCGGGTGTGGCTTCCTGGCGGACCATGGTTGCAACCAGCTTCTTCGACTGATGCAAATGAAATGAAAAGCGAGTGAACACGCTGCCAAGCCTCTTCGCTGTTTCCCGTGGGTAGAGGGGGAAGATCGGGCTGCAGCTTTCCGGCTTTGAGAAACGCGGCAATTCTCCGGGAGCGGAAGCTCCGAAAGCCTCCGGCCATCCGCCGCCAAGGAGGATCAAGGAAGTCGAAGTGTCCTTGACGGCTTCCTCTCTCCCCAACAATCCGGCGAAGACGGATGGCAAGAACCCCGCTTCTTGCCATCCCTTAACGGAAAATCTGGTCCCCTTACCCACTCAATTCAGCGAGGAGCCATCAACTTCAACCGTTTCTTCTACAAGTACACGCCGCCGCCGAAGCTGGAAGACATCGACCGGGAGTTGAAGCGCGTGGAGGCCGAGATCGCCGCCTTGCGTGGCGAGGTGACCGAATGAGCCATCCCGCAACCGACCCAGACTCCCTGCTGACCGAGATTCGCGCCTTGATCGAAGAGGCGCGCATCCAGGTTTCCCGGGCAGCCAATTCCGCGCTCACGCTCACATACTGGCGTGTCGGTCGGCGCATTGGCGTTGAAATCCTGGGCGGCGAGCGTGCCGCCTATGGAAGCCGGATTATCGAATCGCTGGCGCGACAATTGGAATCCGAGTACGGGCAGGGGTTCGGCGAGAAGAACCTTCGCCGCATGGTGCAGTTTGCCGAGGTGTTCCCGGAGGAGGCAATTGTCGTATCGCTGATACGAGAATTGACCTGGACACATTTTCTGGCTCTGCTGCCCCTGAAAGACCCGCTCGCCCGCGAGTTCTACGCCGAAATGTGCCGCGTGGAACGCTGGAGCGTTCGCACACTGCGGCAGAAAATCGACGGCATGCTCTTCGAGCGTACCGCGCTGTCGAAGAACAGCGAGGAAGTCGTCCGGCAGGAACTGGCCGCCTTGCGCGACGGTCGCATGACGCCGGACATGGTGTTCCGCGACCCCTACCTGCTCGACTTTCTTGGCCTTTCCGGCTCGTACAGAGAGAAAGACCTGGAAGCCGCCATTCTGCGCGAGATGGAGTCTTTCCTACTCGAAATGGGCAGCGGCTTCTGTTTCGTCGAACGCCAGAAGCGCATCAGCGTCGGCAAGGATGATTTCTATCTCGATCTGCTGTTCTATCACCGGCACCTGCACCGGCTGGTGGCCGTGGAACTCAAGCTCGAATCCTTCCAGCCCAGCCACAAGGGGCAGATGGAGCTTTACCTGCGCTGGCTGGACAAGCATGAACGCGCCGCCGACGAGGAACCGCCTATCGGCCTCATCCTATGCGCGAGCGCCGATGCCGAGCAGGTGGAGCTCTTGCAACTGGACGAAGCCTCCATCCGGGTGGCGGAATACCTGGTTCAATTGCCGCCGGTCGAGGTGCTGCGCGAGCGCCTGCATCGCGCCATTGCGCATGCCCAGGAGCGTGTCGCGGCGCTGGCGGCCCCGAAAGGAGACCCGGCATGAGCCACTACAAACCGTATCCGGCCTACAAGGATTCCGGGGTGGAGTGGATTGGGGAGGTGCCGGAGCATTGGGAGATTGCCCCGATCAAGCGGTTAGGAAAGCTCAAAGGCGGAAGCGGATTTCCACCGGAGATGCAAGGACGGCTTGGTAATGAACTTCCGTTCTTCAAAGTTGGCGACTTAGGGAAATCTCTCGACGGGGTACCGCTTGGGGAAGCAAAACACACAATTAGCCGGGAAGAAGCAGTGAAAATAGGTGCCACGATCTTCCAGAAGAATACTCTCGCTTGGGCAAAGATGGGAGCCGCATTGTCGCTGAATCGGCGACGAATTCTTCTATCAGATTGCTGCCTCGACAACAACATGAAGCCTCTTCGCTGTTTCAAGTGGGTAGAGTCGGAAGATCACCGGCCCTTCCGAATCCAGTTGCAGCGCCGCAGCGAAAAGCTTGTTTGCGTCCATCCCGCAAGCATCCACGAGGCAGCCCGGTCTGGCCATCCGCCCTCAAGGAGGATCGACGAAGTCGAAGCGTCCTTGACGGACTGCAGCCTCCTCTCTGCCCACAGATCCGTCGAAGACGGAGGGCAAAAACCCCGCTTCTTGCCATCCCTTAACGGAAATCCGCTCTCCCCTTACCCACTCAATTCAGCGAGGAGCCAGTACATCTAGGGTTTAACCTTGCGCCCCGGCGGACCATTCAGACGCTCTGCTCGTTCACGTCCGCCGAGCTTGAGCGTTGGGTGCGCGGGGGAGCATCAGCTCCGATCCAGCGCCCCACTTACCAATGACCAAGCGAGATGAGGAGGCATGGCTGAGAACCAGTTCCCAATGCAGATGGGTCGCGGGATCACGTTCTTCGGGCACTGCGATATGCCCGTGACCCTGGAGGATGTCCAAGCTCTCGACGCCGATTCCTCGGCCGGCTACGAGTGGCGAGTCGGGCTACCGAAACGCACGCTCGAAGAAGGGGCCATCTCGCTGGCCGGGGCCGCGAGCGTGTTGAGCGGGGAACAGGAGTTCCCGGCCTTAGCGAAGCCTCCAGACGCAGAGCGCTTGCGTCTTCTGGTCCAGTTGGCCTGGATTTGCTCGGCCTGCATCCACGACCGCCAGTTCGCTGCCTGCCTCTCCGGCATCTGCGCGCCGCCTAGCCAGATCGACGTTGTCGATGAGCAGCAGTTCACCAATCCATGGCAGCGCACGACGCAGGCCAGCGCCGCGATCGACTGCGCGAAGCACGACCGCGGGCGCGAACGGATGCGGCAGCAAGGGTGGGACATCGTGACGGTCCGGTTCATTGAGATTCGAGCGGAGGCGGCGTCAGTGCAGCGAACAGCGCAAGGATGATGGAGGGCGACGGTGAAGCGCGAGGAGTTGCGGGAATTGCATTACATCGCGCCTATGGTTAACGTATGTTCCATCCTTCAGCGCGGAATCCTGTCAAACAGAAGGGCCTCGAGGATTGACCATGCTTCGGTGGCGATGCCGGAAGTCCAGGCTCGACGAGCCAACGTTGTCGTCGCCGGCAGCCGAAGGCTGCATGAGTATGTAAACCTGTACGTATGCGCCAGGAATCCGATGCTTTACAGTCGGCAAGAACAGCACCTCGACCTCTGCGTACTCCAGATAAGCACGGATGTGCTGGACCTTCCAGACGTGGTCGTGACGGACAGAAATGCGTCGAGCGTCTACGTTCGGTACGCGGCTGCGCCTGCTGGTCTCAGCATCGTAGTTCGAGAGTGGACCTTTGCCGAGTACTGGACAGAGCCGGATCCCACTGTCCAATTGAGGAAGAAATCCGCCAAGTGCGCCGAAGTTCTGGTTCCGGACAGGGTGGACCCACGGTTCATCCTGGGCGCCTATGTCTCGTGCCAGGTCGCAGCGGACAAGCTGAAGAGCCTAGGAACCCGAATCGGCATCAGCATCCATCCGCACATGTTCTTCCAATAGGCAGGGCGTCATGGTGAACGTGCTCATCGATGACATCTTCAAGTCCAAGGCGCAGACCTTGGTGAACACGGTCAACTGCGTGGGTGTCATGGGCAAAGGGATCGCTCTCGAATTTAAGAAGCGATTTCCCGAGATGTATGAGGACTACGTGCGCCGTTGCAAAGCCAAGGAGGTTAAGCTGGGGCAGCCCTATCTCTACCGTTCCCTTCTGCCGCCGTGGATCTTGAACTTTCCGACAAAGGATCATTGGCGCTCGGTGTCCAGGCTGGAGGATATCCTCGATGGTCTTGACTACCTCAAGCGGCATCTTCAGGAATGGGGAATCACCTCGCTAGCCGTTCCGCCTCTTGGATGTGGTCACGGTCGTCTGGAATGGCGGGTTGTAGGACCTGCACTCTACCAGCATCTCAAGCGCCTGCACATTCCCGTGGAACTCTATGCCCCATGTGAGACGCCGCACGAGGAGCTGCAGGCGACCTTCCTCGAGCAGAGGCTCATCGAGAAAATGGCGGCGGCAAGCAGCGATCGGGCGAGCCTCATGAAACCAGCGTGGATCGCGCTCGTGAAGATCCTGCAGGCGATCGAGGCCGAGCGTTACCATTATCCCGTCGGCAGGACCTCGTTTCAGAAGATTGCGTACTTTGCCACGGAATCGGGAATCCCTACCGGGCTTTCCTACCAACGCGGTAGCTATGGCCCGTACGCACCTGAGCTCAAGACGCTGGTGACGCGTCTGGTGAACAACGGCCTCATCCGAGAGGAGCGTCTGGGACGGATGTTCGCCGTGAAGACGGGACCAACCTTTGCAGATGCGTGCCGCGCCTGCGAAGGGGAGTGGTTGGAATGGAAGGATACGATTGAGGCGCTTGCCGATCTCTTCCTGCGGATGGATACGCGGCAGGCGGAGCTTGCTGCGACGGTTCATTTCGCGGCAAAGGATGTCGCGGCAAAGAACCCCGAGGGGCCGAGCGAATTGGACGTGCTGCATGAGGTGATGCGGTGGAAGCAGAAGCGGCGTCCAGCTCTGGAGGCGACGGAGATCGCCGCAGCCATCCGGGGCCTTGGCATGCTGGGCTGGTTAAAGGTGAGGTCGAGCTCGGAGTTGCCGGTGAGCGAGGAGATGGTGCTCGGCCTCTAGCGCCGACCGTCAGTCCTTGGCGACGATCTGCCGATCAAGGCCGTTTTCCTGCAGCGGGCGAGAGGCCACTTCCCGATGAGATCGTCGACTCAGGCCCAATCCTCCCGTTTTCCCAGCAAGCGCCATATTGTCCACGAAGAGGGAAGGAGGTTCCTATGCCCACGAATCTCTTGGAGCCCATATCAAGGTTTATCGTCGTAAAAGCGCTCTCCTACTCGAACGGGAAAATCGACCTTGTGGAGAAGCTGGAGATCGATCGCGAGGCGGGCGCTCGCCAATATTGGATCTTCGACCGCTCCGAGCAAATGCTCCCTCTCTACCGCTTTTCCGAGAATGGGGAGGAGCCAGCGGCCCTCCTCAGCTTCGACCAAAGGGGGCTCCGCCGCTCCTCCCGGAATGCTCCTTGGAGCTGCCAAAGGTTCGGCAGGCCTTGAGGATCGGATGGGAGGCTCAGCGTCCTCCCCGGCCGTAGCCACTCCGGGGAACGGCTCACTCCCCGGCGGGAGCCCGGGGCACGGCTTCCCTCGCTTTGTCGACCACAAAGACCGCTTCCCGCAGCGCTTGGGAGGCGTCCTCCCGGCTGTAGCTCTCGGTCGGGATGAAGTCGATGTCTCCGGAGAACGAGAGCTCCCGCTCCTTCCGCAGCCGGGCGGAGATCCGCGCGAGCTCTTCCAGGTGCTCCTGAATGGGCCCGGCCAGGGATGCTCGATGCGCCCGCAGGAGCCGCGAGACATCGTGTACGTGGGGAGGCTCGATTCCCGCCTGGCGGAGGACGGCCTTCAAGGCGAGCTCGACGGCTTCCTGCGCCTCGCGGACCACATCGGAGTAGTCCTCGCGCTCGAGCAGATGCGCTAAGAACGCGATCCGTGCCTCGGCCTTCCGAAGGTAGCTCTGAGCCAAGGATTCGCTGGTCATCGCCCCTAACCGCCATTTCTCACCAACGCGAGCTTTCGCGCAAGAAAGGAAGGGCCGAGTCGATTGCGAGGATGTTCGGCGAGGAAAGGGTCTTCGTGAGTGGGGATGGAGCAAGATTTTTGCTCGATTTGGCTTAATGCGAGCTCTATAAAGGGCAAAAATCCGCTTTGGGAACAAGGCTCCGCCCGATGGGAGGCTCTACTGCAGGGGGAAGCGCTCTGGTTTTCAGGGATGCTCAGCAACGCAGCATCTGGAAGACGTGGGTGAAGAGGTGCTTCCAAGGATAGGCGCTGCTCATCGACAAGAGGACGCGTCGGACGCTGACACGGACCAGCGTGCCGATCTTGACGAGCTTGAGCCGGAGGGTGTCGACCTGGGCGTTGGCCCACTCCGTTCCTTGCAGAGCCAGCCGTCGCAGCGCTTCGACCAGGGCATAGGCCAAAGCCGAAAAGTAGAGGCGAAGCTGATTGCTGGCCATTTGCGCGGTCGAGAGGCGCTCGGCAAAGAGGTAGAGCTGTTTTCCCGGTAGGGACGCTCCTTGCGGAACGCCCCCCGGACAGATCCGTGCAAGCCCGATTCAGGCACACGGCTCCCACCTTGGGTGCTTGACGGCGAAGCGACGCTCGGGCCAAGGATGCAGAATACGCGGTGGTGGCAGCCAGGCATCAACGAGTTTGGGCATTTGCTTCCAGGTCAACTGACCGCGCTGGCCACGCCGTGACAACGCGCGCTTCCAGAGCTGTGCAATGCGAACCCGAAACAGCCGCAGCGCCGGATAGTTCGTCGGCACTGCGTGGTATGCATAAAAGCCCCTGACCACCTGCGCCAGCCATTTTCCTTGATCAGGAATCGGCTGGTGCCGCCTTCGCTGCAATTCCTCTTTCACGCGCTGTATCGTGCGCTGCAGACGGTCGCGGCGGGTTCTTCGCAGAAGTTGGAAGCCACCCGTGCGCTTCTGGCCACAGATCATGGTAAAGCCGAGAAAGTTGAAGGTCTCCGGTTTGCCCCGACCACGTTCTTTTCGATTGAGAGCCGCAAAACGGCCAAACCGAATGATCCGTGTCTTGTCCGGATGCAGTTGCAGCGAGAATGCCTTCGACCGCGTCCCCATCTCCGCCAGAAACCGCTGGGCATCGGCTTCATACTCAAAGCCGAGGACACTATCATCGGCGTAGCGCACTACGATCATGTCCCCGCGGGCGTGGCGTTTCCGCCACTGTTGCGCCCAGAGATCGAACACGTAATGCAAATAGACGTTGGCCAACAGGGGCGACACCGTCGCACCCTGAGGCGTGCCTGCTTCGCTCTCCGTGACAACCTCCGCCTCCAGTACTCCCGCCTTCAGCCATTTGCGGATCAGACGGAGGATGCGCTCGTCGCCGATTCGATGCTCCAGGAAACGAATAAGCCATTCATGACTCACCGTGTCGAAAAAGCTTCGATAATCTGCGTCGAGTATCCAGTTCACCTTCCGTCGTTGAATGCCGGTTGCCAAAGCATCCAGCGCATCGTGCTGACTGCGCTTCGGCCGGAATCCATACGAGAACCCGAGGAAATCTTCCTCGTAGATCGCATTCAGCACCGCCACCACCGCCCGCTGGAGGAGCTTATCCTCCAACGACGCGATGCCCAACGGCCGCTGCCGCCCATCCGGCTTTGGAATGTACTTCCTCCGGCTGGGCAGTGCCCGGTACGCGCCCCGACGAACCCGATCATGCAGACCTTGCAGATTGCTCTCCAGGTTTGCCTCGTAGTCCGACCATCTCACCCCGTCCACTCCGGGAGCCGCGTTGCGCTTGAGTGCGTAAAACGACTGACGGAGTAGATCGACGCTGATATGGTGGAGCAGCGCAGTGAACCGTTCCTTCTTCCTCGCCTTTGCTACTTGCCGTACACGCTCCAGCGCCTGTGACACGCGAACCCGGCCCTGAGTCCGGTCCGTGCTTTGCTGATGCGTGTTCCCCTCGGTCCTCGCCCTTGGCTCCACCGGCTCCGCCGCCGGTTTCCCGGCCTTGTTCGTCGGCTTCTCAGCTACTATGGCGAGGTCAGACTTCTTGGGTCCGTTCATCATCGGCTTTGGCTCCTCACCTTCCCGATGCGGACCGGTAGTGCTTGCCGGTCAGGCCCAAGATCTCCCGGTTCCCGTACGAAGAGCGTGCGCACATGCCAGGTTCTAAAGACCACGCCGAACCGATCGAAGGCTCGCGTTATCGCCTCCGGCCGTGTTGCCTTCCACGTCAAAGACCGTGTCAGCGTTCGGAACATAAACCATTTTCGCGGCTCCATGGCTGGCCTGTGCGTACCCTTGTCAACGCTTCACCGTTGTCCTCACGGTCAACGGCGCATGACTCAGGGCCACTGTGATTCGCTATTTCTTCAGTGTAGTGGACTTGCACCACCTACTCTTCGCCGGTTTTGCCGGCGCACCCTTGATCCGATTCTCCATCTCTCCGCGCGCGCAGTAGAGCTTCTCGTAGAGGGCCTGGGCGGGCCACTCCTCGGTGGAGAGAGAGGTGACGACAAAGCGCGGATTCTTTCCTTTCTCCAAGTACTCAGCTTTGGAGACCACTCGGCGCTCCCTCGACCAGCTACTCAAGGTGCGATAGGCAAACTCGGAAAAGACGCGAGCCGGTTTGCCCGTGGACTCGTGCAGACGACGGGCCTGCTTCATCGACGCCTCAATGGGTCGGCACAAGCGCTCGTTGCGAATCAGGCCGAAGAGGAAGTCGACCTGATTGGCTTCGCACCAGGCCATGATCTCTTCCCGGCAGAAGCCCGAGTCGGCCCGGAGCACGATCTTGACCTCGGGCCAATGGGTGCGGAGTTGTCCCACGATCCGGATGATCTCGGCAAGGGATCCCTCCGCCGCATCCTGGTTCGATGGCCGAAGCCGCACGCCGAGGAGCTGATCTTCGGCGAAGATGTAGAGCGGCAAATAACAATACGCATCATAATAGCCATGGAAGAAGCGCTCGGGCTGATGGCCGTAAAGAGGGATGTCGGTCGCATCCAGATCGAGCACCACCTCCTTGGGAGCCTGGGGATGCGATTCAAGGTAGAGATCGACCAACAGCCGGTCGATCGCTTCGGCCGAGTAGTCGATCTTGTGGTAGCGTTCGCTTCGACCTACCAGTTCCAGGCGGTTGAGCGTACTCTTGCCCGCCAGATCCGCTTCCAGATCCCTTTTACCGCTTAGGAGAGCCACCAAAGGATCGGTACGCAGCTGCTCGTGGTCATTGAGATCCTCGTAGCCCAGCGCAATCCCGAAGATGCGCTGCGCTAGCATCTCCCGCACCCGATGCACAATGCGCCCCGGATGGCGTCGATCCCGGAAGCAACGCTCCAGCCGTCTTAACAACCCGATCTTCCGATCCGCTTCTCGTAAGAGGATCGCGCCCCCATCACTCGAAACCCGACCCGCGGTAAATCCCGCTTCCACCCGACGCGAAAAATGGGCTGTAAATCCAAAAGTCTCTTGGCTACACTCTGTCATCGAAGGCCGCTTTCCTTCCTGGTTGTAATTACGTATCGTTCACGCACTTTATACCAGGGAAAGGCGGCCTTTCCTATGCTCTTTTGCAGGCTTTTTGCTTCCCGTTTTGGTCGGCCTTCGTGAGAAATGGCGGCTAAATCTCGATCGGCTCCCCTGGGCGATGCCCCGGCTGGAGCTCCCAATACCAGGCGTTGCCGCTCCAGATCCGCCGCGCCCCATTTCGCGCCAGCCGCTCCTTCATCCGCAGCAAGGCCTCTGCGAGCACCCCTTGCGGATCCCAGAGGATCCTCGCATCCTCCGTCATGTCGAAGAGGATGGGGCTTCCCGCGGCAAGCTCCGCAGGGGTCTTGAAGATGGGTGACCACTCGGTGAGCACCCCGAGCGCCCGCGCCTCCTCGAGAGCGGGGGAGAGCTCCTGCTCGATCGGCTCCCATTCGGCAACCCGCGCCATCCTCCCGTGGGGAAGAGGCTCGGCGACGATCAGGAAGTCGATGTCGGAGTCGGGGCGCATCTTCCCGCGGCCCACCGACCCGAAGACGGCCAGGGCGAGGAGCCGCGGCCCGTAGGCGAGGCGGACGGCCTCCAGGAGCCGCTGCACTAGATCCTCGAAGCGGTGCGGGAAGTGGGGATCCAGGACCGTCTCCATCCTCTCGTATCCTGACACGAGCCTATCAGCTTGACGCAGACCGCCACAATCCCTAGATTTTGATCATGACCGGCACCGCCCTCACGCTCCGCGCCTTCCCCGATCTCTTCCCGGACGAGGACGCCGCGCGGGGGTGGTTTGAGCGCGCCCGCTGGCCGGACGGCCCGATCTGCCCGGTGTGCGGATGCGTCAACCGCGCCTGCTGGCTGCGGACGATCCGCCGCTGGCAATGCACCGCCTGCCACCGGCAGTTCTCAGTCACCGCTGGCACGCCGATGCACCGCACCCACTTGTCCGTCAACCACAGCCAACGGGAGTACGCCCGCACCGACTCCGCGGCCGGCCACCGCGTCCACGTCAACCGCGTTGAATCCTTCAACGGGCTCCTGGGACGCGCCGTGGTCGGCCTCTTCCATTTCGTCTCGCCCAAGCATCTCGGACGCTACGCCGGCGAAGCCGCCTTCCGTTGGAACCGCAAGGCCGACGCCTGCCTGGAGCGCATGGCGATGCTGGTCCGGGGCGGCGTTGGGCGCACGCTGCCTTACCGCTTTCTCACGGGAACCGCCTGATGGCCCGCACCAAGCCCGAGCATCCGCCCGTCCATCGGACCGACCTGCTGCCGTCGAACCTGACGGCCAGCAAAGAGGCGGCCGTGCGCGCGCTGCTTAGAGCCTACCGCCGGGGTGCGGTGCTGCTGGGCCGGGAAGAGTGGCGGCTCTTCTTCGAGACGGGCCGCTTGGAGAAGAACCACGACGTGGACAAGGTCACCTTCGCCGCCGTCATCGGCGCGGCCAACCGCGTCCAGATGGCCCGCTGGCAGGTCGTCGGGCAGCTCCAGGGCTGGATCGGCAACCGGGCCAACGAGTTCCGCGAGACGGTCAACCGGAGCACGCTGGCACCCGCCACCAAGCAGATGCTCCACGCCATCAACGGCCTGGGCGCGTGGTTCTGGCGCGGCGAGGTGGCGAGGAGAGACACGGGCGAGGTGATTCCGGTTTCCGTGCGACGGCTGGCGCGCGCCATGATGCGCCACTGCATGGCGCGGCATCGCCGCCCGGACCTCTCGCGCATCTCCATGCGCCTCGACCACCGCGCGGGGAGCATCGCCCGCCCCATCCAGGCGACGCAGCGCGGTAAGGTCGGCTGGTGGGTGAGCCTCTCCACGCTCGAGAAGGGGCGCAAGATCGCCATCCCGCTGCTTACCTACGACTACCATGCCACGCGTCCTGGCCGCGTGACCAACGGCATCCAGGTGAACGAGCGCGAGGGTCGCCTGAGCTTCGGCGTGGTGACCGACATGGGCGAGGTCTGCGCCAAAAGCCGCGCCGCCTACGACGGCCACGGCGCGCTGGCGCTTGATTTTGGGCTGTCCACGCTCTTGGCCACATCCGATGGCCGGCTGCTCGGCCAGGGCTGGCTCAAGCGGCTCAAGCGGTACGACGCGCTGCTTGCCGTGATCGCGGCCAGCCAGCAGCGTGCCGGACGCAGGCCGCGGGAGAGCCAGCGGTATCGGGCGCTGGTGGAGGACGTGCGCGGCTTCCTTCGCACCGAGGTCGGCCGCGTGCTCAACCGCCTTGTCGAGCAGGGCAAGCCCAAGGAGTTGGTGCTGGAGCGGCTCGACTTCCGCCACTCCGACCTCTCGAAGCGGCTCAACGCGATCCTGCGCAACTGCGGACGCTCGATCGTCCAGGAGAAGTTGCGCGACCTGGAGGAGCGCTTCGGAATCCCCTCCGCCGAGGTCAACGCCGCATACACCTCTCAGGCATGTTCCCGTTGCGGCTATGTGGACAAGCGGAACCGCCGCGACCAGAAGACCTTCGTCTGCCTTTGGTGCGGTCACCAAATGCACGCCGACCTCAATGCGGCGGCCAACATCGAAGCGCGCCGTGCGCGCCCCAATGGCTGGCTCTTCCAGGGGAAGGCTGCGGTCCTTGCCGAGCTCGTGCGCGAGTTCGGGGAGCGACCTGTCCGGGCGCTGAGCCTGGGCAGAACCGGGAGCCGGGGTGCCCCCGCCGACCCACGATCCACCAATCCCTACTTCGGTGGAGTGCCGTTGCCCGTGGTGAGGTCATCCGAACGCCGCGAGGCGTCCATGAAATCGCCCGATACTCCAG
Source organism: Methylacidimicrobium sp. B4 (assembly GCF_017310545.1). Taxonomy (NCBI): domain Bacteria; kingdom Pseudomonadati; phylum Verrucomicrobiota; genus Methylacidimicrobium; species Methylacidimicrobium sp. B4. The sequence goes on from NZ_CP066203.1 coordinate 1,931,862, forward strand.
CCCTTGTGGCTGCCTGAGTCAACGCGATAGTACCCTCCTGACACAGCTCTTCCTCGCCGGCGAGGAAATGGCGGCTAGACAACGAGTTGTCGAAAAGCGAAGATTGGCTTTGCGATGACCGGTGTCCAAAGGCAGGCGGAAGCAGAAGGCGAATTCCTCTTTGCTCCGCGTCCGGTCCACTCCTCATCCCCCTCTGACAGGAAAGGGGCGGCTTGCGCCTTGGGAATCCGCTCATGAATGCTTCCGAAGCCACGATGGCGGTCTTCCTCGATTTGGAGAACGTCGCGCTGGGCGCCCGAGAGGCGGCCTGTCCCAAGTTCGATATTCAGAAGGTGCTCGAGCGCCTCTTGCTCAAAGGGCAGATCGTGGTCAAGAAGGCCTACTGCGACTTTGAGCGCTACAAGGAGTTCAAGCGGGCTCTGCATGAGGCGGCCTTCGAGCTAATCGAGATCCCGCACTTGAGCCAATCGGGGAAGAACTCGGCCGATATCCGCATGGTGGTGGATGCGCTCGACCTCTGCTACACCAAGGGCCACGTCGACACCTTTGTCATCATCAGTGGCGATTCGGATTTCTCCCCCCTGGTCAGCAAATTGCGGGAAAACGCCAAGACGGTCATTGGGATCGGCGTGAAGAACTCCACCTCCGACCTCTTCCTCAACAACTGCGATGAATTTCTCTATTACGACGATCTCTGTCGCAATGCCAAGGAAGCCCACGCAGCCTCCGAGCCCCAGGAGAAGAAGCCCCGAGGCCGGGGGAAAGCCGCAAAGCCAACAGCCGATAAGGCGTTGGAGATGGTCGTGGAGACGCTGGAAGCCCTGGTGCAAGAGCGAGGCGAGGACGAGCGAATCTGGGGATCGATGATCAAGCAGGCGATCAAGCGCCGCAATCCCGGCTTCAATGAGCGCGCCTACTCCTTTCGGTCCTTTAACGATCTTCTGCTCGAAGCCCAGAAGAGGGGGCTGCTGAAGCTCCAGCCCGATGAAAAATCCGGAGGGTACCTCGTCTATCCCTCCGAAGAGCATGGGTCCTAGAGCCTCTGCTCTTGATCCCATCCTTTGGGTGGGCTCGGCCTTTGGCCGCGATTGACGGGAGGAGGGTGCCGCGCGATCATGGGCCTGCGTCTCGCAGAGCGTCCTCCGTCGCTTCCGGGCACGATCGGCCCGCCCTTCGAGATGAGGAAGGTTCGCCCATGATATCGAAGCATGGCGACATGACGCCGGTTGTCGATCTGACCCGCGAAAAGGGTACGGGCCCCATTCGGACGCGCCGCCCGCTCTACGTCGATCTTCTGCCCCCTTGCCGAGCCGCCTGCCCCGCTGGAGAGGACATCCAGGGCTGGCTTGCGCTGGCTCAGGCCGGGAACTATCGGCAAGCCTGGGAGCTCCTCGTCCAGGAGAACCCTCTTCCCGCCGTTCACGGGCGGGTCTGCTACCACCCTTGCGAGAGCCATTGCAATCGGGGTGACTACGACGCCCCGGTCTCGATTCACGCGGTCGAGCGCTTCCTCGGGGATCTCGCTTCCGCCGAGGGCTGGCCCTTTCCGCCATCCGCCGCACCGACCGGAAAGCGGGTGCTGGTCGTCGGAGCGGGCCCCTGTGGGCTCTCGGCCTCCTACCATCTCGCCCGCCTCGGCCATGCGGTCGAAGTCCACGAGGCGGGCCCCTTGGCCGGAGGGATGATGCACTTCGGGATCCCCGCCTACCGGCTTCCCCGCGCGGTTCTGGCCAAGGAAGTCGAGCGGGTCGAGCGGATGGGGGTCCGCTTCGTCTTGGGTCACAAGGTCGAGGACCTCCTCTCTGAAAAGGAAGCGGGCGGTTTCGACGCGGTCCTGGTCGCCATCGGCGCCCAGGTCGGCAAGCATGTCGAGATCCCCGCCCGTGATGCGGCGCGCGTGCTCGATGCGGTCTCCCTGCTGCACCAAGTAGCCGGAGAGGAGCGTCCCTTGCTCGGACGGCGGGTCGTGATCTACGGCGGGGGCAATGTGGCCATGGATGCGGCGCGGACGGCCAAGCGGCTGGGGGCCGAAGAGGCGCTCATCGTCTACCGGCGGGACCGCGCCCATATGCCGGCCCACGCCTTCGAGGCCGACGAGGCTCTTTCCGAAGGGATCCGAATCCGGTGGCTCACGACGATCCGGGAGATCGCGGGTGAGGAGCTCGTCGTCGAGCGGATGGAGCTCGGGCCCGACGGCCGGCCCCGGCCGACCGGCCACTACGACACGTTGCGGGCCGACGCGGTCGTGCTGGCGATCGGGCAGGAGACCGACAGCCGCTTCCTCCGGCGGGTTCCCGGGATCGCCTTCGGGAAGGACGGGGCGGTGATCGTGGATCAGAACCAGATGTCCGGATATCCCGGCATCTTCGCCGGGGGCGACGCGGTTCCGGGCGATCAGACCGTTACGGTCGCCGTTGGCCAGGGCAAGAGAGCGGCCCGGTCGATCGACGGCTGGCTGCGCGGGAGCGGGTACGCCGAGCCGGCCCCTCCGCCGGGCGTCTCCTTTGCGATGCTCCATCTTCCGGTCTATCGCGATGTGGCGCCGGGCCAGCAGCCCGAGCTGCCGCTGGCCGCGCGGACGAGCGATTTCGCGGAGGTGGTGGCGGGGCTCTCCGAACTCCAGGCTCGCCGAGAGGCCGAGCGCTGCTTCTCCTGCGGAATCTGCTTCGAGTGCGACAACTGCTTCGCGGCCTGCCCGGAGGAGGCGATCCTCAAGCTGGGCCCGGGCCTGCGCTACCGCTTCCTCTATGAGAAGTGCACGGGCTGTGCGGTCTGCTTCGAGCAGTGTCCCTGCCATGCGATCGAGATGGTCCCCGAGCCCGGGCCTGCGGGAGGCCGGGCATGACCGCGCGAACCGCGAGGACGCGGCGGACGATGGACGGCAACACGGCCGCCGCCGATGTCGCCTACCGGACGAGCGAGGTCTGCGCGATCTACCCGATCACCCCGTCCTCGACGATGGCGGAGCTCGCCGACCAGTGGGCGGCCGAGGGACGCAAGAACCTCTGGGGGAGTGTTCCGGTCGTCCAGGAGATGCAGAGCGAAGGGGGGGCGGCGGGGACCGTCCACGGAGCCCTCCAAGGCGGAGCACTGACGACCACCTTCACCGCCTCCCAAGGCCTCCTCCTCATGATCCCGAACATGTTCAAGATCGCGGGCGAGCTCACCCCGACGGTCTTCCACGTCGCGGCGCGGTCGGTCGCCACCCATGCGCTTTCGATCTTCGGCGACCACTCCGATGTGATGGCGGTGCGCATGACGGGCTTTGCGCTCCTCGGCTCGGCCTCCGTCCAGGAAGCTCAGGACAGCGCCCTGATCGCCCTGGCGGCCTCCCTCGAAAGCCGGGTGCCCTTCCTCCACTTCTTCGACGGCTTTCGCACCTCGCACGAGGTGAACACCCTCGAGCCGCTGGCCGACGAGCCGCTCCGGGCGCTGATCCCAGACGAGCTCATCCGCGCGCACCGGAGCCGGGCGCTCAATCCGGAGCATCCGTGCATCCGGGGCACCGCCCATAACCCCGATACCTTCTTCCAGGCCCGGGAGGCGGCGAGCCCCTTCTACGCCGCCCTGCCCGGAATCCTCCGTTCGGTCCTCGACCGCTTCGCCGAGCAGACCGGCCGCCGCTACCGCCTCTTCGAGTATGACGGCCCGGAGGACGCCGAGCGCGTGATCGTCCTGATGGGCTCGGCCTCGGAAACCGCCCGGGAGACCGCCGCCGCCCTCCGCCGGCAAGGAGAGAAGGTGGGCGTCCTCCAGGTTCGCCTCTTCCGCCCCTTTGCCGTTGACGACTTCCTTTCCTCGCTCCCGCCGAGCTGCCGGGCCCTTGCGGTGCTCGAGCGGACGAAGGAGCCCGGGGCACCGGGGGAGCCGCTCTTCCTCGATGTGCTGGGAAGCCTCGCGGAAGCCTATTCCCAAGGGAAGCGGCCTCACCTCCCCCGGGTCATCGGCGGCCGCTATGGCCTCTCCTCGAAGGATTTCACCCCCGCGATGGCGAAGGCGGTCTTCGACGAGCTCCGGAGCCCCGCGCCCAAGAGCCGTTTTACCGTCGGCATTACCGATGACCTTTCCCAATCGAGCCTCGAGGTCGACCCCGGCTACTCGATCGAGCCGGGCTCGGTCGTTCGCGCTCTCTTCTACGGCCTGGGCGGCGACGGAACGGTCGGGGCCAACAAGCATTCGATCCAGATCATCGCCGAGGAGGCCGGCCTCCATGCCCAGGGCTACTTCGTCTACGACTCCCACAAGTCGGGGGCGCTGACGGTCTCCCACCTCCGGTTCGGGCCCGAGCCGATCCATTCCCCCTACCTGGTCTCCTCGGCGAGGGTGGTGGCCTGCCACTGGTTCCCCTTCCTCGAGCGGGTCGACATCCTCTGCTCGGCGGCTCCGGGGGCGGTCTTCCTCCTCAACAGCCCTTACGGGCCGGAAGCGGTCTGGGATCATCTTCCCCGCTCGGTCCAGCGGCAGATCCTGGAGAAGCGGCTCCGCCTCCATGTGATCGATGCCTCCCGGATCGCCCGGGAGGCGGGCCTCAAGGGGAGGACCAACACGGTCCTTCAGACCGCCTTCTTTGCCCTCGCGGGCATCCTCCCGCGCGAGGCGGCGGTGGAGCAGGTCCGTCAATCGATCCGGCGGGCCTACGGCAGCAAGGGGGAAAAGGTCGTCGCCGAGAACCTCCAGGCGGTCGACCATGCGCTTGCCAACCTCCACGAGGTGGTCGTTCCCGAGGAGGCGACGAGCGCCTTCGATCGGCGGCCTCTGGTGCCGGCAGAAGCCCCCGAGTTCGTCAGGCTCGTGACGGGCCCGATGCTGGCCGGGCGGGGGGATGAGATCCCCGTCAGCCTCTTTCCCGCGGACGGAACCTATCCTTCGGGGACCGCCGCCTTGGAAAAGCGGAACGTGGCCGACTTCGTGCCGGTCTGGGAGCCCACGATCTGCGTCCAGTGCGGCCAGTGCGGCTTCGTCTGCCCCCACAGCGTCATCCGGGTCAAGTATTATGACGAAGCCCGGCTCGACGGGAGCCCCCGCTCCTTCCCTTCCGCCCCGATCAACCTCCGGGGATACCCCGGGGTCCGTTTCACCCTCCAGGTCTACGTCGAGGACTGCACCGGCTGCGGGCTCTGCGTCGATGTCTGCCCCGCCTATAGCCCGAGCAGGCCGGGGCTCAAGGCGATCCACATGGAGGCCAAGCAGCCAATCCTGGAGGGCGAGCGCGAGAGCATCGCCTTCTTCGAGCGGCTCCCGGTCAACGATCGCTCCGAGGTCGACTTCTCGAGCGTGCGCGGAGTCCAGTTCCTGGAGCCCCTCTTCGAGTTTTCCGGCGCTTGCGCCGGCTGCGGGGAGACCCCCTACCTCAAGCTCCTCTCCCAGCTCTTCGGAGACCGGCTCCTGATTGCGAATGCGACCGGCTGCTCCTCGATCTACGGGGGAAACCTTCCCGTCACCCCGTGGGCCAAGAACGGCGAGGGGAGGGGACCCGCCTGGTCGAACTCCCTCTTCGAGGACAACGCCGAGTTCGGCCTCGGATTCCGGCTGGCGGCCGACCAGCTCCGGGGCCGGGCCGAAGGGCTGCTCCGCGGACTGGCGAGCTCGGTTGGCGAGGAGTTGACCCAGGAGATCCTCTCGGCTCCGCAGCTCCGGGAATCGGAGATCCGCGCTCAGCGCCAGCGGCTCGAAGCTCTCCGCAGCAGGCTTGCACCGCTGGCCCCGGCGAGCCCCCAGGCCCGCGAGCTCCTCTCGGTGATGGATCACCTGGTCCGCCGCTCCATCTGGCTCGTCGGCGGGGATGGCTGGGCCTACGACATCGGCTTCGGGGGCCTCGACCATGTGCTCGCCACCGGCCGGAACCTCAACGTGCTCGTCCTCGATACCGAGGTCTATTCCAACACGGGGGGCCAGGCCTCCAAGGCGACTCCGCTCGGAGCGGTGGCCAAGTTCGCCGCCGCGGGAAAGCGGGTGCCCCGGAAGGACCTGGTCCTGCAGGCGATCGCCTACGGCAACGTCTATGTGGCCCAGGTGGCGATGGGGGCCAACCCGCAGCAGACGCTCCTCGCCTTCCGGGAAGCCGAGGCCTACGAGGGTCCCTCGCTGATCCTCGCCTACAGCCACTGCATCGCCCACGGGATCGAGATGGAGCGGGGATTGCGCCAGCAGGATGCCGCAGTCGCCTGCGGCTACTGGCCCCTCCTTCGCTTCAATCCCGCGATGCGCGCGATCGGCGAAAACCCCTTCCGCCTCGACTCTCCGCGGCCGACGCTCCCCTTTCGGCAGTACGCTTACCCGGAGCTCCGCTACCGGGCGCTCGCGATGAGCCGTCCCGCCGAGGCGGAAGAGCTGGCGAACCGCGCCCAGTCCCTCATCCTCGAGAAATACGGGATCTACGAGCAGCTCGCCGGCTTCCGGGAAGGGAAAGCCCCAGTTCCCGCACGCGCCCCGGCCCCCGTCGCCTCGGAGGAGACCCGATGAACCTCGCGACCCGCTACATGGGCCTTTCCCTCCAGAACCCGCTGATCGCGTCGGCCTCTCCCCTGACCGGGGAGCTAGACGCGATCCGCCGGCTGGAAGATGCGGAGGCGGGGGCGGTGGTCCTCCCCTCGATCTTCGAGGAGCAGATCCGGGCCGAGCAGGAACGCTGGGAGCGGCTCACCGCCGCGGGAACCGAGAGCTTCCCCGAGGCGCTCACCTACTTTCCCGATCCGTCCGCCTACCGGGTGGGGCCCGACCGCTACCTTGAGCTGATCCGGGAGGCGGTGGAGGCAGTGGACATCCCGATCGTGGCCAGCCTCAACGGGGTGACGAGCGAGGGGTGGATCTCCTACGCCCAAGGGATCGAGGAGGCGGGGGCCGACGGCCTCGAGCTCAACATCTACTTCCTTGCCACCGATCTTTCCGAGGAGGGCCAGGCCGTGGAAGAGCGCTACCTCCAGATCGTCCGGACGGTCCGGGCGGAAGTTTCGCTCCCGCTTGCGGTCAAGCTCCTCCCGGCGTTCAGCTCCCTCGGGAACATGGCTCGCCGCCTGATCGAGGCGGGAGCCCAGGCGCTCGTCCTCTTCAACCGCTTCTACCAGCCCGAGATCGACCTCGCCGCGCTTCGCCTCGTCGATGACCTGGTCTTGAGCCACCGGAGCCAGACGCGCCTCCCCCTCTTCTGGATTCGCCACCTCCGCGGCCAGATCGACGGCTCCCTGGCCGCGAGCAGCGGGGTCGAGAGTGCCCGGGAGGCGATTCAATATCTCCTTGCGGGAGCCGATGTCGTGATGACCACCTCCGCCCTCCTGCGGGAGGGGATTCCGCACATGAAGCGCTTGGTGGGCGGCCTCCGCGACTGGATGGAAGAGCACGGATTCGTCTCCGTGGACGCGATCCGGGGGCTCTTGAGCCGGGAGCATCTGGCCAAGACCGAACCGGCGGCCCGCGCCCGCTACATCGACATCCTCCAGCGTTATCCGGCGGAGCAGGGGCTGTGGGATTGAACGGAGCGGTTGATGCGACGGCCAGGCACGGTCAGTGCTGGCCGACCAGCTCCTTGATCGACTGGAGCATCTGGATGAGCACCTGCTGGGCGTCTCCGTAGACCATCCGGCAGTTGTCGGCCAGAAAGAGCGGGTTCTCGACCCCCGCGTAGCCCTTCCCCTGGCCGCGCTTGATCACGTAGACCTGACGGGCCTTGTCGACGTCGAGGATCGGCATCCCATAGATCGGCGAGCCCTTCTCGGTCCGGGCCGCGGGATTGATGATGTCGTTGGCCCCCACCACCAGAGCCACGTCGGTCGCGGGAAACTCCTCGTTGATCTCCTCGAGGCCGACGATCATCTCGTAGGGGACCCCCGCTTCGGCCAGCAGCACGTCCATGTGGCCCGGCATCCGGCCCGCCACCGGGTGGATCGCGAACTTGACGTCCGCTCCTTCCTCCTGGAGCCGCTTGGCCAGCTCGTAGAGCTTCTGCTGGGCGTGGGCGGCGGCCAGCCCGTAGCCCGGAACAAAGATCACCTTGCGGGCATAGCAGAGAGTCGCCGCTGCATCCTCGGTGCTGATCGGCTTGAGCTGGCCGGTGACCTGGCTCGCCTCTTGCCCCGCATCGCCGAAGTTGCTGAAGAGGATGTTCCCGAGCGAGCGGTTCATGGCACGCGCCATGAGCAGGGTCAGCAGGCTGCCCGCCGCTCCCACGACCGTCCCGGCGATCATGAGCGCCGGATGGTTGAGGACGAACCCCTCGAAGCCGACCGCGATCCCCGTGCAGGCGTTGCAGAGCGAGATGACGACCGGCATGTCGGCTCCGCCAATGGGGAGCGTGATCAGCGCCCCGAAGAGAAGAGAGAAGCTGAAGAAGAGCAGGAGGAGATCCGGATTGGGGAGGAGAGCCGGCATTGCGGTGCCCGAGGCGACCGCCACCAGAAGCACGAGCCCGTTGCCGAGCTGGAGGAAGCGGGGCCGCCAGGGCTTGCGCAGCCTTCCCTCGAGCTTGGCCCACGCGATGAGCGACCCCGAGAACGAGAAGGAGCCGATGAAGCCCCCGGCGATCGCGATCGCAAGCCGGACGTTGCTCACGTCCGGGTGTGCGAGCAGCTCGATCCCCGCGATCGCGGCGGCCGCCGCTCCCCCCATCCCGTTGTAGAGGGCCACCATCTGCGGCATCGCGGTCAGCGGAACGCGCTCGCCCCGCCACCAGGACCAGCCGACTCCCAGGAGAAGCGCAAGACCGGCGAGTAAAAGGTTGACCGGCAGATGGGCCCGGGCCTCCCCGCCGACGCCGAAGACGTAGAGGAAGCTTGCCAGCGTCACGACGAGCATTCCGATTCCCGCAAGCACGATCCCGGAGCTCGCCGTGGCGGGCGAGGACATCCGCTTGAGCCCGTAGATGAGCAGGAAGGCCGTGACCAGGTCACAGAACTGCAGAAGGAACTCCATCGCTACCTCTTTCGCTCCGGCTGGCCTTTCGCCGCCTTTCCGGAATGGAACATCCGGAGCATCCGGACGGTGACCACGTATCCTCCGGCGGCGTTCGCCGCCCCGAAGAGCACCCCGAGGAAGCCGATCGCCTGCTCCGCGAGGGTCGTTGCGTGGAGCAGCGCGTAGAGCGCTCCCACGACCACGATGCCGTGGATGAAGTTGGAGCCCGACATGAGCGGGGTGTGGAGGATCGCGGGCACCCGTGAAATCACCTCGTAGCCGGCAAAGGCGGCCAGGAGGAAGAGGTAGATCGCCAGAAACCCGGTGAGCGCGGTTGGTCCATCCATGGATAGGTTCTCCGATTCGAGTAGGAGGCTCTTATGTGCCCGGCTGGGTGGAGGGCTGGGCGCATCGCTCCCGGCTTTCCGTAGTCGCGGGGGCTTCCTCCGACTGGTTTCTCCCGAGGTGCCGGGAGGCTTGCCGCTGGAACATGCCGGGAAGTCTAGTGAGGCCAGTGGGGCTTCGCCAACTACAAAGAGCGCGGAGCGCAAAGGAAAGGGCCACGCGGGCTACGCAACGGCGGATGACGATGGGGAAGCCTCGATTCCCGCGGATGGGGAAGCGAGATGCCTCTCCCTTTCGGAAGTCGAGGGGGCACCGGATCCCTCGCGAGGCTTCTCGGCCTCGATCCACTTCACGATGTCGAGGTAGACGTTCTCCTCCGCGAGCAGGGAAAAGCCCGCCGTCCGGACGGTGCCCACGGTCTCCCGATTGAGAGCGGGACCCACGAGGCGGGAGAGGGGGGTCATCCCGTCCAGGAGAATGCCCACGGGGCCGATCCGGCTTCGCACATGCTCGAAAAGGAAGAAGCGGCCTCCCGGTTGGAGCACCCGGTAGATCTCTCGAAGGCCGGCCAAGGGATCGGGAACCGAGCAGAAGGTGCAGACGGCCAGCGCCTCCTCGAAGGAGGCATCGGCGAAGGGAAGGTGCTGGACATCGGCTTCGCGCAGATCGATCTTGCCCGCATAGCGGCCCGCCTTGACCGAAGCCTGGGCGAGCATGGCGGGGCTGATGTCCACCGCCGTCACCGACAGCCCGCTCGGCAGGTAGGCGAAGTCATTCCCGGTTCCGGCGCCGACGAAGAGGAGCTTGCCTTCCAGTCGCGCGAAGAGCCGGCGCTTCTCCGGGCCGAAGCGCTGGTCGTCGGCCCAGGTGAGCCGGTCGAAGAATCGGCTCGCCGCATCCCACTTGCTTCGCGTCGAGGAGCGGGCCTTCTCGAGCGATTCTCCAGAAGGACCGTTGACGGGCCCACGCAGGATCCGGTCGTAGAGATGGACACCTGCTACCACGATCGCTCCGAAGAGGGCCCCGACGCCCAGGGCGCCGGGCCAGGTTGGGGAGCCGGCTCCCATCGAGTCGCGCATGGCAAAGAGCATTCCCCCATACATTCCGATCCATGCTCCCGGAACCATGGTCTGGAACATGCCAAGCAGGGGCCCGAGAACGAGCCCGAGCAAAAGGTGGATCGCCATGCCCAGGGCCATGCCGAGCACCATCGCGAGCACCATGTCGAAGCCGGGTCCCACCAGCCCCCGGACGGCTCCGGCCACGATCGTCCCGGTGAGCATGCCCGCCAGGTAATCTCCGAGCGGGAAGAGGGAGGAGCGGCTCAAGCTCTGGTCATCCTTCGGCACGGCGCGGGGCGTTTTGGGCAGAGTCAATGCCTCATTCTCTTTCCGACGTCCCTTTCGGACAAGGCGGAAAAGCAACCATGGGGAGAAGCGCGAGGGCGGGTCAGGGAGGCCTTTGAGAAGATACGGCTCCGCCATCGCCCCATCTCAATCGGTTCTGCTTGTCTCCCTCTCGCGATTCCGGATATGACAGCTCGGTTGCAAGGCGGGCGGACCAAGAGGAGGAACTTCGCATGAACCCATTTTCCGGCATTCTCTCGACCCGGCGCTCGCTGGGTCCCTTGCTTCTCCGCTTGGGCCTGGCAATCGTCTTTTTCCCCCATGGGGCGCAGAACGTCCTCGGCTGGTTCGGGGGCAAGGGGCTCTCGGGCAGCACGGCCTTCCTCCATCAGGCTCTCCATGTTCCCATGGTCTACGCCCAGGCCGCGGTCTGGACCCAGCTCTTGGCGCCGCTTGCGCTCGCTCTAGGGTGCTTCACCCGGCTCGCCGCGTTCGCCCTCGGAGGGACGATGGCGGTGGCCGCCCTCCTCGTTCATCTCCCGTACGGATTCTTCATGAACTGGTTCGGGACCCAGGCCGGAGAGGGGTTCGAGTTCCATATCCTGGCGATCTCGGGCTGCCTCTGCCTGCTCTTTACCGGGGGAGGCTCCCTCTCCCTCGACCACCGCGTCTCAGGCGAGCTCTGAGCGGGGGCTCCTCCCTTCCTCGACGGGCTCGACATGGACCGTGACCGAGGCCTGCGGCACGGTCCGCCGGACCACCGCCTCCATCCGGTCGCAGAGCTCGTGCGCCTCCCGGACGGCGAGCGATCCCGGAAGGACCAAGGTGAACTCGACGAAGACCGTCCGGCCCGCCCTCCGGCTGCGCAGCCCCTGGACCTGCGCGAACGGCGGGCCTTCCCGGGCGAGGCTCGCCTCGATCGCGGCCACGGTCGCGGGCGAGAGACCCTCGTCGATCAGCCCGCCAAGCGAGTCGCGCACGAGCCGGTAGCCGGTCCAGAGAATATTCCCCGCCAGGAGCAGGCCGAGCAGCGGATCGAGCCGCCAGAGACCGGTGAGCTTGGCCGCGGCCAGCCCGAGGACCATCCCGAGGGAAGTGACGACGTCGGTCCAGAGATGGATGCCATCGGCCGAGAGGGCGGGGGAGCTCTCCTTCCGTGCCCGGGCCAGGAGATACCATCCCAAGGCGCCATTGACCACCGTCGATCCGGCCGAAAGCGCGATCCCCTCGGTCAGCCGCGGAAGCGGCTCAGGCGAGAAGAGCCGCCGGAAAGCGCCCAGGAGGATCAGCACCGCCGCCACCGCGATCAGCCCTCCCTCGAAGCCCGCCGAGAGATACTCGGCCTTCGTATGGCCGTAGGGGTGGTTGCGATCGGGAGGGGCCGAGGAGACGCGCAGGGCCAGGCTGGCCGCCGCGGCTCCGGCGACGTTGACGACCGACTCGAGGGCATCGGAGTAGAGAGCGACCGAGCCCGTCAACCGGTAGGCCAGGAACTTGACGGCGAGGACCAGCAGTCCTACCCCCAGGCTGAGCGCTCCGGCGGCCGTCGCCGTCATTCCGCTACGCTAGCTCCACCATCGCCTTTCGGCAAGCCGGGCGGACCCGGTCAGGCGGCGACGGCGCAGAGGCCCTGCTTCTCGGCGAGCCGGCGGAAGGGACCGTCGGCTTCCAGCAGGTCGGCGTAGGTGCCGCGCTGCACGATCCGGCCCCCGTCCAGGACGAGGATCCAGTCCGAGGAAGCCAAGGTCGAGAGCCGGTGGGCGATCACCACGACGGTCCGCCCCTGCTCCAGCGACTCGATCGAGCTTTGGATCTGCCTCTCGCTATGCGAGTCGAGGTTCGAGGTCGCCTCGTCGAGGATCAGGATGGGCGCGTTCCGGATGAACGCCCGGGCGATCGAGAGCCGCTGGCGCTGTCCCCCGGAGAGCCGCACCCCGCGCTCGCCGATCTTGGTGTGATAGCCGTGCGGGAGCTGGGAGAGGAACTCGTGCGCCCCGGCCATCCGGGCCGCCTCCTCGATCTGCTCGGGGGTGGCGTGCGGGTTGCCGATCGCGATGTTCTCGGCCGCAGTCAGGTTGAAGATCACGACGTCCTGGCTCACCAGCGAAAAGAGTCCCCGGGCATCCTGGAGCTTGAGCTCCCGCAGGTCCTGCCCGTCGATCCGGATCGCTCCCTCGACCGGGTCGTAGAACCGGAGGAGAAGGCTCGTGATCGTGCTCTTGCCCGCCCCGCTCGGACCCGCGATCCCGACCTTCGCCCCCCGCGGGACGGTGAAGGAGACATCCTCGAGCACGAGCCGGTTCCCGTAGTGGAAGGAGACATGATCGAAAACGACCCCCTCGCGAAACTCCCGGACCGGGATGGGATGCTTGGCTTCCTGGACGCTCGCGGGCGTTTCGAGCAGCTCGCTCAGCCGCCGCGCGCTCATCGCCCCTTCCTGGATCTTCACGTTGGCGTCGGCCAGCCGCCGGATCGGGGCGAAGAAGAGGAGGGCGCCGTTGGCGACCACCGCCATGTTGGCGATGCTCACGTGCTGCCAGACGACCGTCAGGATGAGGAGCGAGAGCGCCAGGCTTGCGATCACGTCGATCGAGGGGCTGACCAGCGAGCTCGAGGTGTTCATCTTCGCGTTCTGCCGCGCCAGGTCGTTGGCCTGCTTCCGGAACCGGTCGGCGTTCCGCTTTTCCAGGGAGAACGCCTTGATCACATGCACCCCCGCCACCGATTCCAGCAGGAGGTTGTTCTGCTCGACCGCGGTCGAGACGATCTTGGCGGCACTCTGGCGGACCCTCCCCGAGAGCATCAGCGCCGGGATGATGCAGACCGGGATGAGCAGCCCCGCAACCAGGGTGAGCCGCCCGTCGATCGCCGCGCACGAGATGAGGATGGCCAGCAGGGTGAAGGGGTCCTTCGCGACGTCGGTGAAGAGGATGCTGATCGACTGGTAGAACCCCTGCGTGTCGTTGAGGATCCGCACCGAGAGGTCCCCCGTCGTCGACCGGTGGTAGAAGTCCATCGAAAGCGTGTGGAGCTTTTCCAGGACGGCGGTCTGGAGGTCGGCCACGATGCGCCCGGCGGCCAGGTTCATGAAGTAGGCGTTGGCGAGCCGGAAGAGCCCACGCACCAGCGCGACCCCCGGCAGGAGCAGGAGGCCCCCAAGGATGCGCTTCCCGTCGAGCTCCGCTCCCATCTTGGGCATCCACTGCCGCAGGATCTCGGTGATCGATTGCCGGGAGTGGTGGGGATCCGCTGGTGCGCCCAGCCCGGGCGCACCCAGGAAGTTGTCGATCGCGGCCTTGAGCACGAAGAGGTAGGTGCCGTTGATCGAGGCGAAGACCAGGCCCGTGAGCACGCCCGCGGCCAGGACCTTCCAATGCTTGCGCAGGAAGGGCGCCGAGAATTGCAGAACCTTCCAGAGCTCCCGCATGTGTCCTCCTTTATCGAGTCCTCCGAACGGCGAAGCAAGCGGGATTTCTTGCGGCGGTTCCTTGGCGCCGGGCTAGGCTCTTCCGTAGCGGTCCTCGAAGCGGACGATGTCGTCCTCTCCCACGTAGTCGCCACACTGCACCTCGATGATCACCAGGTCGATGAGCCCCGGGTTCTCCAGCCGGTGGGTGACTCCCGCCGGGATGTAGGTCGACTCGTTCGGGCGGATGAGCCGCTCGCTCTCCCCCTGGGTCACCTGGGCCGTCCCCGAGACGACGACCCAGTGCTCGCTCCGGTGGTGGTGCATCTGGAGCGAGAGCGCCCGTCCCGGCCGGACGACGATCCGCTTGATCGCAAAGCGCGAACCCTGCTCGAGGACGGTGTAGGTCCCCCACGGCCGGTGGACCGTCCGGTGGAGGAGATGGGCGGGGTGTCCCCGCCGCCGCAGCTCGGCCACCACCGCCTCGACCTCCTGGTCCCGGTCCTTGGCGGCGACCAAGAGCGCATCGGGGGTGTCGACCACGAGCAGGTCGCGGACGCCCAGGACCGCCGTCAGGCGGTCGGGCGCATGGACCACGCACCCCTCGGCCTCCCGGAGGAGCCCCTCCCCGACGACCCGGTTCCCCTGGGCGTCGGCGGGAAGGAGGCTCGCGTAGCTCGACCAGGAACCGACGTCGCTCCAGGAAAAGGAAGCCGGCACGACCGCCACCTTCCGGGCCTTTTCCAGGACCGCGTAATCGACCGAGACCGACGGGAGCGAGCCAAACTCCTTGGGGAGCTCGACGATCTCCTCCTTTTCCTGCGCCCCGCAAAGAGAGGCCTCGACCCCCTGGGCGATCTCCGGGGCCGCCTCGGCCAGAGCGGCGAGGAAGGAGTCGGCCCGGAAGCAGAAGATTCCCGCGTTCCAGAAATGGCGGCCCGAGGCCGCAAAGGCTTCCGCCCGCTCCCGGTCGGGCTTCTCGATGAACCGGGCGACCGAGTGGCCGAGCGGAGCCCCCTTGGAGATCTCCTCTCCCCGCTCGACGTAGCCATATCCCGTGTGCGGGCCCTGCGGCACGATCCCGAAGGTGACCAAGTACCCGAGCCGGGCGAGCTCGGTCGCCCGGGCCACCGCCTCCCCGAACCCGGGTCCCTCCTCGATCAAGTGATCGGCCGGCAGGACGAGCAGCGTCGTCCCGGGCCCAAAGCGCTCCTGGAGCCACCGCGCCGCCGCTCCGATCGCCGGCGCCGTGTTCCTTCCCACCGGCTCCAGAAGATAGCGGAGCGGAGCCCCTTCCCCCTCTCGCGCGGCGATGTCCCTGGCTTGGAAGTAGTAGTCCCGGTGGATCACAGTCAGGGGATCGGCCGCCCCGGGAAGGGAGCGGGCCTGGGCGATCGCCCGGGCAAAGAGGGAGCGGCCGCCCGGGAGCTCAAGAAATGGCTTGGGCCTCCCCTTGCGGGAAAGCGGCCAGAGGCGGGTTCCGGCCCCGCCCGCCAGGATGACCGGAACGAGCGGTTCAGGGGTGCTCATGTGGGTGGCTCCCCTCCGGGCTAACGGGCGACCCGCGTCTTTCCAGCGCCCGGGGGCGCGTCCTTCTAATAAGAGAGTCCGGCGGAAGAGGCAATCGGAATTGTGCGGGCTCGCCTTGCCGGTCGTGGGTCGTGCGATCAACCGGATCGAGGCGCGGTGGGTCGTGCCGACGGGGCAAAACGCGATCCCGGGTTCGAAGGCGATGGGAGGCCTTTGGCAGCCGATCCTCGCCCGCCCCGCCCTGCTAGCCGGCAATTGGGCTGCCTCGGCAGATCCCAGAGCCGCCATCTCTCCGAGCGGCCTCTGGATGAGGAGGCTCAATGTCGGAAGAGGCCCAAGGCCAAGAGAGAGAGCATGAGGGCGACGAGCCAGTAGAACTGAGTCCGTAGCGCCTGCTCCACCCGCTCAAACCGGTGGTGCACGTCCCGGCGAAGCTCCTCGGATTGGGCATTGGCGCGTTCGAAGCGCTGGTCCATTTCCCGGCGAACCTCCTCGAATCGGGCATCGACTCGCTCAAACCGCTGATCGGTCGCATTTCGGAGCTCCTCGAATCGGGCGTCGACCCGCTCAAACCGCTGGCCCATTTCACTGTTGAGCTCCTCGAATCGGGCGTCGACCCGTTCGAACTTCTGGCTCGTTTCGGTTCGGAGCGCGCTCAGTTGGCCGTCGACCTGCTGGAAGCGCTGATCAGTCGCATTTCGGAGCTCTTCGAACCGGCTATCGACTCGCTCAAACCGCTGGCCCATTTCACTGTTGAGCTCCTCGAATCGGGCGTCGACCCGTTCGAACTTCTGGCTCGTTTCGGTTCGGAGCGCGCTCAGTTGGCCATCGACCTGCTGGAAGCGCTGATCGGTCGCATTTCGGAGCTCCTCGAATCGGGCGTCGACTCGCTCAAACCGCTGGCCCATTTCACTGTTGAGCTCCTCGAATCGGGCGTCGACCCGTTCGAACTTCTGGCTCGTTTCGGTTCGGAGCGCATTGAGTTGGCCGTCGACCTGCTGGAAGCGCTGATCGGTGGTGTTTCGGAGCTCCTCGAATCGGGCGTCGACCCGCTCAAACCGCTGATCGGTCGCATTTCGGAGCTCTTCGAACCGGCTATCGACTCGCTCAAACCGCTGGCCCATTTCACTGTTGAGCTCCTCGAATCGGGCGTCGACCCGCTCGAACCGCTGGCCCGTCTCTCTCCGGAGCTCATCGAGCTGCTGGCCGACCTCGCGCCGAAAGCCATCGAGCTTGGCTTCGATCGCCCCAAGGCGCTGCTCGACCGTCCCCAAGCGCTTGTCGATCTGCTCGTAGGCCCCTTCCAAGTGGGCGATCCGCGTCTTGAGGGTGTCGGTGGCGACGGGCATTCCGGGAAAGAGTAGCCTCTTGCCCAATGGCGGGCAAGGATGCGGGGAGGCTTGCTCCACGGATAAGGCCTCGGAAAGCCCCGAGGCGCGACCGGTGACGCAACCGGAGGCGCTTCGGGCGAGGATGGGCGAGAAACTTGACTGATCCTCTGGGTTGGGCGATAAGGAAACTCCCCCTCCCAGGAGGCTCTCGAGCGAGCGGAGCGGGCGGCTCTGCCTTGAGGTCGGCTACGCGATCACGCGGAAGATGGATGAATGCAAAATCAAGAACCAACGGGAATGGGATGAGGAAAACAAAGAGACGCTCACCATTGCGGACGCTTCTGGCGACAGCCCTCTCTGCGGCGCTGGCGCTGGGATGGGTTTCGGCTCAGGCGACCGTGGTTGCGCCCCTCCAGCTGCCGGGGCATGGGAGCGTGGTCGCCGGTAGCGCCTCGACGACAGGGAACTATGGGGCTGGTGGCACCGGACACATCATGGTCGGAGCGGCCAACACGGTCATCAACTGGGGCAATAGCGGCGGGACGATCGGGACTGGCCAGCCCGGGGGCTTCAATATCGGGGGAAGCGGGCATCTGGTCATCACCAATCCCGGCCAAGCGCTGCTCAACGTCGACGTGACGGGCAGCCCTTCGCAGATCTTGGGCATGCTCAATGCGAACGGCCCGGTCTTTGTCGCCAATGCCAATGGCATCACTGTCGGGAGTGGGGCGATGATTGTCGCTCCCGCGGGGATCAACCTGATCGCGGCAACCGTTGACGAGCAGCTCTTCGCCAGCACGGGGCAGCTGCCGATCCGCTTTGCCGCCTCTGGGCCATTGACCGTAGCCGGGAATCTCGTGGCCGCGGGAGGACCCGGGAGCTCGATCTTTCTCGCGGGCTCGGGTGCGGTGAACATCCTGCCGATCCCCAACGGGGCGGCACACTACTTCAAGCCCGGGACCAACGTGACGGTCGTCGGTGGGGTGGGCGGGACGCTCAATACGGCTACCGGCATCTTTACGCCGGCGGATGGCGCGGGAAGTGCCACCCCCTCGGCTTCCAGCCCGACGACGGTGACCCTCAACCTGGGCACCTCGGCGCACCCGTATGATCTGCGTCTCAGCGGTCCCAACGGTGCCACGCCGACGGTCGGAACGCTAGTCCTTGCCAATGGGAATATCGTCAACAACGGGGTGCTCACCAACAGCACCGGGAATGTCGTCCCGTACCTCCAGTGGACGGGAACGCTCACCAACAACGGGACGCTCCAGGCCCAGGTGGATGCCGCCGGGGTGGCCGGGCTGACCACCTTCTACGGCAACACCCCCTCGCTTCGCCCCTACGGTTCGCTTGTGAACAACGGGACGATCGCCACCAACAGCTCCGCTCCGTTGTACATCCGCCTCCCCGGGTCGGTGACCAACAGCAGTGGTGCCACCATCTCCAACGTGGGCGGCGATGTCCGGATCGATTCGGGCTACGGCTTCGCCAATCTGGCCTCGGGAGGCATCGTGAACCATGGATCGATCGTTGCTCTGGATAATGTCACCTTGATCGCGACCAACAACACGGGGAGCGGGCTCTATCCGATGGGCGGAGTCTATAGCGACGGGTCGATTCGAATCCTGGACAGTGCGGCGCACGCGAACGCGGCGCTGACGGTCGGGAGTACGACCGGCAACGCCTTCCTGGGTGGGACCGTGACGACGCCGAACGATGCGGCCGGATTGGCGAATGTCTATCTCTTCTCCGGAGCGAAGCCGCCAGCGACGTTCACGCTCGGAACGAATCTCAAGACCAACGCTGCGCAGTTCACTGGCGGCAGCCTGACGGGTGGGGGGACGCTCACGACCAACACCCTCTTCCTCGATGACTTCGTGGGGAACGTGAACAATGTGACCTCGCCGACCAACGATCTGGCCAACGGGTTCCACGTGGCCAACGGGTCGTCTGGGAACACAAACCTGATCGTTAGCTTGCCGACGACGAGCCAGGGGGCGATCGGGCGTCAGGTGGTGAATCTGAACGTGGCAGGGAATGCCACTCTCTTTTCCCATACCACCTCGACCTTCGTAAACGGGAGTGGTTCGACGGGAACCCTCCCGACCGAGGCGAACGTGGGCAGTAGCCTGCTCGTTCAGGCGAGCGGCAACCTGACGGTGAACCCGAGTGCATCTGGGCCTTTGAACTACGCGTTCTCCAGCGGCGCACTGGGCACTCACGGGTTCGTCTTCCCGGGTGGGATCGTGCTGATCGCGGGGAACACGCTCTCCTTGAACACGGTGGTCGACAACGGCTATGCGCCGACGGTGGGCGCGGGCCAGGGGATCTTCTTCCAGGCCCCGAAGATCATCACGACTGGGGCGCCGGTGATCACCAATGGCAACGCCTGGGTCAACTTCAGCACGCAGCCCTCGATCGTGCCGGCGATCTACGGGGTGGCCGCCGTCTCGGGCTCGACGACCAACTTCACGATCGTGCCCGATGCCTCCGCCTTCCATATCCGCCCGTACACGCCCTAAGGGTGTAGCCAAAAGGGATTGGGGATTCGGGGAAGGGGGGCTTTGGGCCCCCCTTCCTGCTCTCTGGGGCGCCGGCGGAGCCCGCGCTCCTCTAACAGGGGAGGGCAAGGAAGCGGCTGAGGCGCTAGCCGCCATTGCTCACGAAGGCCGACCAGAACGGGAAGCCAGAAAGCCGGCCAAAGAGCCTAGGAAAGGCCGCCTTTCCCTGGTATGCAGGGCGTGAACGAGACGTAATTACAACCAGGAGCAGAAGCGGCCGTTCCGGACAGAGGGGATCCAAGGGACTTTTGGGTGTACCGCCCATGTTTCGCGTCGGGGGAAAGCGGGATTGCCCTAGCTCGGGTTTCCTGCGATGGGGGTGCGATCCTCTGACGAGCAGCCGATCGGAAGATCGGTTGGTGAAGACAGCGGGAGCGCCGCTTCCGGGATCGACGCCGTCCGGGGCGCATAGTGCATCCGCTGCGGGAGATGCGGGTGCCGCGCATCTTCGGGAGGGCGCTGGGCTACCGAGGATCTCAATGACCCCGAGCAGCTTGCGTACCGATCCTCGGGTGGCTCTCCTAAGCGGCAAACGGGATCGGGAAGCGGATCTGGCGGGCAAGAGCACCCTCAAACCGCCTGGAACGGGTCGGTCGAAGCGAACGCTGCCACCAGATCGATTTCCTCGGCTGAAGCGATCGACCGGCTTTCGGTCGATCTCTCCCTTGAATCGCATCCCCAGGCTCCCAAGGAGGTGGTGCTCGGGTCGGATGCGACCGGCATCCCTCTTGACGGACAAGAGCCCGAGCGCTTCTTCCTTGGGGTTTCCGATGCGTATTGTGATTTGCCGCTCTCGATCTTCGCCCAAGATCAGCTCCTCGGCGTGCGGCTTCGGAGATCGAACCCGGATGCGGCGGAGGGATCCCTTGACCGAGATCCTCCGGATTGGGGTACCACTCCGCACCCATGGGCCCCGAGGGCAAGATCGTGCTCCGGGCCGACTCGGGGCTTCTGCCGGGAAGAGATCATGGCCTGGGGCGAAGCCAATCCGGTCGACTTCCTCTTTGGCCTGATTCGCAGCGAGCGCTTGTACCCTCCCATTGAGGCATGGATGGAGCAAGCCCATCGTCTGCACGAGTCCACGGGCAAGCCGGCTCGCGTCTTTTCCGAGTTTGCCGATCGCCCCTTGAGCCGCTGGTCGAGGGAGCGCCCAACTGCTCTCCAAAGCCGAGTAGTTGGAGAAAGGAAAGAATCCGCGCTTTGTCGTCCCCTCTCTTTCCACCGAGGAGGGGCCCGCCCAGGCCCAGGTCGACCCCCTCCGGCTCAAGCGCTGCAAGATCGGCACGCTGCCCTGTCAGCGTCCGACGCGTCCTCTTGTCGATGAGCAGCGCCTATCCTGGGAAGCCGCTCTTCCCCCAGGTCTTCCGGATGCTGCGTTGCAGAGCATCCACAAAAACCAGAGCGGTTCCCCCGGCAGCAGCGCCTCCCATCGGGCGGAGCCTTGCTCCCCAAGCGGATTTTTGCCCTGTACCGAGCTCGCAATCCGCCAAATCGAGCAACCATCTTGCTCGATCCCCGCGCACGAAGACCCTTTCCCCGCCGAAGTTCCTCGCCATCGACCCGGGCCTTCCGTTCTTCCGCGAAAGCTCGCGTTAGTGAGAAAAGGCGGCCAGGGCGAGCGCGATACCGGAAACGCCTTCCCGGGCGGGATCGCGCGCATTGCGGGGAAGACGCTGACCGGGAACACCATGGTCGACAACGGTCGGCCTCGAGCGTGGGGGCCGGCAGGGGATCTTCTTCCAGGCCCCCCCACCGTGATTCCGGCTCCGGTGATCCCCGGCGGCAATGCGTGCGTCCGCTGCAGCACGGCCCCTACGGCCCTTCCCACGATCTCCGCGGGCGATCTCTGCCGTGCACTTCTCGCCGGTCGCCTGGAGGGTCGTGACCCATCCCGCATCTTATCGCATCGGCTCCTGGGAGGCGAAGGGGGTGGCCAAGCCGATCTACCGTTTCCGGGAAAGGGAGGCTCTGGGCTCCTCTTCCTTCTTCCCGGGCGCCGGCGGAGCCCGGGATCCTGTTGCGCAGGGATGCCCCAGGAAGCCGCTCAGTCCTCAATCGAGAACTGCCTCTCCAAGGGGCTTCCCGGCCTCCCTCCGGTTGCGTCCCTCACGGGCGGCGGGCGCGCATGGGCGGAGCGTTCGTTCGCAAAGAGGCCCCAGAGGGCCCCGGGCAAGCTGCCCCGGAGGTAACCGAACGCGTTCGAGGCAACGGTGGATCGAATTTTTTCGCAAAACCAACTTGACGCATCCCCCGAAGTTACCCGATAACAGGCACCACGATGACCCTCGAGTGAGAGGTCGGGGTGGCTGTGCCAAGCGGCATGCGACCAAGGAATGAGACAGAATGATGGGACGAGGCATTCCAAAGCTTACAACCAAGGGGAATATGAAGAGGAAAACAAAGAGTTATCTCTCGGCACTGCGGACGCTGCTGGCGACAGCGGCCTTTGCGGGGCTGGGATTGGTTTCGGCTCGGGCGACGGTCTTTGGACCGCTCCAGCTGCCGGGACATGGGACGGCGTCGGGCGCGGGGGTATCCTCCGTGGGTCCCATCGTCAGCGGAACGCAGACGATCGGCTTGAATGCGGGCAACACGGTGATCAACTGGGCCGCCAGTGGAGGCACGATTAACACAAGCCAGCCGGGGGGGTTCAACATCGGCCAAAGTGCAACGTTGCACTTCTCGGGAGGTTTTGCTCCGCGGGCCGTCCTCAACGTGGACGTGAGCGGAAGTCCCTCGCAGATCTTTGGAACCTTGACTGGTGCGTTCAACTACTCGATCTTCGTGGCCAATGCGAACGGGATCACGGTGGGACCGAACGCGGTCATTTCGGCTCCGGCGGGCTTGGGCCTGATTGCGGCGAGCGTCAACACGGCGCAGTTCCTGATCAACGGCAACATCCCGGTGAGCTTTGCCAGCTCGGGTCCCTTGACTGTGCAGGGCAACCTGCAAGGGGTGGGTGGCTTCGTCCTGCTTGCGGGCTCGGGAGCGGTGAACGTCTCGCCGACCCAGAGTGTTTTCGGCACGACGTTCGCAACCAACAACGTGACAGTGATCGGCGGGGTGGGTGGGACCATTGTCCCGGCGTATAACATCGCCCCGACGTACACCCCCTCCGACGGTGCGGGGAGCCTGACGCCTTCGGCGACCACTCCGACGACCGTGACGCTCAACCTGGGTACCTCGGCGTTCGCGTATAACATGACGGGCCTGACGGTTCTGGCTAACGGGAACATCGTCAACAACGGTGTGCTTGGTGGAGTGTCCAACGCGCTCGGAACGGGTAACGGCAACGGTGGCGTATCCACGCTTCAGTGGACGGGAACGCTCACCAACAACGGGACGATCAATGCGGAGTTGGATAGCTACTTCGTCGGGGGCCAGGTCAACTTCCAGGGCAATACCTCGAGCTATCTTGCCTATGGCGGCTTGGTGAACAACGGGACGATCGCCACCAATAGCGGTAGCACGCTCTATGTCGATCTGCCGGGGACGATCATCAACAACGCGGGTGCGACGATCTCCAACGTGGGCGGATCGGTTAGCCTCTACGCGGGCGACGTGGACCTTCCGCTCTTCACTGGAGTGGGTGGTGCGGTGATCAACCATGGCTCGATCGTTGCATATCAGACCGTGGATCTCGAGGCTTCCAACTCGAACGGGACGGGGCCGAATCCGGGAGGTGGGGTCTTTAGCAATGGGTCGATCCAGTTCCTGAGCCCGAGCGCCCACAACAATTCCGAACTGTTTGTGGAAAGCTACACCGGCAACGCCTTCCTGGGCGGGACGGTGACGACTCCGAACGATCCGGCCGGCTTGTATCAGGCGGTTTTCCAATCCGGGCCGAATCCGGCTAACCTGTTCACGCTCGGAACCAACGTCACAGCGTACTATTCCTACTTCTATGGCGGGAGCCTGACGGGTCCGGGAACGCTCACGACGGCCAACCTCTACCTGGATGACTTCACGGGCAACGTGAACAACGTGACCTCGCCGACCAACTACTTGGCGAACGGGTTCCACGTGGCCAACGGGTCGTTTGGGAACACGAACATCACCATTGACTTGGCAACGACGAGCGAGGGAGCGGTCGGGCGTCAGGTGGTCAACCTGAACGTGGCGGGCAACGCGACGCTCACGTCCCACGACACCTCGACGTTCACGAACTCCTTGCTCGGGGTGACGCTCCTCCCGACCGAGGCGAACGCGGGCAGCAACCTGCTCGTTCAGGCGAGTGGCAACCTGACGGTGAACCCGAGCACGACCGGGCCACTGGATGCCTCTCTCTCGAACGCCGCGTTGGGCGTCAACGGGTTCGTCTTCCCGGGCGGGATCGTGCTGATCGCGGGGAACACGCTGACCTTGAACACGGTGGTCGACAACGGTTATGCGTCGACGGTGGGTGCAGGCCAGGGGATCTTCTTCCAGGCTCCGACCATCGTGACCACGGCTCCGGTGATCACCAGCGGCAATGCGTGGGTCAACTTCAGCACGGCTCCTACGACCGTTCCGGCGATCTACGCGGCGACTCCCGCCGTGAACTTCTCGCCGATCGCCTACACGATCGTGGCGAATCCTTCTGCCTATCACATCCGCCCGTACATGCCCTAAGGGTGTAGCGAAACGGATCTGCGGATTCGGGGAAGGGGGGCTTTGGGCCCCCCTTCCTGCTTTCTGGGGGCGGGTTGGGCGGAGCCCGCTCTGCCTTTCGGAAGCGGCTAAGGCGCCAATCGAGATTGACCCGTCCAAGGGCCTTTCCCTCGGGTCCGGTCGGGGGCTCCCTTGCGGGAGGTAGGCGGGCGACGGAAAATCATCGACAAATCGCCTCGGAAGCCCTAGAGGAGACCCCAGCCTTTTCGCACACGGCATGCCTTGGGTTTCCTACGCCGATCACTTTGAAGATCTCCTCCTCCACCGGTCGCTCGAAGAGGTCTCAGGGGGATTCTACGTCGATCTCGGGCCGGCCGATCCGGTGAAGAACTCGGTCACGAAGCCCTTTTCCGAGCGGGGATGGCGAGGCGTGAACGTCGTCGCCGATCGGAGCCTCTTCGAGAGCTTTTGCGCGGCGCGACCCGGCGATCTCACTCTGCTGGCGAGGTTCGCCTCCGAGCCGGGGGGTGGGCGTTCCGAGGAGGGCCTGATCCTCGAGGGAAAGGGGGGTGCCTTCTCCGGTCTGGACGCCGTCCTGGCCGAAGCTCCGCCCGAAGCCATCCACTTCCTGATCGCAGCGAGCAGGGGATGGGGGGACCGGCTCCTTCGTCGCTTCCCCTTCGCGCTGGCCAAACCGTGGATCGTGCTCCGGAGGGGGAGCGGCTCGGCCGAGGAGCCGAAGGCTGCCGTCGACGGGTTTCTCCTTTCCCAAGGGTATGCGCTTGCGCGTTCGGACGACGGCGGCCGCTTCTACTTGGCGCGAGAGCGGTCGGAGAAGAGAGTGCGGCTGGCGGCCGACCCCGGCGCCGGCGACGATTTCCTCCCCTTCCGCTACGCGGAGGAGATCGAGGGCCTCCGTCGGGAGCGGGCGGAGCTGCTTGGCCTGACGAGGCTCCTTTCGGGAGAGAACGAGCGATTCCATCGGGCGCGAGCCGCAAACCCCCTGCGCCGGCTGGAGCGGGCGCTGCGGGGGGTCTTCCGCAGGAAGGCGGGCGGCGAAGTGGGAGCGCCGCCGATCCTTGAGGCGTCTTCCGCGGACGGAGGCGCGCCGGTTTCCCCTCCGGAAGGCGGAACGGCGGCTCCTGCGGTGGGAGCCCTGGAGGTGCATCGCCTCTCGGGGGTGGGGAGGTACGGCGACCCGATGCCTGAGAAGCCGCGGATCCTGGTCCTGCAGCTCGACCACATCGGGGATTTCGTGACGAGGCTGCCGGCCTTCCGCCTCTTGCGCTCCCTATGGCCCGAGGCCCAAATCGACCTGATTTGTGGCCCCTGGAATCTCCCCCTGGCCAAGCAGAGCGGCTACTTTCAGCGGATCCTTCCCTTCGCGTTTTTTCCTGAGCAATCGGCCCAGTGCCGGCCGGATCCCTCCAGGGTGCGGCAGATCGGATCGGAGTTCGGGGCGGTCGCCGGAAGCCTGGGCGACTATGATCTCGCGATCGACCTGCGGATGGGAACCGAGACGAGAGGGCTCCTGGGCCTTGTCCCAGCCAAGCTTCGGGCCGGTTTTGCGGCTCCCGAGGCGGATGTCTTCCTGGACATTTCCCTGCCGGACCCCCGGGTCTTTGCGCCGGGGGAGAAGAACCGGCAGGGGCTCAATTGGGAGATTTCGGCTCTCTTGCTCGTCCGCGCGGTGGAAGCGGCCCTGATCCCGGCGGCGGCTGCCGCGAAGGCGGAGCGGCCGGGAGGACCACCGGCCCAGCGGCTGGTCGCGGTCGCGCCGGGGTCGGGAAGCACGGCCCGGAAGTGGAGCGTCCTGCACTACGCCGAGGTCTGCCGGAAGCTGACCCAGGAGCACCGATGCTCCATCCTGCTTCTGGGCGGCGCCGGCGACCGGGAGGATGCGGATCGGATCGCGCAGGGCATCCCCTCGGAGCGCTGCCGCAACCTGGTGGGCAAGGTCGCCCTCGCGGATCTGGCCGGATGCCTCTCCGAGGCGCGGGTGCTGGTCGGCAACAACTCGGGTGTGAGCCATATCGCGGCTTCGCTGGCTGGCATCCCGGTGGTGATCCCTTATGCGGGCACGGTCGACTTCCGGGTCTTCCATCCGGTGGGGAAAAAGGTGAGCGTGCTGCGGGTCCCCACCTCCTGCTCCCTCTGTGCTCTCTTGCGGGCGGAGGAGTGCCCTCATGCCCTGGCCTGCCTGGAGAGCATCCCCCCCGAAGCGGTGATCCGGGAAGTGCTCTTTTGGTTGGGAGAGGCGGAGGCGTAACCCGGATGCGGCACCGCATGGAGGGAGGCGACGGCCCGGGGCCGCAGGGGGCCGGAAACGCTGGTTGGGCCGAGGTCCAGGATGCAGAGGAAAGAAGGATGTCGAATCCGCCAGGGAACGCGGGCGCCGCTCGCTCCGGGCCCCGGGAATGGGCTTCGGGCGCCGACCTCCTCGGGATCCTCCCCTGGTTTCCTCTTCCCGAAGAGCTGCCGATCTTCCTGGACGAACCGTTCGAGCGCGGGCTGCACATTCCCTTTGCCTGCTGGCTGATGGCCGCGTTGCGTCCCGTCCGGCTCGTCTACGTGGGGAAAGTGAGCAGCCTCTACCTGGCATTCTGCGAGGCGGCCAAGGCCGCAGGCATGGCGACACGCGCCTGGGCCGTAGATGCGGGAGGCGGCTCGGCGGCCTCCGGGAGCGTGCTGGAGCCCGAGGCCGATGAGGAGCTGCGGCGCTTCCACGACCAGAGCTATCGCGGCTTTTCGGAAGTCCTTTCCCCGGACGAGGCCCGGGCTCCTGTGGAATTCCCTGAGGGGAGCATCGACTTGCTCTGTCTCGGCGGCTCTGGGGCATACGAAACCGTCCGGGAGGAGTTCCGGTGGTGGCTGCCGAAGCTGAGCCCGCGGGCGGTCGTCCTGCTCCCCGGCGCAACCGATTACCGGAGCCAGTGCGGCGCGTGGCGCTTTTGGAAGGAGGTGCGCTCGGCGTATCCGTCGGCTCTCTTCCCCCACGGCCGCGGGCTGGGGGTGCTCCTGAGCGGCCCGGAGCCGCACGACACCTTGCGCGCGCTCGCCCACCTCCGGGAAGCGCAAGCCGCACGGGTGCGCTGGTTCTTTGCCCGGCAAGGGGAGCGGTGCATGCGCGGGATCCTCGAAGGAAGGATGTGGCGCACGCTCTCCTTGGATGCGGAGGCTCTGGTCCGGAAGATTGGGGATGACCCCCTGTGGCGCCTGCTTGGCCGGAGCCGGTTGCTCTCGCGAGGCGCGACCGAAGCGCTGGGGCAGGCTTCTCTGCTTGCCGGTGAGCTGCTGAACGACAGGCTTGCGCTGGCGGAAGGAGAGCCGAAGGCGCGGGCCTTGGAAGCCTCGGTCGAGCGCTTCCTCTCCTCAAGATCCTTCCTCGGCTTTTTGCGCTTGCGACGGTGGATCCCGCTTCCCCGTGCGGACAGGCGCCGGGAGAGCGTTGCGGATGCCCGGCGGGCGTGGCAGAGGAGTGTTCTGGTGGCGCAGCGCTACCGGGAGTTCCTGCGCGCCCGCAGCCCCGAGGAGGCCCCTCGGTGGCGGGACAGCCTGGGATACCCCTTGGAGCCCGGCGTGAGCAAGGAGCGGGTGCGCGAGCGCTATCAGGAGGAGCTCGAGCGGTTCCTCGCGGGCGGCGACCGTCTTCTTGTGCCGTCGCCGCCCGAGCCCGAGCTCTCCGTCGTGCTTGTGCTCTACAATCAGGCCGAGCTGACCTATGCCTGCCTCCGCTCCCTTGCGATCCACCTCTGCCCCTCGGCCGAAGTGGTCGTCGTCGACAACGCCTCCTCCGATCGGACGGGGGAGCTCCTGGAGCGGATCGAGGGGGCCCGGATCTTCCGCAACCGCGAGAACCTCCATTTTCTGCGTGCGGCCAACCAGGGTGCGGCGGCCGCGCGGGGGCGGCTTCTGCTCTTTCTGAACAGCGATGCCCAGATCCTCTCCGGCACGGTCGAAGCCGCTCGGCAGACGATCGAAGGCGACAGGGGTGCGGGAGCCGTCGTCGGACGGCTGGTCAACCTCGACGGGACCCTGCAGGAAGCGGGGGCGTTCTTCCTTCGGGATGGAATTCCCTGCCTCTACGGAGCCGGAGAGAACCCGCAGCAAGGGGCATATCTCTATCGGCGGGAAACCGACTACGGCTCCGGCGCCTTCCTCCTGACGCACACCCCGCTCTTTGGGGAGATGGGGGGCTTCGACGAATGCTTCTCCCCGGCCTACTGCGAGGACTCCGACTACTGCCTGCGCCTTTGGGAGAAGGGCTGGCGGGTCCTCTACGAGCCGGAGGCGGTCGTGCTCCACTGGCTGCACGGGAGCTCCGCGTCAGGCCAGGCCCGGGAATGGGCGGAGCGGAACCGGACGACCTTCGCCAAGCGTCACGAGCTCTTTCTTCGCGATCGGCAGCCCCATCGGCCAGGCTTCCGTCCTTCCCTGGCCTTTCCCCGCCCGAAGATCCGCCTGCTCTACATCGACGACCGGGTGCCCCGGCCGGAGCTGGGGTCGGGATTCCCCCGGTCGAATGCGGTCCTGCGGGCACTGGCGGCCTGGGGAGCGCAGGTCACCCTCTTTCCCATGTCCGGGTGCTCGGAGGAGTGGGAGGAGATCTACTGGAGCGTGCCGCGGGAGGTGGAGGTGCTCCGTGACAGGGATGCCTCCAGCCTGCAAGCCTACCTGGAAGCTCGGGGTGGCGATTCCGACTGCGTCTGGGTCTCTCGGCCTCACAACATGGCCTCTTTCCTGGAGGCCGCCCAAGGCAGGGGCTTCCGTGGGCGGGCACGCCTCGTCTACGATGCCGAAGCCCTCTTTGCGTTCCGGGAGATCCGGGAAGCGGAAATCCTGGGCGGGAAGCCGCTGCCCAAGGAGGAACGATCCGCACAGATCAGCAAGGAGATCGCCTTGGCACGGAGCGCTGACCGGGTCGTGGCGGTATCGGAGGTCGAAGCCCGCGAGTTCCAGAGGCAGGGAATTGCGGATGTACGGGTGATCGGCCATGTCCTGGAGCTTGCCCCCACCGCTTCCCCCTACGAGCAGCGCCAGGATCTGCTCATCGTTGGGGCGGTGCATGCCTTATCCAGCCCCAACGGAGACGCCTTGGTCTGGTTTGCTCGCACGGTGCTGCCCCGGATCCGGGCGGGGTTTCCCGATGCCCCACCCCGGCTCGTGGTCGTCGGCTACGGCACCGATGCTCCGGAGCTTCGGCGCCTTCTGGGCCCGGAGGTCGTAACGGCGGGGACGGTCGCCGACCTGGCTCCGTATTACGAGCGGGCCCGGCTCTTCCTCGCTCCAACGAGGTTCGCCGCGGGCATTCCGCACAAGGCGCACGAGGCGGCGGCGCGCGGGGTCCCGATCGTGGCCAGCGACCTGATCGCCGGGCAGCTCGGTTGGATCACGGGGGAGGAGCTCGTGAGCGCCCCGGTGGACGATCCGGCTGCCTTCGCGGAGGCTTGCCTGAGGCTCTACCGCGATCGCTCGCTCTGGGAGCGGGTCCGGGCCGGCGCTCTGGCCGCCGTGGCTCGGGATTGCGATGCCCAGCGGTTTTCCCAAGGAATCCACGCGCTTCTGGAGGAGCTGGTGGGAGAGGGGAAGCGGCGGTAGTCCGGCTCCGGAAGGAGCCGGGAGAGCCCGAGCCCCGGGTGCAGCGCAACTCCTGCCTACGGGGCCGAACGATTTGGATGCCCAGCCGGCTCCGTAGGCAAGAGCCGCTCGAGCGCGCGCAGGTTCCCGGCGTACATCGCGAGGCTGCGCTCATGGATCCCGGGATCGGGGCGAAGCTCGCGGAAGTGGCCCTGGAGCCAGTCGCGGTAGATCGCCTGGAGATGGGGAACGGCTTCCTCCCCGAGCGGTTCCACCCGGGGAGGAGCCTCGCCACCCGGCTCGGGGGGCCTCTGGCCCTCCATCGGCCGGTAGCCAACTCGGCGCATGTTCTTCGGGCTGCCGATCTCCGTGTTCCCGCCGTAGGCGGTCGCAACGACGGGTTTCCCCAGGGAGAGCATTTCGGCGATCGAGACTCCAAAGCTTGCGTTCGCATGGAGGGAGAGGAGTGCAGTCGAGGCGAGCAGAAGGCCGAGGAATTTCGGCCGCGGGAGCATGAGTTGCAGCAGAAGGATGTCGGGTCTTGCCGAGGCATCGGCGACGAGCCGTCCGAAGTAGCTGGGGTTGCGCTCGACATGGCTCACCTTGAGCAGCAGTAGCCGATCGGAAGACGGGGCGGGAAAGGCGCGGAGGTAGGCCCGGAGCGCCAGCAGCGGGTTCTCGCGGTCGGGATCGGCTAAGAAATCGGCGAGGACCAGGAAGACGCACTTGCCTTCCAAGCCGAGGTCAATGCCGATCGAACGGTCGGCCCTCGTTTCGATCGCATCGACATCGGCATTGAGCCCGGCGACGCGCACCATTTTGCCGGTGGAGCGGCGAAGAGTCGCCGCGTCGAACTCGGACGGGCACCAGATCTCATCCACCAGGGATGCTCCCTCTCGAGCCGCCGCCGGATCTTCCTCGAGCGCTCCGCTCCAGTAGGCGATGCGGAGCTGGGCGAAGCGGCCGATTTCCGGATGGAGTTGCAGGACGGCCCGGAGCTCGCGGCAACGGGCATGCACGATCGCGATCGGCGCGTCGCTTCCGGGCAGGGAAAGGGGAAGAGGGCCACCAAGCTCGGGCGCTCCGCTCGCATCGGGCACGTGGATGGCGCGGTAGGGATAGCCCAGGCGCTCGAGCGCCCGCACCGTGCTTCGAGCCGCCTCGGCAACGCCATTCGCCTGGAGGAAGTGGCCGTAGACGTGGATCCGCGGCTTTTGGTCGACGGAGAGACGAGGCCGGCGTTCCTCCCGGCTTCGCTCCAGCAGCCGGTTACGCAGGCCGCGGGCGACCCAGTAGCGGGTGGCGCGGCGGAGCAGGCCTCGCTTGCGCC
The DNA here is from genome assembly GCF_017310545.1 of Methylacidimicrobium sp. B4. Classification (NCBI taxonomy): domain Bacteria; kingdom Pseudomonadati; phylum Verrucomicrobiota; genus Methylacidimicrobium; species Methylacidimicrobium sp. B4. The sequence goes on from NZ_CP066203.1 coordinate 1,962,764, forward strand.
GCAGCCACCGTTCCAACGCCCGTCGCAGGTGCGTTTCCCATGGCGGCTCCTGGGTCCACCAGCCGCGTGAGGGGAAGAGCGGGCCGAAGCCGAGGGCCGAGCGCCCCACACTCTCGAACCAGGTAGCCAAATCCTGGACAAAGAAGCCCGATTCACACCGGAAGGTTTCCCGAAGGCCCGGGAGGGCATCGAAGGTGCGGCCGAGGAAGATGGGAAGCCAGGGGTAGGCCTTGTCGGGGAGCAGGAGGAAGTCTCGAAGCGCTTCCTCGAGGTCTCTTCCCTGCAGGCCGGCTTGAACGGCCGCTTGGAAAGCGGGCTGCTGCCGCAGCCAGTCGAGGAGGAAATCGGGGATTGCGGAACCCTCCGAAAGTCCGAGCCGGGACTCCGGCCGATCCTCTCCCTCGGGGGCTTGATCTCGCAACGAGGAGAGATGGTCCCGGATCGGCGCCAAGGCGGCGGACGGGACCTTTCCCGACGAAGCACGACTCTCCCACGCTCTTTCCAACTCCGGCAGATGCCTTTCCCATGGCGGCTCCTGGGTCCACCAGCCGCGTGAGGGGAAGAGCGGGCCGAAGCCGAGGGCCGAGCGCCCGACGCCCTCGAACCAGGCGGCCACATCCTGGACGAAGGAGCCCGATCCGCACCGGAAGGTTTCCCGGAGGCTCGGGAGAGCCTCGAGGGTGCGGCCGAGGAAGATGGGAAGCCAGGGATAGGTCTTGTCAGGAAGGAGGAGGAAGTCTCGAAGCGTCTGCTCGATCTCGCCCGCCCGCCCTGCGTCTCGAGTGATCGGCCCGAAGACCGGCTGCTGCCGCAGCCAGTCGAGGAGGAAATCGGGGATTGCGGAACCCTCCGAAAGTCCGAGCCGGGCGGGGACCCGGCTCCATCGCTCGACCCCTTCAGACCGCAAGGCGAGAAGGTAGCCCTCGATCAGCGCGGATAGGTCGGGAGGGAGGGGCTGGTCGCGGGAGCGGGTGTCCCATTTGGAAAGGATCTCCGGCTTCTTCCAGTCGAAGCCGCTGAAGTGGAAGAAGCGGACCGGCCGGCCATCGGCGCATTGGGGAACCCCCCCTTTTTTCCAGGAGAGCCCGCGATTGGGCAGATTCCAATAGGCGAGGTTGTAGCCGGGATGGCGCAAGATCAGAGTTTTGGGGACGAAACAGGGGACGAAGTTGAGCCACGACTGGTCGTAGCAGGTCCTTTCAAGGCAATCGTAGGTGAGCCTCCGCTCCCACCAGTCCAGGAAGGAGCGGGTTTCGGGCGTCTCCCGCATGGCGAGGAAGCCCCCGTTGTAGCTGCCCGCGCGACGGATAGCCTCCTCCGTTGGCTCAAGGTCGTCCTGGGGAAGCGGCTCGAGCAGATGCGGGGTGAGCAGGAGGGGATGCTGAGAAAGGGCCTCCTGGGCTTCCCGAAGCTCCGAGAGGACCCAGATATCGGCGTCGAGGTAGAAAACCCCATCGAAGCCCTCGGCGAAGAGTCGGCGGAACCCAAACGGCTTGATCGAATTGGTCGCTTCCATAAGGGAGTATCGCACGAAACGGCTGGAGAGATCGGGTATGGCGAGCTCTTCGATCGACCGTTGGCAGGCCAGCCCGTCTGGGAATCCGGCCAGCCCGTCTGCGCAATCGATGAGGAAGAGGTGGCGTTCCCACCCCGGGTTGTGGCGGGCCAAGCCGGCAAAAAGCACCCGCGCATGGGCGATCCGATCCGGAGTGGCCAGGGAGAATACGGCGATCCTCTTCAACTTTTTCCCGTTTGGGATGCTCCTCTCTCACCGGAGCAGAGGTAGACTATCTGATCGGGTCCACTGGCCAAGGTCAAGCGGCTACTTTGCCCTGGATTAGGCTGCGAGCAGGAGCGTCATGGCGTTGCCGTCCCAGCCTTCGGCATCGCCGAGCACGGTAAAGCCAGCAATCTGACAGAGCATCCGCAACGCCGAAGGCCTCGGAAGCCACCACCAAGGGCCGAAATCGTTCATCCTCCACGTCGGATTCTCCCGAGTCAATCCTACCGCACCATCCGCGACGAGGCGTCTCCAATGGCCGGAAACGGCCTCCTGCTCCGAACCGGCCAATGCGGGAATGAAAAGGCAGGCCGCATCCGGAACACGGAATGAACCCTCGGCAAGAGCATACTCTCCGCGGGCGACCAACGAGTGGAGCACGAGGTGCTCTTGGGTGATCCTGTGGAGGGCGCGCAAAAGCCGCAGCGGCTCGGGGATATGATAAAGCACTCCGGAGCAGTGGACCACTTCGAAGAGAGGGGGATTCGGCCCTTCGGCGAGCCGAATGACCTCGGAGCTCAGGCAGGCAACCGGGGGCAGGTTGAGCTGGATCCTCCGCTCCTCGAAAGCGGCCCACCGCGGCTCCTCCGCGGGTGCCACATCGATCATCGTCAGAGCGCGCGCTCCGAGGCGGTGGGCAACGGAGACTCTCTCGTTCACCGTGCCCCAGAGCCCGCCCACGTCGGCAAAGGAGCGGCCAGAGACCACGCGGGCAAGGAAGGCGTCGCGCGGATCGCTTTCTGGCAAAGGCTCAGGCCTCATGGACGCTCGGTTTTCTTCGCGCATCTGCTGGGGAGCTCTTGCTCGCGGAGCACCGCCCGTGAATCGGGCGAATCCTAAATCGAACGGCCGCGCTGGAAAAGCAGGGAATCGAGCGGATCGCAAAAGGGGGATGCCGAACACGGTTCGGCTGGGGGAGCCGAACGGGCTTCCTATCCTCGGAACAAGGCCTTGCGGATGCTCCGCAGCTTCCACTCCCATCGCCGGAGGCGAAGCCCCAGGTGCCAGATCCGGGAGCGTTGGATCCGGGCAAGCTCGTCGCGCGCCTCTCGAAGTTCCTCCTTCTTCTGGTGGAGCTCCACCTCTTTCTGGTGGACCTCCGCCTCCTTCTGGTCAAGGAGCGTCTGAACCCGGTCCCGCTCGCGGCGGGCCGTCTCTCCTTCGCGCCGGAGGACGTCGGTTTGTCGAAAGTTTCCTTGCAGGAGCAACAAGCTTTCGGCAAGCCTCGGGGTGAGATGGGCGATGTAGGGGCTGGTAGCTGCGAGCCAGCTTGCAAAGTGGCTTGACGTGCTAAACATGCCCTCTGCGCTCCTCCGGTACCAGAAGAGGGGTTCCGGGACCACCTCGAGTTGGAGCCCCGCGAGGGCCGCTTTCGCAAAGAACTCCCAGTCCTCAAAAGCGACTCCGTGCTCCTCTCTAAAGCCGCCGATCGCCTCGAAGGCATCCCGCCGGACAAAAGCGTTGGCATCACCGAAGACGTTAAAAACGACACCCAGGGAGAGAGAAGGACCCAAGGGGGCGAAAATATAGTGGTTCCTCCCTTCGCCGCCGAATCGCTCCTTCCCCTCAAAGTCCCGCTGGGTGGCGGTCAGGATCGCCGCGCCCGTGTGCCGCGCGACCCGGACGAAGGTGGAGATTTCGTGGGGCTCGGCCAAGTTGTCGTCGTCCATGAAGAGGAGGAACTCGCCCTTGGCCTCCCGCGCGGCCCGGTTCCGGGCTGCTCCTAGATAGAGATTGGGCTGACGGATGATCCGCCAGTCGCGCTTCGCGAACTCGGGTTCGATCTGAGCGAGGAAGGCTGCGGCTTCCTGGGTGGCGCTGCCGTCGTCGACCAGGACGACCTCGAAGTTCGGGTAGTCCTGGGCCCGGAGCGAGTCGAGCGCCTGGGAGAGAAGGGCGGGGCGATCGTGGTGGACGAGACAGACGGTGACGCGCGGGAGATCGGCCCTTTCGGGATTCTGATCCGAACCGTCCCGCGAGGAAAGCCCTTCCAGCCAGCGGGCCCACTCGTCCCGAACCGCGAACGGATCGACCGGGGGTTGCGGGACCGAAATCCCCCGGAGCCATGCGTCCCGGATCCTGGCGGCCAGCGCGTTGGGGTTGGCGGCAACGAGCCGCTCCCGCTCCGCTTCGGGCAGATCCTCCGCGATTCCTCGCGCTCCAAAATAGAGGAAGGGAATACCCAAGAAGGCGCACTCCCAGGCGGAAAAGGGGACGCCCTGTGCCGTCGAGCTGACTATGGCGAGGCGCTTGCCCTTCCCAAGGTAGCCGAGCGCCTCCGTGCGCTCCATGCGGTCTAACCATTCCCAGGCGAAGGGCCAGCGAGCCGCCCTCCGGGCGAGATAGTCTCTGCCTGGTTCGCTCTCGATTCTGCCAGAGGGGCCCAGGAAGACGATCCGGAGGTTCCCGTGGGGCGATGGCTCCAGTCGCTCAAGGGCGTCGCAAAGGAGCCGAAGCCTCTTGCGGGATTCGAGTGGGCCGAAGAGGACGATCTCCTCCGGGGTGAGGGTTTCCCGGTCTTGGCGCCGCAGAGCCACCAGAGACGCCGGGAAAGGAGGGGGGAGGACGTGGCAGGCTTCGGGGAAGCTCCAGCCATCGGCTTGGAGCGCCCGGAGCAGGGCGCCGCTCGTAGCGACGACGCCATCGGCGAGCCGGGCGCTCTCCCTCTCCAGGAAATCGGCGATGAGGATCTCGTAGTCTTCCACAAGCTCGGCATTGTCGAGGGTGCGGCGCAGGGTCGGGCTGTGGATCGCGACCCCCAGCGGAAGCTGCTCGAAGGCCAAGCCCTGGTGCTTGGCCAGGAGAGCGTAATAGCCCAACCCGCCCCGGTCGCAAAAGAGTACCCGGTCGAATTCGGTCGCATGCTCCCGGAGCCATCGGTAGGTCTTGTAGGCCCTAGACGAGGAGCGCGGCCATGCGAAACAGCGCTCGGAGGGTTCCGGCAACGGAGTCACGCGCACTCCTCGACGGGAGTAAAGTTCCACGAGCCGAGCGAGCTCGATGGCCTCGGGCGGTTGGTCACGGGCGAGCACGACGGTGACTTCCCGACCCGCCTCCGCCAGGGTTTCGGCCAAGGAGGAGACCAAGGAACCGAGGCCACTGCTCGGGCCGAATCCCGCAAGCTCCGTGGTCGCCAAGCAGATTCGGGGGCGAACCTTGCCGGGAGCGGGAGGGTTGGAGAGGGGAAGGGAGTCCATCAGGGCGACCAGGGTGGGGCGCAGGCGGGGAGCTCAGCGCCGCGGACGGCTGCCGCGCAGGCCGTGTCGGAAGGGAACCAGAGGGAAGAGCCCTGCGCGCGGATGCCTGCGTTCATGCTTTCACCGGGGCGGCTAAGCCCGAAAGAGCATCAGCCGCTGGTTCCGCGGATGGTCCCACTCCCCAATGTAGTGGGGATTCCAGCCGTGCCGGGAGCCGAGCTCCTCCATCTCTTTCCGGGTGTAGGCGAAGTAGCCCAGGGAGTGGCTGGCGCGCGGGTTTGGGCTCGGAGCTGCCGCTTCGAAAAAGGTCGCGTAGAAGACCCCGCCTGGGGCCATGACGCGGCGGAGCTGGGCAAGGCAGCGCTCGAGATCGCGCCGGCAGAGGTGGGTCAAGAGCGATTGCGCTAGCGCCCACTCCGGCCGTCGCGAAAAACGGTGGAAGGCGAAAGAGCCCGAGGCGAGAAGCTCCGGCCGCTTCTCCCGGAGGAGGTCAGATCCCAGCTCTCGCTTGCCCGCTTCCAGGAGGAGAGGTTCCTTGTCGATGCCGAGGTAGTGGCCGGGCTCCAGATAGCGGATGAAGCGGATGCCGCCCCGGAGGCAGCCGCAGCCGACGTCGAGCAGCAGATGCTCGGGCCTGAGCCCCTGATCGACCAGGAAGCGGAACTGGAGCTCGCCAATCTCCTCCCAGAGGCCCCCTACGTACTCCTTGGCCCCGAGAGCCCGGATCCCCTCCGTTCCTTCGGGAGGTAGGTCCTGAGGGAGGCCGACCGCTTGACGCCAGAGGCTTCGCAGGGTGGAGATCGCTTGTTCCCCGAAGCGCATGAAGGGTTCTATACCCGGTGGGGGCAAGGGCGAACAAGGGGATTCCGGCCCATCGAGGAGAGCCAAGAAGGCCATGACTTTTCGCTTGCGGCGCCACCGAAGCCAGAGCAGCATTTTCCTCTTATCCGGATGAAATCCAGCGCTGTCCTGGTCTTGGGCATGCATCGCTGTGGGACGAGCGCCCTGACCCGCTGTCTTGGCCTTCTGGGTGTCGAGCTCGGTTCGGAGATCATCCCTCCGGCCGGTGACAATCCGACCGGCTTTTGGGAGGACGGGAGGTTTGTCGCCCTCAATCAGCGGTTGACCCAGCTCGTGGGAGAGGAGGGGGATCGCTGGTGGGAGCATCTCTTGCCTCCGGAAATTCCGCTCTCCTCCCCTGGGGTCTGCTCCTTGATGGCCGAGGCGGTCGAAGAGATCGAGGGGAGGTTTGCCTCTTCCCCGTGGTGGGCCGTGAAGGACCCGAGGACCCTGCGGGCTTTCCCTTTTTGGGAGGAGGTACTGCGCCGAGCGGGGGTGGAAAGGGAGGTGGTGCTCGCCGTCCGCCATCCGCTCGCCTGCGCGCAATCGCTCCTGCAGCGCAACGGTATTCCCGAGGAGAGGTCTCTGCTGCTCTGGACAAGCCAATATCTGGCGCATTGGCCGCGAGTGGGGGCCAGGCCCTTTCTGGCGGTCGATTACGACCGGCTCCTGGAAGAGCCGGAGCGGGAGCTGCGGCGGCTCTGCGGTCGGCTGGGATTGCCCTGGTCCGAGGCGGCATCAGTGGAGGCGCGCAAGTTCCTCCAACCCGGCCTCCGGCATGCCCGGTTTACCCTCCAGGACCTGAGGGATCGGCCCGGTGTTCCGCCTCTGGTTGTGGAGAGCTTTGAGGCGCTCGAGGAGCTTTGCGCCGATCGCGAGCCGAAGGCGGCTTCTACCCGGATGGCGGCTCTGCACGACGAGTTCCGTCGGACGGTTCCGCTGCTGCGCGCTCTGGAGGTGGAGATCGCGGTCGCACGGCGGTCGGAGCGGGAGCCCTTAGTCTTGGCGATGCGCCGGCTTGTCGAGGCGCGCGAAGCGGAGCTGGCCCGATTGCGGGAGGAGCGGACCCGGTCGGAGCGGGAGCTCTTGGACCTTCGCCGGCTCGCGGAGGCAAACGAAGCGGAGCTTGCCCGGTTGCGTGTACTCCTAGGGGAGCGGGAGCGGGAGCTCGCTCAATGGCAGGAGGAGCGGGCGCGGTCGCGGACTTGGCGATGGGTGGACCGGCTGCGCGGTTGGGAGCGCTCCTTTCGCCGGTGGCGCAAGCTGCGATCCGGTCCGGAACGCTGACCCGCGGCGTGGGAGGGTTCGGTGCCCTCCGCGGGCCTTTTGCCCATGGAAGAAGTGAGGCGAACCAGGGGATCGGGTGCCACGAGGAGAGCCGAGACAAGACTTTCCTCTTGCGGTGCTACCGAGGCCAGAGCAGCATGAGCGGATTGTTCCGATGAAATCCCGCGCCGTGCTCGTCTTAGGCATGCACCGCTGTGGGACCAGCGCCCTGACCCGCTGTCTTGGCCTTCTGGGTGTCGAGCTCGGTTCGGAGCTCATCGAGCCGGCTGCGGACAATCCGACCGGCTTTTGGGAGGACGGGAGGTTTCTCTCGATCAATCAGCGGTTGACCCAGCTCTTGGGAGAGGAGGGTCGCTGGTGGGAGTATCTTTTGCCTCCGGAAGTTCCCCTCTCTTCCTCTGGGGTCCGCTCCTTGATCGCCGAGGCGGTCGAAGAGATCGAGCGGAGGTTTGCCCCCTTCCCCCTGTGGGCCCTCAAGGATCCAAGGACCCTGCGGGTGCTTCCGTTTTGGGAGGAGGTGCTCCACCAAGCGGGGGTTGGGGGGGAGGTGGTCCTCGCCGTCCGCCATCCGCTCGCCTGCGCGCACTCGCTTTTGCGGCGCGACGGCATCCCAGAGGACCGCTCCCTGCTGCTCTGGACGAGCCAATATCTTGCGCATTGGCCGCGGCTTGCGGCGAGACCCTTTCTGGCGGTCGATTACGACCGGGTCCTGGAAGAGCCGGAGCGGGAGCTGCGACGGCTCTGCGGCCGGCTGGGATTGCCCTGGTCCAAGGCGGCGCTGGCGGAGGCGCGCACATTCCTCCAGCCCGAGCTCCGGCATAGCCGTTTTGTCCTCCGGGATCTGAGGGAGCGGCCCGATGTTCCCCCTCTGGTCGTGGAGACCTTCGAGGCGCTCGAGGAGCTTTGCGTCCATCCGGAGGCCAAGACGGCTTCCGCCCGGATGGCAGCGCTGCATGCCGAGTTTGGGCGAATGGTTCCGCTCCTGCGCACTCTCGATGGGGAGATGAGCGTCGCGCGCCGGTCGAGGCAGGAGCTCTCAGCCGTGCGTGGGCTCGTAGAGGCGCGCGACCGGGAGCTCGCCCAATTGCACGAGGAGCGGACGGAAGCGGGGAGCTGGCGATGGCTCGACCGGCTGCGGGGGGAGCGATCCTTTCGCGGGTGCCCCAAGCCGCGATGGGCTCCTCCGCTCGCGCTTCGCCAACGAAATGGTGAGAGGAGGTCGGCGGCGCAGGAGGTTGCGCACGGAGACGCGGGCGGGCGAAGGGAAATAGCTTCCGGCGGCGCTCTCTTGGGGCTCTTGCCCTGGCATCCCCTCGCAGCGGAACGCCCCCTCTTCCGTTCCGGGCTCTCGAGCTGGACGGAGCACATCCCCTTTGCGTTCTGGCTGGTGGCGGCTCTTCGGCCGAAGGTCGTGGTCGAGGTCGGGACGACGAGTGGGGATTCCTATCTGGCGTTCTGCCAGGCGATCGAGGCCCTTTCCCTGCCCGCTCGGGCTCATGCGGTCGATGCCTCGAACGAAGAGGAGGGGAGGTGTGGAGGTGGCTGTGATGAGGAGCTCAAGCGATGTCACGACGAGCGCTACGGCCGCTTCTCGCGCCTGCTCTGGATCCAATCTGATGGGGCCGTCTCCTTCTTCTCGGAGGGGAGCATCGACCTCCTCCATCTTGCCGGTTGCCCCCGCTACGAGGTGATGCGGGAGGAATTTTCCCGCTGGCGACCCAAGGTGAGCCGGGGCGGGGTCGTCCTGCTTCCCGGCGTGACGGAATGGCGCAACGGCTGCGGCGTCTGGCGGCTTTGGAACGAGCTGCGGGAGGTTTACCCCTCCTTTCTCTTTCCTCATGCCGGCGGACTCGGGGTGCTGCGGATCGGCCCGGAGGCTCCGGAGGCCATTCGGAGGCTGGTCACTCTTTCCGGCAGCCGGGCCGCGCGGGTGCGCCGGTGCTTTGAGCAGTTGGGGAAGGAGGTCGCCTCCGGATCGGCCGGAGGGGCGGAGCCGCGGGAGCGCGGCCGGGGCTCTTTGGAGCCAAAAAGCCCGCGGGACGAGACCCTCGCAGAGCCCGCATTGATTCTTGAGGCGATTCGAAGAGATCCAGCATGGCGGCTTCTCAGGGGGATGCGCATGCTCTCCCGGCGCTCGGGAGAGCTCTTGACCCGGGCGCATGCGCTCGCCCACGACTTGGCCGACGAAGGGCTGCCGAGCTCCAGCCGGTGGCAAGCGCTGGCGGCGCTCGAGCCGGCGGTGAAAAGCCTTGCGAGCTCTCGGAGCTTTCGGATCTTCGCCGACTTGGCAACGACCTCCCGCCGCTTCGTTCGCGGGGATCGGGAAGGGGTCGCGGCCCAGCTGCGGGACGCCTTGCGGATGAGCTTCCCGGTGCTCCTGCCCGCAGCGGGAGCCGGGGAAGTGCTTCCGTGGCGGGACAGCCTCGGCTTCCCCTTGGGGGTCGGCGGAGAAAAGGGGGCGGTGCTCGAGCGGTATCGGGCCGCCTTGGACGGGTTTCTACAGCGGGGCGATCGGCTAGCGCTGCCTTTGGCCGCGGAGCCGGAGATCTCGATCGTGCTGGTGCTCTTCAATCAAGCGGAGCTGACCTATGCCTGCCTGCGTTCCCTGGCGATCCATCTGGCCCTTCCGGTTGAGGTGATCCTGGTCGATAACGCCTCCACCGACCGGACGGGGGAGCTTCTCCAGCGGGTCAAGGGGGTCCGGCTGCTCCGCAACGGGGAAAACCTCCACTTTCTGCGGGCGGCCAATCAGGGAGCGGCTGCCGCCCGCGGGCGCCTGCTGCTCTTCTTGAACAACGATGCGCAAATTCTTCCGGAGACCGTCGAAGCCGCTCGGGAGGCGCTCGAAAGCGATCCCGCCGTCGGTGCGGTGGGAGGCCGGATCGTCAACCTCGAGGGGCGGCTTCAGGAAGCAGGATCGTTTGTCTGGGGCGATGGGACGCCGCAAGGCTACGGGCGGGGGGATAGCCCGCTGCGGAGGAACTACCTCTTCCGGCGGGAGACCGATTACTGCTCCGGGGCCTTTCTCCTGACCTATGCTGCGCTCTTCCGCGAGATGGGTGGATTGGACGAAGTCTTTGCCCCCGCCTATTTCGAAGAGGCGGACTACTGCCTCCGCCTTTGGGAGAGGGGCAGGCGAGTGCTCTATGAGCCAGAGGCGGTCGTCCTCCACTGGGAGTTTGGAAGCTCGGATGCCAAGAGCGCCTCGGGGCTGATGGAACGGAATCGCCAGCTTTTCGTGGAGCGTCATCGTTCCTTCCTGGAGGGGCGGCCACCCCCTCGGCCGGGTCCGCTTCTGGCGCCGATCGCTCCGCGCGCCCGGGTCCGGCTTCTCTATGTCGACGACCGGGTGCCCCGACCGGAGCTCGGGGCGGGCTATCCGCGGGCCAACGCCATCGTGCGGGAGCTGGTCGGCTGGGGCGCGCAGGTCACCCTCTTCCCGATGAGCGGAGCCTGGGAGGATTGGGAGGAGATCTACTGGAATCTGCCTCGGGAGGTCGAGGTGCTTCGGGGGATGGACGCCTCTGTCCTCCAATCCCACCTGGAAGCTCGGGCCGGCGCGTACGACCTGGCCTGGATTTCCCGACCCTACAATATGGCCCGGCTTTCCGCGATCGACGGAAGGAAGAGGCTTCTGGCCGGGTCGCGGCTGGTGTACGATGCCGAGGCCGTCTTCGCGCTTCGGGAGATTCGGCAAGCCGAGATCGTGCAGGGAAGAGCTGTGCCGGGAGCGGAGGAGCGGCGGCGGATCGGCCAGGAAATTGCCTGGGCTCGGAGCGCCGACCGGGTCGTGGCGGTGTCGGAGGAGGAGGCCCAGGAGTTCCGGCGGCGGGGCATCGACCAAGTTCGGGTAATTGGCCATGCGCTCCCGCCCGCGCCGACGAGAGCCTCCTTCGCGGAGCGGAAGGATTTCCTCTTGGTGGGAGCGGTTCGCGACTGGCAGGGCCCCAACGGCGATGCCCTCCTCTGGTTTGCCCAGAAGGTGTTCCCGAAGGTTCGGGAAGGATTGGCGGCGGCTCCCCCCAGGCTCGTCGTGGTCGGCGACGGGAGCGATTCCCCGGAGCTGCTGCGTCGTCTCGGTCCGGGGACGGTGGGGATCGGGACCGTGGCCGACTTGACTCCCTACTACGAGCGGGCTCGCGTCTTCGTGGCGCCGACCCGGTTTGCCGCGGGCATCCCGATGAAGGCGCACGAGGCGGCCGCACGGGGGGTACCGATGGTCGCGAGCTCGCTCATCGCTCATCAGCTCGGCTGGAGGACGGGGGAGGAGCTCCTGAGCGCCCCGGTGGAGGACGAGGAGGCCTTTGCCGCAGCGTGCCGGAACCTCTACACCGATCCCCTGCTCTGGGAGCGGGTGCGGGCCGGGGCGCTTGCTTCCGTAACTCGGGATTGCGATCCCAAGCGGTTCAGGGAAGCCATTCAGGCGCTGCTCGACGAGCTGGCCGCACCGAAGCTGCCGCGCTAAGGAATCGGCTAGCCTGGGCAGAGCGTCTTCGGGCGGACTTCCCGCGCCTTATCGGACAACCTTCTCCGCTTCTTGCGGCCTGCCCTTCGCTCCGGCTCCCCCTTCCTGCTCCAGCCAGAAGAGCACCTCCTGGACCACGGCCTGCGGCTCGATTCCGGTCAAGCAGGCCTTGGCGTGCGGACAGTGGGTTGCATAACAGGGGGAACAGGAGATCGGAATGTGGAGCAGGCTCACCCGGTTGCCGACCGGATGGGCCATCCTCCAGTCGACGACTCCTGAAAAAACGATCACGGTGGGAATCCCGAGTGCTGCGGCGATGTGGCCCAATCCCGAATCGTTTCCGACGAAGACCTGAGCAGAGGCGAGGAGGCTCGGGATCTCTTCCAAGGAAACCTGCCCGACCAGGTTCCGACAGCGCGAAGGGGAAAGGTTGCGGAGGAGGGCTTCGGATGCCTCGCGTTCCGCGCGGCCACCAACGAGCAGGAGGGGGCAATCGTGTTCGGTCGTCAAGAGGGTGCAGAGGCGGGAGAAATGCTCGAGTGGCCATGCCCGGAGCGGGTCTCCGCAGCCGGGAGCAACGGCGATGAGCCGGGGCATGCCCCCGACTGCGGCCGTCCCTCGCAGAAAATCCGGCAGGCAAGAGCAGGGGTCCTGGAGGGCCGCGCGAATGGCTTCGATGAGGAGCAGTGCGGAGGAGCGACGATGGGTTGGTGCGTGTTCGTTCCCGGACATCTCTCCGTTCGGGAGTGCGATATCGAGGACGACGTCGGCCCCGGCGGCGGCAAAGCCCGCGCGAAGCTTGGCCGGGACATGGGAGAGCAGGAAGCGGGTATCGGGGTCGGTCCGCAGGTCAACGGCCAGGTCGAACTCACCCAGCGAGCGGGTGAGCGTTGCAAGCTGCTCTCCCGCCGAGAGGTTGGGCCCCCGCCACTCTCCGGAGCGCTCGGGGAAGAAGGCGAACGGGATGATCTGCTGGAAGAAGCCGAGCCTCTGTGCCAGGGGAACGTTCCACGGGCCGCAGAGCAGGGTAATTTCCGCATTTGGCCAGGAGCGGCGGAGCATCTCGCTGGCTGCTATCCGGTTGAGGAAGTCCCCGATGTGATCGAGCTGGAGGACCACGATCCGCCGGATCTCCTCCACGCGCCCGCGAAGTCCTTGGATTCCCGAGAGGCGGAGGACCTCGAGGGGGCCGCAGCTTGGCTCGGGCGGCGCGGGTCTCGCCTCCGTTCCGTTGGTAAAGGTCTGGATCGATCCCTCCGCCGTCTCTTCCCGGCGTGCGAAGGTCGTGCGCAGCGCCCGCTCGATTCGGCGCAGCGGCTCGCGCTCCCGTTTCCGATGCAGCCGGTCGACTTCCCGTTGGAGTTGCTCGTTATACCGCTGAAGCTGCTTGACCTGATCTCGGAGCGTGCGGAGCTCCTCTACCTGCGAATATGCCGTGAACTCGTCGAAGACGTTGGGCGGAAGAGCGAGCCGTTCCCGGAGGGCGCTTCGCTCCTTCGCCACGTAGAACCGGTTGAGGCCGTCGAAGTAGGCAAAGAGATAATCCTTGGCCAGCAGGAGAGGCTCCCACTCCTCGTGGGAAGGTTCCTGGCTGTTCGGCTTCGTGGCTTCCACAAGGATGATCCAGGGACGAACGACCTGGAAGGCAAACCCCCGCAATGCGTCGGCTTCCGCTCCCTCGCAGTCGATCTTGAGGAAGTGGATCGTGTCGATCCGGTGCTCCTCGACGATCTCGTCGAGCGTCCGGACGACAACGCTTACGGGCTGAAAAACGGCGCCGAGTCGCTTCCGGTGCTCAAGAGCATACTCCTCGCGAACCGTGCTCAAGCCGGATCCGGAGATCTGCCAGAACGGGAGCTTCCCGCGCCGGGCTCCGGCCGCCACCGGGAGATTGATGTCGCGCGGCCTTGCGGTCGCCAGCTTTTGCCAAAAGTGAGGGTCGGGCTCGAGGTTGATCCCCCTCCACCCATTGTCGTAGAAATGCTTGGTGACCGAGTCGGTTACCGGGTCTCCGGCCCCGACGTCAACGTAGAAGCCGAGCGGAAGGTCGGCAAGCGCCCTTCGGAGGACGACGTCCTCGAAGTTCTCCGCGTAGGAAATCCAGGCCATCCTCTCCTCCCGACTAATGGGCCCGGATCAGCATGGCGGAAGGGAGTGCACGGCCTGGTTGTGCATCGTCTGCACGCAGTGTCCGAAACAACGCATCTTCGGTCGCAGTTCGCTCCACACCGCGGGGGAAGCAGCCGGGAACCTGGGAAGTTCGTACGCTTTCCCGTGGAAAAAACAAGCTCATTTCCCCCGCAACACCGCAACCGCCGTCTCACCATCGGGTGGCGCGCTACGGCAACTGCGTCACGCTCTTCGAACGAGCGACCGGTTGCGCTCTTCGGACGGGAAGGGAGGCGGCCTGGGGGGAGGAGCGGAGCTGGGCGCCGACGCGGGTGATGTTCTGAAGGACCGTGGGGTTGTTCGGCTGGAGGAGGAAGGCCTTGCTGTACGCCTGCAGCGCCTCCCGGCGGCGGCCGAGCTTCTCGCAAGCGACTCCCAGGTTGTTCCACGCCTCGACATTGCCGGGCTCCAGTGCGAGCGCCTTCCGGTAGGCCGTGACCGCTTCCGGGAAACGGTTGAGCTCGGCGGAAACGACGCCGAGGTTGAACCAGGCGATGCCGCTTGGTGCCAAGCGGCAGATCTTTTCAAATGCCGGGAGCGCCTGGGCGGGGTGGTTGAGATGCTCTTCTTCGGTCCCGAGAGCGAACCAGGCGGCCGGATCGGTCGGGCTCAGCTTCACGGAGCGCCGGTAGGCCGCGAGGGCACGCTTGCGATATCCGGCGGCGGCGTAGGCACGGCCGAGCCGCAGCCAGGCATCGCCTCTGCGGCTCTCGATCGAGGCCGCCTTGCGGAGAGGCGGGATGGCCTCCGTGGGCCTGCCGGCGAGAAGGAGGGCTTCGCCCAGCCGACGCCAGCCTTGCGCCGAGCGTGGGGTCGCTCGCGCCTCCTCACGGAGCAGCGCGAGCTTCTGCTCGAGGGCACGGTTTGCGCTGGAGGGGGCCGGGGAGGGGGAGCCCGAACTCCGCTCGAGGGGGAGCAGGGGAGCGAAGAGGGCCAGAAGCAGCGGCAGGCTCCGCCGGTAGGCGGGGGCCAAGAGGCGGCGGTCCATGTTCTCCAGAGTATGCGAGCAGCGGGTGCCCCTGCCAGAAAGAAAGGAGTCGCGGGCCCGGGAAGCGGGGGGGCATCCCGAGTGGCTCGATTCCCAAAAGGGGAAGCGATCCAAGGGGTTTTTGGCTTGCCAGGAAGCACGGGAAGCGATGATCTTTAAGCACTTTTTCTTATGATCTTGCTGCTGCCGCTCCTCCTCGCGCTCCTGGAGGAGCCGACGGCCTTCTATTCCGCCCCGGAGAAGCAGGAGGTCGTCCCCTATGATCAGGCCTCCCTGGCGGCAAAGCCGGTCGTGGTGGAAAGTGGGGGGATCCGCTACGTCGTGACCGGGAATACGCTCCTCTCCGAGGGAAAGATCGCCGACACGCTTCGGGGTGCCAAGGGTCCGGAGGATGCGGTGAGCCGGCTCAAAGCGGTCTACCAAAGGGCGGGATACTTCTTGGTGACGATCCGGGCGGTCGGTAGGGAGAAGCGGGTCGAGCTCGAGGTGATCGAAGGAAAGATCACGGAGGCCCGGGTCGTTCCCTCCCTGCGCTGGTTCTATGGAGGGCTGACCAACCGCCCCTCGGTGAAGACCAGCGATGTGATCCGGCGCACGGCCAATGCGGAAGCCTATGCCGCCCGGCAGCAGGAGCGGCCGAAGGTGAACTTCGAGCCCGGTACCGATTTTGCGAGCTCGGTGATGGAGGTGGAGACCCGGCCGATCGAAAGCTTTGCTCCGAACCCGCTCAACCAGGCGAACCCGTGGAATGCTTCGGTGGGCTTCGGAAATTACGGGAACCGTTTCTCCGCCCGCTACATGAGCGATGCGGCGGTCGCCTATCGTCCGGGATATGGCTTGGAGCTCACCGGCGGATTCACCAACGGCTGGGACGGCCTCAATCCGTACACCGAGGGCGGGATGTTCCAGATGGAGAACGGCGGGCTTTCCTGGGCGACCCCGTGGGGAGTCTACGGTGTCACCTTCGCGAACATGCAGTCGGCCTTTGGGGAGGTAACAGCGCCGCTCTACCCCGAGGTCGCGATGCAGAGCTGGCAGATCTACGGGCAGCAGACGGTCTACGCGAGCGAAAGCTTCCGCTGGACGATGAACGAGCGACTCACCTCGATGAACTTCATTGAGGATGTCTTCCAGGGTGCGATCCGGCTCCTCTCCCAGGATTACGGGACGGCCCAGCTCGGCACCACGCTGAGCCAGAGCTTCCGGACCCTGGGGCTTCCCGCGCAGGTCACCGGAACCGTCTACGGCGTTCGGGGAACGCAGCTCGGGGCCTTCTCCGGCGTGCAAGGCGCGCCGCTGGAGGGACCAGGCGTGCCGACGGCCAACTTCACCTACTACCGGGGCAACTTCAGCTATGCGCAGACGCTGCCCGAGGGGATGCAGCTGGTGCTGACGGGCTATGGGCAGATCTCGGAAAATTCGCTGCCGATCATGGAGTATTTTGTCCTGGGCGGGATGGGGAACCTGGCCGCGTGGTATCCGGGTGTCCTCTACGGAGATACGGGCTACATCACCCGCGCCGCCCTTTCCGCCCCCCCCGTCGAGGCGTGGGGATTCCGGATCGCGGGGCAATTCTTCGCAGAGACCGGCGGGTCCCGCTTCACCTATACGCCCGGTCCCGGCCCGGCTTGGCACTACCTGACCGACGTCGGGCTCGGGCTCGACATGGTCCACCGCTATGGAACGACGATCAGCGCCATGGCGGCCCTGCCGCTGGACGCTTCGATGATCGGACCCACGGACAACCCGCACGGCTACTTTGCGGGCGGACGGGTAGCGGTGCTTTTTGTCTTGCGGCAGAACTTTTAGCTGATTCAATGGAGGGGCATGGCGAGCCGTGTGACGATCTCTGGGAAGGGGAGAATGGTTTCGCAGGGGCGAAGCCGCGGGCGCATTCGTGTCCTGCTCCTGGTTCTGCTGAGCGCGTCGGGCTTGGCCCTTGCGGCGCGAGCCCAATCGAGCGATCCGGTCGTCGCCTCCGTCAACGGGGTCGAGATCCGGCAGTCGGAGGTGAGGAAGGCGTTGTCGGGTGCGGGTATCGCGAACCCGACCCCCGAAGCCGAGCGCAGCGCCATCAATGCGCTGATCCAGCAGGAGCTTCTCGTTCAGGAGGCTTATAAATCGGAGCTCGAGAAGTCGGCGGAGGTGAAGGCGGCGGTGGCCGAGGCCACGCGAAAGATTCTGGCGAACGCAGCACTCCAGCAGCAGCTGGGGCGGAGGAAGCTCGCTGACGAGGAGTTGCGCCGGCGTTATGAGCGCGCGATCGCGACGCTTCCCCGGCGGGAATATCGCCTGCGCCACATTGTGACGGAGACCCGGAGCGAGGCGGCCGTGGTGTTGGACCGGCTGCAGAAGGGGGTCAACTTTTCGATTCTGGCCCGCGGTTCCCTCGACAAGGCGACCGCCGATCGAGGCGGAGAGGTCGGATGGCAGAGTGCCCAAACCCTTCCGACCTCGGCACTCGCCTTGGTCGAGAAGCTCCAGCTCGGGCAGATCGGGGGTCCCATCCTCTCGGGGGCCGGCTGGGAGGTCATCCAGCTCCTGGAATTGCGTCCGGTGAAGGTGCCGAGCTTTGCCGAGGCCAAGCCCCAGCTTCAGCAGCAGCTCCAGCAGGAGACGGCGCAGCAGCTCGTGCAGCAGCTCGCGGCTGGCGCGCAGATCGAGGCATTCCTGGCGCCGCCTCCCGGGGAGCCCGTTGCGGCAACCGCTCACTGAGGGAACGTGGCGGATCCAGCGCAGGCCAGCGGTGGGGGAAGATGGCTTCGCGGGGGGGCTGCGGGGCTGCTTGCGATCCTGCTCTGCGTAGCTGGCTGCGCCCATCAGGATGCGGTACAGGTCCGGCATCTGACGACCGCCCGGTATCTTCCCTCCCGTTACGTTCAGGTCTACCGGAAGGCGCCCGAGGGCCCGTATGAGAAGATCGCGGTGCTCGAAGCGAGCGGCCAGCCGGAAACCCCGAAGAGCCAGCTCCTGGGATCGATCCTGGAGAAGGCGCGGGAGCTGGGTGCGGAGGCGGTGATCGTGGAGGACAAGAGCCAGCCGATCGGCAATCCCTTGGTCATGAATCCGACCGGAGGAATGTACACGGTCAATCCCGGGATGCAGATGATCCCCCGTCTTCGGGCCACGGCGATCCGGTTTGCGACGGAACCCGCTTCCTGAGGAAGACCGGTCCGGGTTCCTCCGGGCGCAGATCCAGCGGTCCCAGGCAAGGGACGGCCGCTATCGGGATGGGGAATCGCCAGAGGCGCAACCGGCCCGGGGAGGGAAGACCCCCTTCCGCGCGGTTCGCAAGGCCCGCTCCAACGACCGAAGGAGACGACGGACTCGGCACGCCCGGCGGAATCCCAGGAAGCGGACAAGCCAGCGGACGTGGGGCTCCGCCGCTTCCACAAGCGCCCGTTCGCTCCACAGGTCCAGCGAATGCGCCTCTTGGGAGAGCGGTTCCACAAGCTCCGGGGCGAGCCGGTCGAGCACCCGGAGGATCCGGGCATATTCTCCCTGGGCCGCCGCCTGGCGCGGTCGGGTCCATTCGCCCAGAAGTTGCAGCTCCCGGGTGGCGTCCTGGACCATCTGAGCGCGCCAGCGGAGGGCTTCGGGGATGTTCGAGGAGGTGAGGCTCTCGAGGTGGCAGACCCGGTAGACGGCACCGGGGGTGGGGGTATAGCGGAAGCGCAAGCCCGCTCGGATGGCCCGCCAGTAGATCTGATAATCGTCGTAGTAGTCGGTGGGAAGGTTCTTCCAGCCGCCCAGGGCGAGAAGCTTCGCCCGGCGCCAGAGGAGGGCGCCGTTTTGGGGAAACTGCGAGGAGAGCCAGGTGCGGGGAAGATCCTGGGGATCGTCGATCGGTTGGAGAAGGCGGGATGCGACACGTCCCTGGCTCCACCGCTCGAGGAGGTAGGGGGAAAAGAGGACGTCCGCATCGGCCAGGCTTCCGGCCTCGGCGATCTGGGTGGCGATCTTTTCTGGCAAGAGATAGTCGTCGTGATCGAGCCACTGGATCCACTCCCCCGAGGCCTCCTGGAGGAGCTCCTGGCGGGCGAGGCTGCTCCGGCCGGTCCGGGCTTGGAGGAGCCGGATGCGGTCCCCGAAGGCGGCGATTCGGTCCGGGGTCCCATCGCTGGAGCCGTCGTCGAGGACGAGGATCTCCGTCTGGGGCCCGCTTTGGGCCCGGGCGCTCTCGATCGCCGGGACGATCCAGGGCCCCGCGTTGTAGGCGGGGATGGCGATCGTCACGAGGGGGGAGGGGGGGGTCATCCAAGGAGCCGTTCGGGCGGATGGAAAAGGTTAGCGCCGCGAACCAGATTCCGGCAATAACTCCTTCCAGCATGGAGCTCGTCTCGATCGCCATCCTCTCCCCGGCCAACGGGGAGGAAGCCGGAAGGCTGATCGAGGAAGCCCGGAGCCAGAGCTGGGGGAAGAAGGAGATCCTGGTCGTTGATGCTCCGGAGGGGCTCCTCCCACGGGCTCGGGGGGAGTGGATCCAGTGGCTGCGGGAGGGAGAGCGGCTCTCTCCCACCAAGATTGAGGAGCAGCTTGCCCAGGCGGGGAAGCTCCCCCGAGGGGATCTGCTCGCCTCCCCCTATCGGCTGGGGGGGGGAGAGGGCGCTCTGGCTCTTGATCCCCGGAGGGAGCCGCTGAGCTACGTGGCGCGCTTGGGGAGGGCCTTCCCCTTTGTCGGGCCTCTTCTCTGGTCACGGGCAGCGCTCCGCGCCTTCCTCCGTCAGAAGCAGGCGCCTCCTTCGAGGATGAGGATTGGGCTGGGCGAGCGCCCGGGTTGTGACTGCCCGGGAGTCGAAAGGGAGCCGACACGGGCCGAATGGAGCCGGGTCTTGGCGTGGGCGCTCGCTCTTGCTGCGGCCGCGCAGGAGGAGGGAGCGGGGAGGAGACTTTCTCCGGAAGGGGAGCGTCTGCTTTCTCTGCTGGAGGAGGTCGATGCATCCCTGGTGCCAAAGCCAAGGAACCTCCTGGCGCAGGCCAGGCACCAGGCAAACGCGACGAGGGAAGGGTTGCGCCAGATGGAGGCCGGCTTTCGACGGGGAAGGAGGCAGCTCCTCCACCGGATCGGCCTCCGAAAGCGGCCGGGCACGGCGGGCCGAGCCGGGCCGGAGGCGGAGGCCTACGCCGCCTGGCTTGCCGCCTATCAAGCGCTGGACGAGGCGGATCGGGAGGAGATTCGAAAGGAGATCGGCCGATTCCCGAGGAAGCCGCTGCTCTCGGTCCTCCTGCCGGTCTTCAATACCCCGGAGAGGTGGCTCCAGCGGGCGATCGACTCGATCCGGGAGCAGCTCTACCCCCACTGGGAGCTTTGTCTCGCCGATGACGGGTCGACTCTCCCCCATATCCGTCCCTTGCTCGAGCGAAACCGGGAAGGGGATCCGCGGATCCGGGTGGTCTTTCGGGAAGAGTCCGGAGGGATCGCTGCCGCCTCGAATAGCGCGCTTGCCCTCGCGCGGGGAGAATGGATCGTGCTGGTCGATCACGATGATGAGCTGCCCGAGGAGGCGTTTTTCCTGGTCGCCCGCGAGATCCTGCGTGATCCCGAGATTCGGCTCCTCTATTCGGACGAGGACAAGATCGATGAGGCGGGCCGCCCCTTCCACCCCTGCTTCAAGCCCGATTTTTCCTACGACCTTCTGCTTTCGGAAAACTGCATCAACCATCTCGGTGTCTACCAGGCAGAGCTTTTCCATTCCCTGGGAGGCTTTCGGAGCGGCTTCGACGGGAGCCAGGACTACGACTTGGCGCTTCGTTTCGTGGAAAAGCTCGAGGCCCGGCAGATCCGCCACATTCCCCGGGTGCTCTACCACTGGCGGGCGATCGAGACATCAGGAGCGGCTCGGGAGGAGGCGAAGCCCTACGCCTATGAGGCAGCCCGAAAGGCGATCCGGGACCATCTCGAACGGCTAGGAGAGTCCGCGGAGGTGCTCTCGACCCGCATTCCCTGGGGGCATCGGGTGCGGAGGAGGGTTCCGGGAGATCTTTCCGTCAGCCTTCTTCTTGGGTCGGGAAGCGATGAGGAGGGGCTGTGGAAGGCGATCGGGGCGCTTCGGGGCGAGGCCGAGCCGTCGAAATCCGAGCTGCTGGTGATCGGGAGGTCGAAGCACGGACTGCCTCTGCCTAAAGGCGTCCGCGTTCTCGACCCGCCGGAGCTGACCGGTCCCGCTCTCTGGAGCTGGGCCGCGCGGCAGGCGAGGGGAGAGGTCCTGGTCTTCCTCGCGGCTCCGGTCGAGCCTGCGGAGGGCGGCTGGCTTGCGGAGCTGGCCAGTCATGCGGTGAGGCCGGAGGTGGGAGCCGTCGGGGCGCGGATCCTGGCTCCCGATGGAAGGGTGGAGGAAGCGGGAGTCGTAATTGGGCTGGAGGGGAGTGCGGGAGCCGCGTTCCGGGGAGGGAATGGGGAGTCGATCGGCTATTTCGGGCAATCGGTGCTGATCCGGAACCCGTCGGCGGTGAGCGCGGCCTGCCTGGCGACGCGCAGGGCGCTCTTCGCGGAGTGCGGAGGCTTCGATCCGGGCTATCGCCAGGGTCTTTGGGACATCGACTACTGCCTGCGGCTCCGGCAGAAGGGCTACCGGGTCGTCTTTACGCCCTATGCGGAGCTCGTGCGGAGGGAGGAGCCCCCGGAAGTCCTTGCGGAGGACCGGGAGCGCTTCCGGGAGAGGTGGAGGGAGTGGATCGAGCGCGATCCGGCCTACAATCCCAACCTGAGCTTGGAGAGCGGGGGCTACGGCCTGGCCTGGCCGCCGCGGATCCGGCGGCCCTGGAGGCAGTGAGCGGTGGGGAAGGGCTGCGGGGCGGAGGCAGGCATCCTCAGCTCTTGGTCTTGGCGGCCCGCTCGATTCCGGAGCGGATCAGGTCGGCCGCCTCGGTGGGCTCGGCCCAGCGCAGGAGCTTCACCCACTTGTCCTCTTCGAGATCCTTGTAGTGCTGGAAGAAGTGGGCGACCGTCTTGAGGAAGATCTCCGGCAGGTCCCGATAGCTTGCGACGCGCGCATAGAAGGGATGGAGCTTGTCGATGGGAACGGCGATGATCTTCTCGTCGATCCCATGCTCGTCCTCCATGAGCAGGGCACCGATCGGGCGGGCGGGAATGACGACACCCGGGGAGACCGCGGCATGGGAGACGACCATGCAGTCGAGCGGATCCCCATCCTCCGAAAGCGTGTGGGGGATGAAGCCGTAGTTGGCCGGGTAGAACATGGCCGTGTGGAGGAAGCGATCGACGAACATCGCACCAGATTTCTTGTCGATCTCATATTTGACCGGCGTGCCTCCTTGCGGGATCTCGATGATGGCGTTGATCTCGTGGGGAGGATTGGCACCGATCGGGATGCGGGAGATATCCATGGGGACCTTATGCTGTTATCCTTTTCTGGAGAGGGCGAACTCCATTGGGTTCGGCCTTGGTTGGCGGGCTATTGTTCATAGATCGGCCGCGATGTCGAGCGCGGCGACACCATCCGCTCCCTTCGCGTACACCCCCGGATTGCCTTTTCTGTCCAGAGCGAGGACAATCTCTTCCCAGGCAAGGACGATGCTCCAGCGCAGCGAAGCCGTTCCTCGGTTGACCGTTGGCGACCTCCCTTCCCCGCTTCGGGAAGGGCTCCACCGGCTGGCGGCGCGGTTCCGGCTCCGGGGCATTCGCCTGGTCGTTTTCGGCTCCTTTGCCCGGGGAGAGGCGCGTCCCTGGTCCGATCTCGATCTTGGGTTCTTGTGGGAGGGAGCGAGGCGGCCGGAAGAGGAAGCGGAGCTCTTCCGCGCGGTTGCAGAGCTTCCGACGATCCGCCGGATCGATCTGGTGGATCTGGGAGCGGCGGGCGAAACCTTGCAGAGGGAAGCCGCAAGGGAAGGGATTCCGCTCTGAGGGCTCCCGAGGAAAGCGGGCGGGAAGAGAAGCGGCTCGCGGAGCTGGAGAAGGCGCTTGCCCGTTGGAAGGAAGCGCTATCGGCTCCTCCCAAGCGAAATGGCTCGGGATTCGGCGATTCTTCGCTTCGCGCTCGCCTACGAGCTGGGGTGGAAGGCGGTGGCCGCAATGGCCCGACGGGCGGGGTTGGAGGCGCCCGGCCCGCGGGCGGCGTTCGAGGCCGCGTTCTCGCTCGGCTGGACATTTGACGAGGAGCTCTGGGAGCGGATCCTGCGGGCGAGGAGCTCTATCGGCAGCTCCCGGAGCTCTGGGAGGGATTCGCGGAGCTTTGCGCCTTCCTCGGTGCGCACGACATGGTGCGGCGTTGCGTTGGTCTGCGGAAAGGCGGCAGAATGGCAAGGTCGTATGGGCAAGCAAGAACCTCTGGCTGCTGGCCTCGGGCCGGGACGGCGGGAAGAAGCGGACGCGGAGCTCAACGCCTCCCTGCGCAACCTCGCCGGCCGCTATGGAGAAGTCGTGCGCCAGCGGCTGGGGGAGGCGCTCGTTTCGGTGGTCCTCTTTGGTTCCGTCGCCCGCGGAGAGGCGAACCGCAATTCGGACATCGACCTTTTGCTGGTCATCGAGGGGCTTCCGCAGGGCCGGTTCGCCCGGATGGCTCAGCTCGAGGGGATTGCGGAGGAGCTCGAAGAAGAGCGGGAAGGGTTTTGGCGGCGGGGAGCCTACACCGATTTTAGCGTGCTCGCGTTGACTCCGGCGGAGGCACGCAAGACGCGGCCGATCTACCTGGATATGGTCGAGGATGGGATCCTGCTCTGGGACCGGGAAGGATTCTTTGCGGGAGTTCTTGACCAGCTGCGTGAGCGGCTGAAGGCGCTCGGCTCCCAGCGGCTACGGAAGGGGCGGACGCGCTATTGGGTGCTCGCGCCGACGATCCGGCCGGGGGAAACGGTGGAACTGTGAGCGGGAGGAAATCGCCAGGAGCCACATTGGGCTGGCGGCGGAAATCCTGAGAGAAGCCCGCTCTCTCGGCGGGAGGAGGCTCTGGCATCTGGCCGTGCGCCGCGCGCAGGAGGCGGTCGAGCTGGCGCTCAAGGGAGCCCTACGGCTTGCGGGTGTGGAAGTGCCTCATGTCCACGATGTGGGAATCTTCTTGAAGGAAGCGGATGGTCGATTCCCCGAGAGTTTTGCCCAGGAGATCGAGCGGCTTGCTTCGATCTCCCGGCGGCTTCGGGCCGAGCGGGAGTCGTCCGGCTGTCCCTTCCCGCTCGGGCAGGCCAACGGCTGGCTAGCGGCTGCTCTCACGGTCCGCCCAGAGCACTGCCGCTTCGTAACGCGCGAAGATCGGATCCGCGCTCAAGAGCGTGAGCTTTTCCCGAAGGGCCTGGGCAACGAGCATCCGGTCGAAAGGATCCCTGTGGTGCGGGGGCAGGCTGCCAGCGAGCAGCGCGTGCTCATGCTCAATGGAGAGGGGACGAAGCTTCTCTCGGCCCATCCGTTCCGCGAGATAGGCCGAGGGCGGCGAGGGGAGCCGGAGCTTTCCGATCGCGATCTTGATCGAGATTTCCCAAGCGCTTGCGGCGGAGAGGTAGAGCGCGTGGGCCGGATCGAGGAGAAGATCCCTCACCTGCGGATTCAAGCGTTCCGGCTCGGCTTCCATCCAGAGCCAGCATTGGGTGTCCAGGAGGATCTTCATGGCTCGAAGGCCCGAAGGACCTCCTCGGGGAGAGGGGCGTCGAAATCGGGGGCGATCCAAATCCTGCCCTTGTCGAGCCCGAGGCGGCGCGGGGCGTGATCGATGTCCAAGGGGACGATCTTGGCGATCGGAACTTTGCCCCGCAGGACGAGAACCTCTTCGCCCCCCGCTACTTTTCGCAATAGCCGAGAGAGGTGGGTCTTTGCTTCATGGACGGTCACGGTCTGCATGGGACTGATATGACTAAGTGCCATGACTTAGTCAATGATCTATTCTCCGTTACGCTCAAAGGAATGGTGTGTTCGAGAACGCTCTCTCCCGCCCAAGTACGGAAACGGGTGCGCTCCGCCTGGGGCGAGCAGCATTGCCCGCGCAGAGCGCGTTTGCCAGGATCGTCGTGCTCGCGCTAGAATAGTAACTCAACGAATCAACCAAGGAGAACGCAATGGCAATGGGGACGGAAGACAAGGCGCAGGCGGCAAAGACAAACCTGGTTCCAGTCGATCCGCGCGTTGCGGCATTCCTCTCCGGACCCAAGCGGCTCCTGATTGGAGGGAAGTGGGTCGAGGCGGCATCGGGGAAGACCTTCGCCACGGTCAACCCGGCGACCGAGGAGAGGCTCGCCGAGGTCGCCGAGGCGGATGCGGAGGATGTGAACCGGGCCGTGCGGGCCGCGCGGGCCGCCTTCGAGAGGGGGCCGTGGGCGAGGATGGCGCCCGCGGAACGGGCGAAGCTGCTCTGGAAGCTTGCGGACCGGATGGAGGAGCATCTGGAGGAGCTGGCGCAGCTCGAGTCGCTCGACAACGGGAAGCCCTTGACGGTCGCGCGGGTCGCCGATCTGCCGCTGGCGATCGATCTCTTCCGGTATATGGCGGGATGGGCGACCAAGATCGAGGGGAATACGATTCCTTTGGGGCTGGCCGAGCCCGGGAGCTACCTGGCCTACACGGTCCGGGAGCCGGTGGGGGTCGTGGGGCAGATCATCCCCTGGAACTTCCCGCTGCTGATGGCGGCCTGGAAGCTGGGTCCGGCGCTCGCCTGCGGCTGCACGATCGTGCTCAAGCCGGCGGAGCAGACGCCTCTTTCGGCCTTGCGATTGGGCGAGCTGATCGAGGAAGTGGGCTTTCCCGAGGGGGTCGTCAACATCCTGACCGGGTTCGGGGAGACGGCGGGAGCGGCCTTGGCCGCCCACCCCGATGTCGACAAGGTCGCCTTCACGGGGTCGACCGAGGTGGGGAAATCCATTGTCGGAGCGGCTGCGGGGAATCTCAAGAAGCTGAGCCTCGAGCTGGGGGGGAAGTCACCCAACATCATCTTTGCCGACGCCAACCTCGAGGAAGCGGTGGCTGGGGCCGCGATGGCGATCTTCTTCAATCATGGGCAGTGCTGCTGCGCGGGGAGCCGGCTCTACGTGGAGGCGCCGGTGGCGGACGAGGTGGCCGAGCGGATCGCCCAGGAGGCCCAGAAGATCCGGGTCGGTCCCGGGATGGCGCTCGACACCGAGATGGGGCCGCTCGTCTCCCAGGAGCAGTACGACCGGGTCTGGGGGTACATCCGGAGCGGGACCGAGGAGGGAGCCAAGGCCAAGGCGGCGGACTTGGGCTTCGGAGGGAGGGGCTACTTCGTGCCTCCGACGCTCTTCACCGACGTTCGGCCGGAGATGAAGATCGTGCGGGAGGAGATCTTCGGGCCGGTCGTCTGTGCGAGCTCCTTTGCGACGGAGGAAGAGATCCCGGCAGTGGCCAACGCGACGATCTACGGGTTGGCGGCGGGCATCTGGACCCGGGATGTCGGCAAGGCCCACCGGCTGGCGAGCCGGCTGCGGGCGGGGACGGTCTGGATCAACTGCTACAATGTCTTCGATGCCGCCCTTCCGTTCGGAGGGTACAAGCAGTCGGGCTGGGGCCGGGAGATGGGCCACGCGGTGCTGGAAAGCTACACCGAGCTCAAGTCGGTCTGCGTGCGGATGAGCCCGAGCGAGCGGAGCGCTTAGGGCGCCGCCGGGGCTCTTTCGCGGGCGAGGACCGTGAAGTGGATCTCGACCTGATCCTTGATTCGCACGGTGCCCGCGGCGAACCGGATCGGCTCGATGCCAAAGTCGCTCTGGCGCACCTTGGCGGTTCCGGCGGCGCGGATCGCCCCGGGGGCAGGGGTGATGCGGACGGGGAAGCAGATCCGCCTGACGGTGCCGTGCAGGGCGAGGTCGCCGCTCAGGAGGATTTGGGGCGCCGTCGGGGCCGGGGAGGCCCCGGTCGAGGTGAAATGGATCTCGGGGTAGCGGTCGACGTCGAGCACCCGTTTGCCCCGCATGGTCGACTGAACCTCCTTCCGCTCCTGGAGTGGATCCTCGGGATCGACGACGGTCAAGGAGCTGGCCGGCAAGCTCACATCGGCCTCGAGGGAGGGGACCGAGGAGGGGACGTAGTCGATCGTGCCGGTGAGCTTCCAGGAGACGATCTCGTGGTCATGGCCAAAAACGCCGAGCAGCCCACCGCGGATGACGAGCACCTCGACCTTGCTCCGGGCGGGGTCGACTTGGTAGACGGTGGCGGAGAGAGGGGAGAGGGGAAGCAGGAGGAGCCCGAGGAAAAGCGGGGAGAGTCGCCAAGGGAAGCGCATGCGGGGAGCCGGACGGGTAGTGGAGAGCATGCGGCTTTCCCGCAGGCTTGGAAAGCGCCTTTTCCCGCCTGAGCCTCTTTTCGCTCAGGGGAGGGAGCCATTGCCCGCCGCGTTCTGGCGAAAGGAGCGGAAGAAGCCTTCCGCACGGGACATCCAGGGCTTGCTCAGCCGCTTGATCCGGGCGGCCTGGGAGTAGGAGAGGCCGAGCCGGAGCATCCGCCGGTCCCGCGCGGGGAGGACCGGCCAGATCCACTCACCGTAGCGGGAGAGCTGCCGGTCCGCCTCGGAGGGATCGAGCTGCTTGTAGGCTCCCAGGCGCTGGAAGAAGCCGATGCCGGCCGCCTCGGCGAGCTTGGAGGTCATGCGCCCTTCGCGCACGAGCCAGGCGAGCATCGCCTCGGTCTCCCGGTTGTGGGCGGGCAGAAGCTCGCGCATCTTGGATGAGGTCCAGGAGAAGCGTCTGCCCATCCGGTAGACCGCACCCGGGGAGGGGGTGAACCCAAAGCGGAGCCCCTTTTGGAGGGCGCGCGCGTAGAGCTCGTAGTCGTCCACGAGGTGGCCCGGGGTCCAGCCGCCGATCTGGAGGAGCGCCTCGCGCCGCCAGAGCTGGGCGCCGACCTGGGGGAACCAGAAGGCGAGCCAGAGGTAGAAGGGATCGGGGGGGTCGGGAAAGTGGGCAATCCACGGGGCGCCGGGGCCGTCCTCTCCCCACTGCTCGATCAAGGAAGGGGAGAGGAGGACATCGGCCGAGGGCTCCCCCGCTTCGCGGAGCTGGGTTTCGATCTTGGGGGGGAGAAGGTAGTCGTCGCTATCGAGCCACTGGATCCACTCCCCCCGGGCGACCGCGAGGATCGCGTTGCGGGCGTTCGAGGGGCCCGAGTTGCCCGGGAGCGCAAGAACGATGACGCGTTCGCCGAACCCCTCGAGGATCTCCCGGGTCCGGTCGGTCGAGCCGTCGTCGGCGACGATCACTTCCTTGTTGGGCCAGCTCTGCGCGAGGGCACTCTCGACCGCCTGCGCGATCCACTCTTCCCGGTTGTAGGCGGGGATCCCGATCGTGACGAGGGGAGCGGTCATGCGGGGGGGAGACGGCGGAGGGCCGCCGAGAAGCGTTCGGCCTGGGAGAAGCCGAGTCCACCCAGGAGGAGGCGGTAGAGCGGGCTGGGGGGGGTCCGCATCCAGCCGCGAGCGGAAGCCTCGGCGAAGAAGCGTTCGGCTTCCTCGGCTTGGCCGCTGCGGGCGAGCCAGCGGGCGACCAGGAAAAAGGCGTCGCCGGCGGAGTGGTGGAGAGCTGCGGTCCAACCCTCCTTCTCGTCGAGCCATCGAGCCATTTCGGTAAGGACGCCCCCCTTTTGATGAGCAAAGCTCCGGGTCCGTTCTGCGGAGAAGGGCCCGCGCCGGATCCGCCAGACGGCTCCCGGGGAGGGAGTCAGCCGGAAGCGGAGGCCGTGGCGCAGGGCCCGGCCGACGAGCTCGTAGTCATCAAAGAGCGGTGCCCGGTCGCTCCAGCCGCCGAGCTCTTGAAGGGCATCCCGGCGCCAGAGATAGCCGCCGGTCTGCGGCAGCTCCCCGGCAAACCAGCCGCCAAGGAGAGCCGCTTCCGGGCAGCGGGCCTGGGTGCGCAAGGTTTCTCCACCCTCGTCGAAGAGGCAGGGAGCGTAGAGGACATCTGCGTCGGTACCTCCGCTCGCCTCCCCAAGCTGGGTGGCGATCTTCTGCGGAAGAAGGACGTCGTCCTGGTCGAGCCACTGGATCCACTCTCCCCGGGCGGCCTCGAGGAGCGCGTTGCGGGCGGCGGCTCGCCCCCGGTTGGGCTGGGCCAGGAGGCGGATCCGGGGAAGGAAGGGCGCGAGGCGCTCTCGGGTCGGGTCGGTCGAGCCGTCGTCTACGACGAGCACTTCCTTCTCAGGCCAGGATTGGGCGAGCGCGCTCTCGACCGCTGCGGCAACCGTGCCGGCGCCGTCGTGCGCGGGGATGCCAATCGAGACGAACGGGGAGGCCACCAACGACGAGCCTGCCGATCGGGAGGGCGATCGTCAAGATCCAGGGGAAGGGAAAAGGGCGGACCTGGGTCCGCCCTTCCGGAGGAGGGCACAACCAGGTTCAGGGTCGCCCGGTCCAGCGCCGATCCAGGTCTTCCGCGATCCACGGAGGGATCGCGAAGAGGAGGGCGATCACCGGAGCCGCCCCCGCGGTCTTCAAGGCCAGCAGCGGGGTGAGCGCCGGGTGGCCGGGGGTCATCAGCACGACCGCGAGCTGCCCGATCCAGGCGAGCCCGACGAAGGCGGGCAGGAGGAGGTAGGGCCAGCGTACCGTGCGCCGGGCGAGCAGGACATAGGCGAGGCTCGCCTCCGCCAGCACGCCCAGGAGAGCCAGGCTGCGGGGATAGCCTTCGGTGATCCACTGCCTCACGAAGGTCCCGTCGGCGCCGGGCCAGCGGAAGAGGTCGTAGAAGAAGGCGGCGACCGCCGGAAGCGAGACGAGCAGCAGGGTCAAGGCGGCCAGCCAAGTCCACTGGGCGACCCGGGCGGCCAAGCCTCCGGGAACCGAAGTGTTGGGGCGCGTACTGAGTCGGGCTGCTTCCTGCGTCGCTTTGTTCGTGTCGTATGCGGCAATCATGGGCACTCCTTTATAAGGGTATCGCGAAATCCGCGAACCGTGATGACTACATTATGCTATCTTATGTACCGCGCAAGAAAAAAATACTATACGCTTAGCTTATGGTATGAGCAATGCGATCGAGCTTTCTCGCGCTCCAGAAGGGAGAGTGCCTTTCGGGGGACAAATCCCGCCGATGAGAAGGCGGGATCGAAAAAGAAAAAAGGCAAGAAAAACCGGTTGACACTCGGCGGCGATCGGCGCAACAAGGATTTGCTGTGAGAAAAGCGGGAATCCTGCTCGCCATCCTGGCGGCGTGCCATCTTGCGGGGGGCCACTGGCTCCTTTGGCAAGGTGCCGCCTGGGCCGGGATGCTCGTGCGCTATGCACAGAGCTATGGAGTCGAAGCGGGACTCACGATGACCTTCGACGGGAAGCATCCCTGCCACATCTGCAAGAATGTGGTCAAAGGAAAGAGCAAGGAGGATCAGAGCTCGCGGACCGAGCGGTCCCAGGATGACTCCGGGCTCTTTTTCCTTGCGGAGGATTCCGTCCTGGCCCCCCTGCTTCTCTCTCCGGAAACGCCGTTGCTCGACCAGCCCCGCCTGACGAGCCGAACGGATCCTCCCCATTCTCCCCCTCCCCGACCTCTCGCGTAACCATCGTGCCGGTCACGGCAAGGTGCGCCGGAACGGATCCAGGCTCGCTAGCCCTTACCAGTAGGCGAGCGTAGCCGCGGGTTCCGGCGCCAGGAAACGCGGATGTCAACGTGTGGGAGGAAGGGTGCAAAAGAAGTTGCTGCGGCCCGATGAGGCTGCGCGGATGCTGAGTGTGAGCCGCTGGACGATCTACCGCTGGGTGGGCGAAGGGCGGCTCGGAGGAACGCGGGTGGGCCCCGGATCGCTGCGGGTCTTCGCGGAGTCGGTCGAGGGGCTGATTTATCGCAACCGGATCGGGGGAGGCGGAGGAGCTTCGGGAGCCGCAATTGCTGCCGGGGCTCCGCGGAACGGAAAGGGGCTGCCCGAGCGCGGGCTCGAGTGGAGTGAGGAACCTTCGTCCGAAACCGAGGCTGCGGCTCGGGCGGAAGCTACCGGTGACGAAGCCCCGGAGGGGAAGCCAGCCGGGAGCCAGAACGGGCTCTGCTCTGGCAGGGGGAGAGGCCCCTGCCTGGCGCTGGCGGCGGGCCTGCTGCTCCTGCTCCATCCGCTCTGGGCCGCGACCCTTCCTTCCGATCCGCTCGACCCGTCGGCGGATGTCTCGGATTCCACGGGAAGCCCCGGGACGGGGGCGGCGGCGCCACTGGCGCAGCCCAAGCCCGAGTCGACCTTGTCGACCGTGACGGTGAAGGGGGCGTACGACACCCCTCAGATGCTGCCGACCGCCTCTCCGACCGACTCGGTCTACGGGCTCCCGATGGATGTCATGGATATCCCGCGGCAGGTGACCCCGATCAACAAGACGCTCATGGAGGTCGCGGGGGTCAATGCGCAGGGGGGGTACATGAACCCGATCAGCTTTGCGATGATCAACCCGACCGCCTTCGGGGGTGTCGATGCCTGGATCTCTCCGGCACCCTACATCCGCGGAGACGCGGCCCTCCCGTTCATCAACGGGATGTCGATGAGCGTCTACAATGTGGAGATGGTCAACTCGGGGCTCCCCTGGAACTGGAACATGATCGAGTCGATGGACATGGTCGAGGGCCCCGGGAACGCGGTCTTCGGGGCGGGCCAGGAGTCCTCGGGCTATGTCAACTATACGACCAAGCAGCCCTACTTCGACAAGTTCCGGGGCAACGCCTGGGCTTCGATGGGGATGTATCAGCAGTACATGTGGGGAGGGGATATGGGCGGGCCGGTCGACAAGGAGCACAAGCTCGCCTACCGGGTGAGCTACATGGGGATCGAGAGCGGGAGCTGGTACCAGACGGTCCACAACGACCAGCAGAACCTCTACATGGCCCTGGGCTGGAAGCCGGTCGACAACTACTCGGCCGATCTCTATGTCGATGCCGACTTTGCCTCCTTCTCCCCGATCGGCTACGCGGGCTTCAACCGGCCGACCAACGCGCTCTTCCAGAGCGGGGGCACGCTCGACTACATCGGCGCCCTTTCACCCTCCCAGTGGGGGAGCGTGCCCTACTTCCAGAACTACTGGGCCGCCAACCCGGGGGCCGGGGTCGCACCCTCTCCCTTGGGGTTTGGGAGCTACGGGGTCGGCTTGGGTCCGGTCAACCGGCGGCAGCTCCTGATGAGCCCCTACGCGCAGCAGACGGGATACCAGGGAATGACCCAGCTGATCCAGAAGGTCCACGTCGATGAGGGGTTCGACCTGGTGAACAACACGCTCGTCTGGTACACCCGCCACGATGCGGTTCAGCCCTCCTACTTCTACGACGAGGCGGTGATGGGCGACTACGAGGTCGACAACCGGACCGAGTGTCGGCTCGCCTTCGACACTCCGATCGGCGGAGGAGAGTCGGGCAAAGAAGGGGAGAAGGAGGGTTTCGGGATCTCCCACAACATCGACACCGGCCTCGAATGGGTCTACCAGCGGAACCAGGACTACGTCTCGACCGCGCTGATCAATGCGCCCAACATGTTCAGCATGAGCCAGAATCCATTGCTCTGGGATGTCCGCAACACCCCCTATTTCCAGGCGGCGATCCTGAACCCGAACGCGCCCGGGGGCGGAGAGTGGCCGATTCCAGGAAGCCCCGCCGGCTACTATTTCGAGCCGCTCAACGGGACGACGGGAACGACCGACTCTCAGTATTGGTCGATCGCTCCGTTCTGGCAGCACGACATCAAGTTCGGCGAGAAGCTGAGCCTCCAGTATGGGCTTCGGGCGACGACCTACTTCATCAACGCCCAGACCCCTCCCGGCACCCCCTCGATGCTCTACACCCAGTTGCAGACGTCGATGATCGACCCGCTCTTCTCGATCGGGCCGGTCTACAAGCCCTTCCCCTGGCTGAGCCTCTACGGCAACTTCAACTACGAGTATGTGACCGCGACAGCCGACATGGGCGGCTTCGTTCCCACGCAGACCTCGCAGCAGATGCACCTGCTCAACGAGCTCGGGGAGGTGGGGGCCAAGCTGAGCCTGCTCCACGACAAGCTCTACATGTCCTTCGCCTTCTTTCACCAGAACCTCTACATGGACCAGATCGGGTTCCAGCCCAACCCGGGCCTGCTCCAGGGGTTTGAGTACAACATGACCTACCAGCCCAACCGCCACTGGTGGTTCCGGGCGGGCTACGCCTACATGCACGGCACCTGGAACTTTTCGTCCCTTCCCTACGGTCCGGCCCAGACCCAGAGCTATTCGACCGGCTATGCCTACCGGAACAACCTGCCGCTCGACGACAATGGAACCGGAGTCGCGCCGAACAACGTGGCGGGGATCCCCGGGGTCTACAACTGGATCGGGCTGCCCAACCAGACCGCCAACGCGATGGTCACCTACCGGACCGACTTCGGCCTGAGCCTGACCGCCTCAGCCCTGGTGATGAGCAGCTATCCGCTCTTCTACAACTACTCGGCGGTGGTGCCGACCCAGTATGTGACCAACCTGAGCGCGACCTACCAGAGGAACAACTGGAGCCTGACCGTCTACCTCTGGAATACCCTCAACTCGGTCTACTGGCTGCCCTACGCCAGCGGGCTCGCTTCCGACGTTGCGTCCAACTCGGACTATGTCGCCGCAGGCTGGCCATTCTGGGTGCAGGGACAGCTCAGCTACCAGTTTTAACCTTCTCGAGGAGGTCTGTCGCCGAATGCGGGGAAAAAGGCTTTACTTCCGCCTGGGCTTCGTTCCCTTATTTGGGGGCATCGCGGGCCTTTGTGAAAGTGATCTCGTTGCGGTGGCTCCTGGCGGGGCTGGCGGCCTTAGCCGGGGGTTTGGTTCCCTTCGTGGGTTCGGCGGCGCCGATCCGCCCGTTTTCGACGGTGCTCATCGACCCCGGCCATGGAGGGACGGATAACGGGGGAACGAGCCGGCCGCTTCCGGGCGGAAGGCTTCTGGAAAAGGATCTCGCGCTCGATACGGCCCGGAGGGTGGCCAGGCTTTTGAAGGCGGACGGCTTCCGGGTCGTGATGACGCGGACCGACGACCGGTTCGTCGATCTCGACGAGCGGGTGAGGGTCGCCAACCGGCTCGGGCCGGGGACGGTGGTGGTCAGCATCCACTACAACGCCGTTGGGGATCGGAGCGTGCGGGGAGCGGAGACCTACTTCTGGCATGCCGACAGCCACGGACTCGCCACGCGCATCGAGCACTACCTGGCGGGTGTCGTCGGCTCGTCGGGTCGCGGGGTGGTCCGCCGGAGGCTGCGGCTGACCCGTAATCCGGCGATCCCCGCGGTTCTCGCCGAATGCGCCTACCTGACCAATGCGCGCGAGGCGGGGCTGGTCGCGCAGCCGCAGGTGCGGGAGCGGATCGCCCGGGCGATTGCGGAGGGGATCGTGGAGGAGTCGCGCTTGGGAGACCAAGGGATCGCGGCTGTTCCGGAGATCTGGGCGCCGCTCTCCCGAGGCTCGGAAGCCCGCACGGTTTCGAAGCACTCGCGCAAGAAGCGGCATGGCAAGCATCGGACGAAGGCGGTCAGCGCAGTCGGAGGGGCCTGGCCTCCTCCCTCCCAGGAGTTTCCTCCGGAGGGATTCGCTTGGCGGGGCGCGGCGTTTGACCCGATCGCTTGATCCGACGGAGGACGGCGGAATGAACGAGGATGAGCTTCTCCTGGGGCCTCTGTGCCTCGTTGCCTTTGCCCTGGCGGGTGCGACGCATGGCACTCTCTTTGTCATCGGAAAGCTCGCGCACTCTCGCGGCATTCTCGGGGCGGGATGGGCCTTCTTTGCCCTTCAGGGGCTGATGGGCATGGCATTGCTGGGCTCGCGTTCTCTCGGGCCGGGTGGGAAGATCTTCGTGGCGGGGAGCTTGCTGGGCTTCGCCCTTCTCCCCTCCCTGGCTTGGGCGTGGGCCCGGCGCGCAGAGGCAGAGCGGGGAGCGAAAGCACGATCGGCCGCTCCGTGAATCCCGCTGGCCGGAAGAGGATCGCCCGGGGCCGAAGGAAACCGTCTCCCTCTGGGCGGGGGGACGGAGTGGGTCGTGTCCCAGGACAAGGGCTCTGAGCAGCGCGGGTTACCCTTCGGCCGGGACCGTTTGCGCGGGGGTAGGAGGCGGAGGCGGCTTGGGGACAGGGGCCGCTTCCACCTTCTCTAAGGCCTTGCGCGCCGCCTCGTCGGCGGCCCGGATCTGCTTGGCGAGGGAAGGACCCGCCTCCGCGAGGATTTGGTGGATGCCCGCGTTCCATCCCGCCATGAGGGAGGAGGTGCTCCGCTCCCGGAGCGGGACACGGCGGGCGATGGTCTCTTCCCAGAGAGGGATGCCCCCGGGGGATTGAACCAGAAGGAAGCGGAGTGCAATCACCGCCGCTGGCGGGCGTCCGGGACGAAAGTCCCCGTAGAGCTGGCGGACGGAAATTTCCGCGAAGGAATGGGTCATGACCGCGCTCCCGCCGGCAACGACCGCTTGGAAGAGACCGGAGCTTTGAAGAATGTCGCTGACTGCGCTTCGGATCAGCAGCTCAGGAGAGGCGAGGAAATGGGCATAAGGGTCGCGTTCATAGCGGTAGTCCGAGGCCCGGTAGACGAAATCCTCACCGGCAAACGCGGCGACCACGCGGACGGAGCGGACCACGAGGGTGAGGTGGGAGCCTCCCTCCTTCGCCGAAGAGCCGGTGGACGGAGCGAAGCTGAAGCTTTCCGAAGGGAGGCGGGCCGGCCGGCTCATGCAGCCGAAAAAGGGAAGGCAGAGGGAGAGGAAGAAGAGCCGGCGGGTGGCGAGGATACGCGGATTCATCGATCCGGTCCTTGGAGGCTCGAGGGCCGGGGAGGGGGCTGGCCAAAGAGGAAGCCAGCCGGATAGCGCCGGAGATCCTGGATCATCTCGTTGAGGTTGTTCGACGTATCCCGAAGTTGCAAGAGCGTGCGGTCGGTCGCCTCGAAGAGCTGCGGGAGGTTGCCCGAGGCCAAGGTCGTGGTCGTCTCATCGAGCAGGATCTTGATCTGGCCGTTGGTGTGGCGGAGCTCCCCAAGCAGGCCGTTGGCGCTCGCGCCCAGGCTGGGGAAGTCGATCGCAGCGAGCTTTTCCAGCACGGTTTCGACCTGCTGCACGATATCCTTGAACTGGCCGGGAGCCGAGGGGATGTAGTAGTGCTTCGGCTCCCACGGGACAGAACGGGGGGGATGGCGCTTGGGATCGACATATTCGAGGGCGACGACGCTCGTCCCCGTGATTCCCTGGCCTTGGATGCGTGCCCGCAATCCATGGTCGATCTCGGCTCGCAGCTGCCGCTCCTGCTCTGCCCAGGTGGCTTTCCCGAGCACGCCCGGGTTGACCTCCCCTACGACAACGACATAGTGAGAGGGATACTGCGGATAGACGATCCAGCTAAAGGAGATCTGGCTGACCTTGCCGATCGGCACCCCGTCCAGCAGGACGGGAGAGCCGACGGATAGGCCCGTCGCACCGCCGGTGACGTAGGTCTCGAAATAGAAGTGCTCCTGGAACGCATCCCGCAGCCCGAAGGCCAGCAGCCCCCCGACGAGGAGTCCCGCGGCGGCGAGCACGAAGAGTCCGATCTTGAAATCTCTGATCTTGCGGCTCATGGGGTCGCAGCGCCCTCTGGAGATTCTCCCTCCCGGCGGAAGAAGTGCTGGACTAGCGGAATCGTCGAGGTGTCCCGCAAGGCTCTCGGATCGCCCTCGGCAATGATCCTCTTGCTGCGGCCATCCAGGAGGATGACGCGGTCGGCGATCCCGAAGATGCTCGCCAATTCATGGGTGACCATTACAAAGGTGATCGAAAAGTCTTTGGCAAGCCTTTTGATCAGATTGTCCAGGTCGGCGGAGCTCACCGGATCGAGGCCGGCCGAGGGCTCGTCGAGGAAGACGATGACCGGATCGAGCGCCATCGCCCGGGCGATGGCCGCCCGCTTGCGCATCCCGCCGCTTAGCTCCGAAGGCATCTTTTCGATGGCGCTCGAGAGGCCGACCTGGGCGAGCTTGGCTTCCGCGACCGCATTGCGCACCGCGAGGGGAAGCTCGGTGAAGACATCGAGGGGGACCCGGACGTTTTCGCGCACGGTCATGGAGCCAAAAAGGGCACCATTCTGATACATGACCCCGAACCGGAGCAGGAGCTCGGTTCGTTCCTCGCCTTCGAGGGTGACCAGGTTCTTCCCCTCGATCCGCACCTCTCCCGCGCGTGGGGGGTAGAGACCGATCATGTGCTTGAGCAGCGTGCTCTTGCCCGAGCCCGAGCCACCGAGGATGGCGAAGATCTCCCCCCGGTTCACGGAAAAGGAGATCCCTTGAAGGATGACCGTTTCTCCATAGCCCGCGCGGAGGTTGCGGACCTCGATGACCGGACCGGAAGCGACCGTCATAGGTCGAGGAGGTAGAGGAGGACGGAGAAGAGGGCATCGGCGACGATGATGAGGAGGATTCCTGTCACGACCGCTCCCGTGGCCGAGGCTCCGACGGCCGCCGGCCCTTCTCGGGTCCGCAGGCCGAGGAAGCAGCCGCTGGCGGCGATGAGCAGGCCGAAGACCGCCCCTTTGATGACCCCGATCAGGATGTCCTCGATCCGGACGGCCGAATCCATCTGGTGGTAGACGGCTTCCAGCGGATAGCCCAAGGCGACCATGACCAGGACTCCACCGAGGACGCCGATGAACATCGAGTAGATCGTCAACAGGGGGGTGACGACGATGCCCGCGAGCACGCGCTGGATGACGAGGAAGCGGACGGGATCGATCCCCATGGTCTTCAGGGCGTCGAGCTCCTCGTTGACCTTCATCGTGCCGAGCTCGGCGGCAAAGGCCGAGCCGGAGCGGCCGGCCAGCAGGATCGCCGTCATGATCGGACCCATCTCCCGAGTCATGAGGAGGCCGATCATGTTCGCGATGAAAATCTGGGCGCCGAAGGTGGCGAGCGGTCGGGCCGATTCGAAGGCGATGACCAGGCCGATCAGGAAGCTGATCAGGGAGACGATGGGAAGGGCGTCGACCCCCGCCGATTCGAAGACGCGAAGAAACTCCCGGGGCCGGAAGATGCGCGGACGGAACGCGGCGCCCAAGCCGCGCGTCAGCCGCCCGACGAAGGCCACCGCGTCGGTCGCGAGGGTCACCTCCTCGATCGCGGTATGCCCGATCGTACCAATCAGGCCCGCGTCCCCTTCTTCCGGCCTGCCTTCCTTGGGCTCGGATGCTGCTGGGGGATTCCAGGTGCTCTCCCATTCCGGAGGGAGCCCTTCGATCCGCACCTCCGCCTTGAGCCGAGCCTCGGCTTGGCGACGAAGGATCTGGAGAAAAGCGATCCCGGCGCTATCCCACCGGGTGACTGCCGCAGCTTCAATATGGAGCAAGCGAAACGGGAGCCGCCCCAAGCGCCGCTGGAGGGGTTTCCAGAAGCGGGAGACGGTCTCGGTATCGAGCGGGCCCGAAAGCCGCAACCGGAGGTTGTCCGGGCCCTCTGGGACGATCTCGAAGCGAAAGGTCCTTGCCGGCTCCGACAACGTTTTCTCCGCCATCAGGTTGACCTTACATCACGGGCCAGGGGCGCAAAAGAGGAGAAAACGGGGGGCCGAACTTCCTTGGGGCGAGGGGGTAGGGGAGAGCGCATCGCGGAGGAAGAATAAGACGAAAGAGCTTTTGACATCCTCCCCGGCCTAAATTCCGGAGATTCCTACGGCGCTCAATCCGGGCTTGAACCGGAATGAGCCGCTTCGGCGGGTTCCTGCTGCTGGCGACTCGATGCCGCTCACTTCACAGGCGATCCGGGCGTGCCCCGCCCTTAGAACATGGATCGCGCCGACCAAATCGGCGTTTTCCTCAAAACCGCACTCCCCACACATGAACCGGGCTTGCGTCCGACGGTTGTCCGCCGACCCATGGCCGCAACACGGACAGGTCCGGCTCGTGTTCTGCGGCGGCACGACAAGGAGCCAGCCGCCTCTCCACTCCATCTTGTACTCCAGCTGCCGCCGGAACTCGAACCAGCCTTGGTCGAGGATGGACTTGTTGAGTCCAGACTTGGCCCGAACATTCCTTCCCGGCGCATCCGCCGTGCCCGAAGCCGACTGGGACATGTTCCGCACCTGCAAGTCCTCGATGCACACCATCGCGTGGTTTTTGCTGATCGTGGTCGTGACTTTGTGCAGGGAGTCGCGGCGGGCATTGCCGATGCGGGAATGAATCTTCTGGATTCGGGCCTTGGCCTTCTTCCAGTTGTTGCTGCACTTGATCTTGCGGCTCATGGCCTGCTGCGCCTTGCACAGGGCGGTTTCATGCCGCTTGAAGCTGTTGAGCGGCGCATAGAACGTGCCATCCGAAAGCGTGGCGAACCGCGCCACGCCCATGTCGATGCCGACCGCGCCGCCCTTCGGGATGGGTTGCTCGACTTCGCGCTCGGTCTGGATGCTCACGTACCACTTGCCGCAGGACTGGCTGACGGTGACGTTCTTCACCGTCCCAAGCGCCTCCCGGCTGAGGCGGACCCGCAGCCAGCCCAGCTTGGGCAGGAACAGGCGGCTATTCGCCTGGTCGAGCTTGATCTGTTTCGGGTCGGGGTAACGGAAGCGATCCGACTGGCCCTTCTTCTTGAAGCGCGGGAAGTCGGCCCGCTGGGCAAAAAAGTTACTGTAGGCCCGCTCCAAATCCTTGAGCGCCTGTGGCAAGGGATGAACGGGCGCATCGGCCAGCCAAGGCGCGACACGCCCGGAAGGCATGGGATCGCCGTTACGCCATTTCGTAAGTTCCTTGCACAGCCCGGCGTAACCGAGCCTCTTCTCTCCGGCATCGTAACGTGCCATCTGCAAGCTCAACGCCTCGTTGAACACAACCCGACACGAGCCAGCGAAGCGGCGCATTTGCCGCTCTTGCTGGCCGTCTGGCCGCAGTTGGTACTTAAAGGCTTGCAGCCGCCGCATTGCGCTCAATCATACGGGCGTATCATGATCGATGCAAACGTTCCTTGGTCTCCGTGGAATGTCCAGTGACGAGTCCATCCAGCAACAGACACCCAGCCAAAGCTAAGGAGGACCGCGCTATCCTTCCCCGCCCGGAAGGGCGGGGCTTGTCGCGCACCCGGTCAAGGGGATAGTGTTCGCCTACCAGGAGTCATAAGGAGGGAGAATGGCCGGAAGGCTGCTCGAGGAGTTCAGGCAGTTTGCGCTCAAGGGAAACGCGATCGACATGGCGGTCGGCGTGGTGGTAGGGACCGCATTCAACAAGATTGTCGATTCGATGGTAAACGATCTCTTCCTGCCGCCTCTGGGGATTGCCGTCGGCGGGGTCGATTTCAAGGATCTCCTCTGGGTGCTCAAGCCGGCGGTCACCGCGGGGGGAAAGGTCGTGAGCCCCGAGGTGGCGATCCGCTACGGGCAGTTCGTGAACGCGGTGATCCAGTTCCTGATCATCGCCTGGAGCGTCTTCCTGGCGGTCAAGGTGATGACGAAGCTCGGCACGCTTACGCTCCGCCAAGGCCCAAAGCCGCCCGCGGGAGAGGCGCAGGCTCCCGCGGGCGCCGAGCCTCCGGCGGGCTGAGAGTGGCCTTTTACGCGTACCAGTGGATCTGGTTCGCCTCGAGCGGGACGAAGAGGTCTGGATGGAAGGGCCGGACGCGCGGCGTGTAGTCGCCCGCCGGTCTTCCGGCGGGAACGGTGGCCCGAAAGAGAAAGGCGTTGATGGCTCCCGCGAGCGGCTCCGCCCGCTCCATCGGAAGGCAGAAGGGTTTCCCCCCCTCTCCGGTGGCCGGGTCGGCAAAGAGCTCCACCTGGACCCATTGGGGCGAGATCTCGTCGAGGTAGACGGGCAGCGTGAAGTGGTGCCCGGTCTCCCCCGTCTCGACCGAAAGGGGACCGAAGCGAACCTCCTTCCAATGGAGGGCGATCTCGCGGAGCCGCTCCTCGATCTCTTGTGCTCGAGCGCCGTTCTTGGCGGAACGCTTGAGATAGGCGACGTTGAGCGGGTGGTAGTACTCCCCGGTGTACTGGCGGACCATCCGGTTGGTGGAGAAGTAGCCGGTGAGCTCGGCGACGCTCTCGCGCATCTTGCCAATCCAGCGGGTGGGGATGCCTCGGGAGTCGCGCTCGTAGAAGGCGGGAGCGACCTCCTGCTCCAATAGGCGATAGAGCTGCTCCGCCTCGGCCGCGTCCCAGGCGGGATCCTCCCCATGCTCCCGGCCGTCGCCGAGCGCCCATCCCAGCTCCGGGCGGTAGGCCTCGACCCACCAGCCGTCGAGCTCGGAAAGGTTGAGGCCGCCGTTGGCCAGGAGCTTCATGCCGCTGGTCCCGCTCGCCTCCCAGGGTCTTCTCGGATTGTTGATCCAGAGGTCGACGCCAGAGACGAGCTCCTTGGCCATGCGCATGTCGTAGTCATCGAGGAAGACGATGCGGCCGCTCACCTCCGGCTGCTCGGCGAAGGCATTCCAGCGGCGGATCAGCTCCTTGCCGAAGCCGTCGGCGGGATGCGCCTTGCCGGCGATCGCCAGCTGCATCGGTGCGGAGGGGTTCGAGAGAATCCGGAGCAGCCGGCCCGGATCGTGGAGAAGGAGGTCGGGACGCTTATAGGTGGCAAATCGCCGGGCGAAGCCCAACGTCAGCGTGTTCGGTTCGAAGACGCAGGAGCAGCTGCTCATCTCCTCGGCCTCTTTCCCTAAAAGGGAGCAGTGGCATTTTCGCCGTCTCCGGATCGAGAGGATGAGATTCATCCGGCTCCTCATCCGGAACTCCCAGAGATCGAGATCGCTCGCCTGCCGGTAGCGCTCTTCCAGGACCTCGGTGGTCTGCCGCCAGCGGTTGGGTCCGCAGATCTTGCCCCACAACTCGTCGGATTCGGCGGAATGCCAGGTTGGAACGTGGATGCCGTTGGTGACATGGCCGACCGGCACCTCTTCCTGCGGCCACCGGGGGAAGAGGGGTTGAAAGATCCTGCGGCTGACCTCCCCGTGGAGGCGGCTCACGCCATTGACGGCGGCCGATCCCCGGATCGCGAGGTAGGCCATGTTGAACGGCTCGTCCGCCCCGTCCCCAAGCCGCCCCAGCCGGAGGATCTCCTCGACCGAGATCCCGCACTCCCCGGCGAAACAGGCGAGGTAATGACGGACCAGGCCGGGAAAGAAGGAGTCGAAGCCCGCCGGTACCGGCGTATGGGTCGTGAAGAGGTTTCCCGCCCGGGTCGCCCGAAGGGAGACCGCGAAGGACTGGCCGGTCTGCTGGGCGAAGGTGCGGGCCCGTTCGAGGACGGCGAAGGCCGCGTGGCCCTCGTTGAGGTGGCAGAGATGGCAGTCGTTTCCGAGCTGCTGCAGGACGCGCCATCCCCCGATCCCGAGCGTGATCTCCTGGAGCAGGCGCATCTCCGGCCCCCCGCCGTAGAGCGATCCCGTGATCGTCCGGTCGGCGGGAGCGTTGACGGGGTCGTTGCTGTCGAGCAGGTAGAGGGGCACCCGCCCCACGGTCGCCTGCCAGACGCGCAGAACGAGCTCGCGCCCGGGCAGTGCCACCGACACGCGAAGCCACTCCCCGCTGGGGTCCCGGACCGGGACGACCGGGAGAAGCGTCGGGTCGTTGTAGGGGAAGTACTCCATCTGATGGCCGTCCGCCGCAATGCCCTGGCGGAAGTATCCTTGCTGGTAGAGGAGGCCGATGCCGATCATCGGGATCCCCAGGTCGCTCGCCGCCTTGAGGCAGTCGCCGGCGAGGATGCCTAACCCGCCGGAGTAGATGGGCAGCGCTTCGCCGAGGCCGAACTCCATGCTGAAGTAGGCGACGCGCCCCAGGCCATGGAGGCTATGGGTCGCGTCGAACCAGGTCGGGCACTCCAGGTAGGCCTTTCGCTTCGCAAGCTGCTTCTGGAGCTCCTCGAGAAAGACGGGGTTTCCGCGGAGCTGCTCCAATCGGGTCTCCGAGACGCTCTCCAGGAGGAACCAGGGGTTGGTGGTCTCTCCCCAGAGCTTGGCATCCATCATCTGCCAGATCTTCTCGGATCCGGCGTGCGAGAGCCAGAGCAGGTCGGCGGCAAGGTCCTCCAATCCGGCGAGCTCAGACGGCAGCTGGCGAGCGAAGTAGTGGGTGAGGGCCATAATGGTCCCGTTTTACCGCCTGGGTGCGGGAGAGGCGACAGAAATGGAGTGCGTTTCTTTTGCTCCTCCTTTCTGCCATGATCGCGCAGGACGCGGGGAAAGGAAGGCAGAACATGAGCGAGGTTGTCGTCGGGGTCGAGGGGTTGCGGAAGGAGTTTTCGCCCGGCCAACCGGTGGTGAGCGGGCTCTCCTTTTCCCTGCGCCGGGGAGAGGCGCTCGGGCTGCTGGGACCCAACGGGGCGGGGAAGACGACCGTCGTCCATCTCCTGCTCGGCCTGACCACTCCCACCGCGGGCAAGGTCGAGATCTTCGGCCTGCCGGTGCCCAGGATGCGGGTTCCGATCCTCGAGCGGGCCAACTTTGCCTCGGCGTATGCGCTCCTCCCCTCGAACCTGACCGTTCGCCAGAA
This sequence comes from Methylacidimicrobium sp. B4, assembly GCF_017310545.1. Classification (NCBI taxonomy): domain Bacteria; kingdom Pseudomonadati; phylum Verrucomicrobiota; genus Methylacidimicrobium; species Methylacidimicrobium sp. B4. Next base: position 2,005,818 of record NZ_CP066203.1, read on the forward strand.
CCTGATGGTCTTCGCCCGGATCTACGGGGTCGCCCGGCCGCGGGAGAAGATCGCCGGGCTCTTGTCGGATCTGGAGATCGGCCCGCTGGGCGATCGGGTCGCCGGAGAGCTCTCCGCGGGCGAGGCGGCGCGGGTGAGCCTCTGCAAGGCGCTGCTCAACGATCCGGAGCTCCTGCTCCTCGACGAGCCGACGGCGGGGCTCGATCCCGACATCGCGGACAAGGTTCGCCGACTGCTTCGTCGGCTCCAGGTCGAGCGGGGAATCGCCATGCTCTATACCTCGCACAACATGCGCGAGGTGGAAGAGGTCTGCGACCGGGTCCTCTTTCTGCGGCGAGGACGCCTTCTTGCCGAGGGGAGCCCGGCCGAAGTGCTGCAGCGCTTCCGCTGCGAGGACCTGGAGACCCTCTTCATTCAATTGGCTCGGGAAGAAGAGGAGACCCTTCCCGAAGAGCCCGGAGGGAATCACGGTGGGAGCGGATAGGATCCGGTGCGATCGGTTGCAGGCCCGAGGGAAACCCGGATGAACCCTCGGCGCGTCGGAGCCCTGGTTCTCCGCTATACCTACGTCTACCAACGGAGCCTCCTGCGGCTGCTGGAGATCTTCTTCTGGCCGGCCATCGACCTGCTCGTCTGGGGCTTCCTGACTCTCTACCTGCAGCAGGAGGGGCGGGTGCTTCCCGCGGGGATCGCGTTCCTCGTGGGAGCGGTGATCTTTTGGGACATCATCTTCCGCTCGCAACAGGGAATCACGCTCTCCTTCCTCGAGGACATCTGGTCGCGTAACCTGCTCAATCTCTTTGCAGCTCCGGTGCGCGTCACCGAGTTCGTGGGGGCGACCTGCCTGGTGGGGATCCTGAAGACGTTGGTGGTGGGGGCCTATCTGGGTCTGCTCGCCTTTTGCCTCTATCGGTTCAATCTGCTCGCGATCGGCCCGGCGCTCCTTCCGCTCTTCGCCAATCTCCTCTTGATGGGCTGGTCGCTCGGGATCGCGACGACCGGGCTTTTGCTTCGCTGGGGCCAGGCCGCGGAAGCGCTCGCGTGGGCGATCCCCTTTGCGATCCAGCCCTTTGCGGCCGTCTTCTACCCGGTCAGCACCCTTCCGTCTTGGTTGCGACCGCTGAGCTGGGCGATCCCCGCAACCCATGCCTTCGAGGGGATGCGGCTCGCCCTCCGCGGGCGTTCCGCCTGGGGAGAGCTCGCCTACGCGACCCTCCTCAACCTGGTCTACCTGGCTCTGGCCGGCGCCTGGTTCGGCCTTCTCTTCACGGCGGCGCGGCGGAAGGGGCTGCTGGCGAAGATCGGAACCCAGTAACGGGCGGGAAGTTTCGGGAGAAGGCCATGGTCCGGATTGCCGTCGAGGGAGCCGATCCGAGGTTCGACCGGGGAGGGCTCGCGGGATGCGCCCTGTCGCTGCTGGAGGCCGGGCTACGGGCGGTCGATCCCGCGGAAGCGATCCGCCGCGCGGTGCGGAGGGAGGGCGAGAGCCTCTGGGCGGGCGGGCGGGAATTCCCGCTCGCCGGGGGAAAGGTGCTCCTGCTCGCCGCGGGCAAGGCGGCCGGGGGAATGGCCGCGGCGCTCGAGGAGCTTCTCCAGGGACGGCTGTCGGGCGGGCTTGTGACCGTGCCCCCGGGGGCCCTCCTTCCCCCGCTCGCCCTCCCGGTGCGGGAGGCGGGCCATCCGCTTCCCGACGAGGCGAGCCGCTCCTGCGCGGAGGAGGTGGCCCGGCGGCTCCAAGGAGCGAGACCCGAGGACCTCGTGGTGGTCGCTCTCTCGGGAGGGGCCTCTGCGCTCTGGAGCCTGCCGGCAGCCGGGCTCGAGCTTGCCGATCTGCAGGAGACGACCCGGCTCCTGCAGCGGAGCGGGGCCCCGATCGAGGAGGTCAACATCGTCCGGAAGCATCTCGACCTCCTCAAGGGAGGTGGCATCCCGCTTCTGGCCCCCAAGACCCGACTCCTCGGCTTGATCCTTTCCGACGTGGTCGGAGACCGGATCGACATGGTCGCTTCCGGCCCCACCATGCCCGATCCTTCGCGCTTCTCCGATGCGTGGCGAGTGCTCCAGCGGAGGGATCTCTGCGACCGGGTTCCGGTCGCGGTACGGGACCGGCTGATCGCCGGCCTGGCCGGAACGCTCCCGGAGACTCCGAAACCGGGCCATCCCGCTTTTGCCCGGGTCGAGAACCTCTGTGTCGGGAGCGCGCAGGATGCGGTTGCGGCGATCCTCCGCTCGGCCCGGGAGCAAGGCTTTGCTGCGGCCTGCCTCACAAGCTCCCTCCAAGGAGAATCGGCCCCGGCGGGCCTCCTTCTCGGAAACATCCTCCGGGAGGAAGCCCTCTACGGCCGTCCCCTTCCGCGTCCTTGCCTGCTCCTGGCCGCCGGAGAGACGACGGTTCGTGTGACGGGAACGGGGCGGGGCGGACGGAACCTCGAGCTCGGTCTGGCTGCCGCCTCTTGTCTGGCGGGGCTGGGGCGGAGGGTGCTGCTGGCCTCCCTGGCGAGCGACGGGAGTGATGGGAGCAGCGAGGCGGCCGGAGTTCTGGTGGACGGAGAGAGCGGGATGCGTGCGGAATCCGCCGGACTCGATCCGGCCACCCTGCTGGCAAGCAACGATTCGCTCGCCTTCTTTCAGGCCGCAGGCGGCCTGCTGCGGACCGGGCCGACCGGGACCAACGTCAACGACTTCAGCCTGCTGCTGGCCCGGTAGCGTGTCCGAAAGCTATTCGGGCAGCGCCGGGGAGTCGGGACGATCGCCCTGCAGCCAGCTGAAGGCGGCCGCGGCCCCAAGAGCCACGATCCAGCCTCCAAAGAGGAGAAAGAGAAGCAAGAGGCCGCAAGAGGTTGCCACTCCTGTGGCCAAAGCGGCAATCAAATTAATAATCATAATAGTACCAGTTCTTCTCGTTGTGCATCTTGCCTGATAATGCTCGCGTGACGATGCGATGCTTATAAGCAAACAAAATAGGCATGTCCAGACAAAAAGATATTTCGATGGCTTCTTTGGCAAGCCTCCAAGTCAGTGGCCTTCGCACGGAGTTTCCTCTATCCTCGGGGAGGGCCCTTCGGCGAACGAGCGGGCAATTCCTGGAGAAGCACGGGTGTCCATGGATGATGAGACCTTGCGGGATCAGACGCGCGAAGTCGTAGTGGATGCTCTCCGGGAAGCGGAGAGGGAGGACAGGTGGCTGCTCTACCTCTCGTTCTCGATCATCCTCATGGCCGTGCTGGGAACGATCGTGGGCACCGTATCGGAGGAGGAGGTGACCAGGATGATCCTCTTGCGCAACGAGGCGGTGCTCTTGCAGAACAAGGCGACCGATGCGTGGGGCTATTTCCAAGGGAAGGTCCTTCGGGAAAGCCTCTACCAGGTGGCCAACCGGCTCAAGCCGGATCCCTTCTTCCTGCGGGAGAGTGCGCGCTTCGAGCAGGAGAAGGCGCTGGGCAAGCAGCAGGCCGAGGAGTGGGAACGGGAGGTCGCGGCCCGAATGGCCGAAAGCGAGCGGGCGCTCCACCGGCACCATCTCCTCCGGGTAGCGACGGTCCTCCTCCAGCTGGCGACCGCCGTGGGATCGGTGGCCGCCCTGGTCAAGCGGAAGAGCGCCTGGTTTCTCTCTCTGGGGATCGCTCTGGGGGGCGCCCTGCTCTTTCTCTGGGGATCTCGGTGAGGGGCGAGGCGTTCGGGCAAGGAGGAGCTCGGAGGTGCGGCCCGCGCGGGCTCGCGGCCATCGTCCTCTGTCTCTGGCTGGCGGGGATCGTCCGCGCCCCGGGAGCTGTCGACCTCGGGGAGGCGCGGAGCTTCCCGGAAGGGGGGCGGTGGATCTATCTGCACCGCGCTCCCGACATCGTCGGCTACCAGGATTCGTCCTTGTCGAAGGGCCAGGAAGAGGGGGAAAGCGACATTGCCTGCCTGCTCGTCCTCCCCTCTTCGGAGGACGGCCTCAGGCCCCGGGAAGCTCTCGACCGGCTTCTGCAGGACGCCTACCTCTCCTATTACAACGAGATGGTCGCCTCCCGGGCTCCCTATTTCCGCCGGCAGAAGCTCTCCTTCTTCCTGATCCGTCCGGGCTCCCTCCCAGACGAGCAGGGTCATTTCGCGGGCGGAGAGGTGACGGCGGCGGGCACGGTGGGCCTCGCCGAGATGGCGGCGGCGGTCTTCCCCAAGCAGGTCTCCCGGCGGCAGGTGAGGATCGTCTGGGGCCGGGGGGAAGGGGAAGCGGTCGGCTTCGCCGATGCGTCGGGTGGGGAGGCAGAAGGGGCCGGGGAGGGTGCCCGACGCCGCAAGACGCTCCTGGCCCTGCGCGAGGCGATCGACGCCCGCTCGCCAGCGAGCCTGGAGAAGATCCTGGCCGCTGAACCGCGCTACCCCATCGATTACGGCGGCCCCGATTCGGCGCTCGTGGAGGCGACGCGGCGCGATCCCGAGCTCGCCCAGCTCCTGGTCGACCGCTACGGAGCCGATCCGACTCGCCAAGCCTCCGCTCTGGTCGCGGCACTCCCCTCGGCTGCGGACCCGGCGGCGATCGTCGCCATGCTCCAGGGCTTCTTCAAGCGCGGTCTCCGGGTCAATGCCGCCGCGGACACGGGGGAGACGCTGCTTCACCGGTGCGTGGCCTTGCAGTATCGGTCCGTCGCGACCTTCCTGCTGCTGCAGGGCGCCAACCCGAATGTGCAGGACCGGAGGGGAATGACCCCGCTCATGCTCGCGGTGGAACGGCGGGACCTGGAGATGGCCAAGCTGCTCCTGGAGCATGGCGCCGATGCGCACACGGTGAGGAACGGGAGCGGGGAAACCGCCGCGGAGATGGCTCGCCACCTGCCAGAGCCCGCGTTGGCGAAGCTGCTGGAAGAGAGCCCCTGAAAACGCGGGCGGAACTATTCGTGGTGCCGCTGCTCGCGCCAAGCCGCCCGGTGGTGGAGGATCCAGTCGAGCAGCGCCTTCTCGAAGCCGATGTCACGACCCCGCTTCTCGCTCTCGAGCCATTTGTGCCTCAGGATCTCCTCCCGCTCCTCGAGATATTCCCGATAGAGGGCGGAATTCGTCAGCAGGGATTCCTCTTCCCCCGGGGACAAGTCTCTTTCGGAAAAGCGATCCATGGAGCTCGCTGCGACCCTTCTGCTTGGGCTTGCCAACGCCAGGCGCCTCACGTCAAAGCCCCTCCTGGTTGAGAGGGAGATCGAGGATGGGGAGAAGCCCGTCCGGCTCCGCAAAGCTGCAGCGTCTGCTTCCGTAATGGCAGGAAGCGGCATCATGGATCGCGCTCTGGCGCGCTCTCGCTCTCAGCGACTCTCTCTCCGCTGGCAGCCGATGCGCTGCTCGCTCCGCCCCGGATGTGCCAAGGAGGGTTCTGGCCTTCTGCCGGCAATGACCCGCTTGGGGCAATCGCTCGACCCAGCGCGCTGTCGCGTTTCGGCATCGATCTGCGCAAACCAATTCCTCGAGCTCCTCGTGTTCCCGAATCCGAAGGAAGGCGGCAGGCCTTCCCCCGCGCCACAAATTGTGCGGGCGATTAGAACTATGAGGCGGATAGGCTGTCAAGGATTTTCTTTGCAGCAGCGCGAAACGCCTGGCTCGAAGGCCGGTCCGGCTCGGCGAGCACGATCGGCGCCCCCAGGTCGCCCGACTCCCGGATCGCGATCTCCAAGGGGATCTCTCCCAGGAAGGGGACGCCGATCCGCTCGGCTTCGCGTCGCCCGCCGCCCGACCCGAAGATGTCGTAGCGGTTTTGATCGTTGGGACAGAGAAAGTAGCTCATGTTCTCGAGGACGCCGAGGAGCGGCACGTTGACCTTCTCGAACATCCCGACCGCCTTCCGGGCGTCGATCAAGGCGACCTCCTGCGGGGTCGTGACGACGACCGCTCCCGAGAGGCGGACGGTCTGGACGATCGTCAGCTGGATGTCCCCGGTTCCGGGTGGAAGGTCGAGGACGAGGACGTCGAGATCGCCCCAATCGACGTTCCGAAGGAACTCCTGGGTGTAGCGGGTCACGAGCGGTCCGCGGAGGACCGCCGGCTGATTGGTGTCGAGCAAGAGGCCCATGCTCATGACCCGCAAGCCGAATCGCTCGATCGGGACAAGACGCTGCTCGGGCGTGACCCGCGGCGATTCCTGGGTGCCAAGCATGAGCGGGATGCTGGGCCCGTAGATGTCGCAGTCGCAGAGGCCGACCGCCGGGGCCCCCTCCTTCTGGAGGGCGATCGCCAGGTTGGCCGCAACCGTCGACTTGCCGACGCCGCCCTTCCCGCTCGCCACCGCGATGATGTGGCGGACTGGGGAAGGGGCGGCCTCCCGGGTGCGGCCCGCAGCGGTTCCGGCGGTCGCGATGGCTACGTCTACTCGTGCGACCCCCGGAAGCCCGGAAAGGCGCTCCCGCACCTGCTCCTCGATCTGTGCGGGGATGTGGGGATCGGTCGTCGTCAGCTCCATCCGGAGGGAGATCGCCCCGTTCTCGACGGCGACCTCCTTGACGAGGCCGAAGGAGACGATATCGCGGCTGAATCCGGGGTACTTGACCCCTCGGAGCTGCTGACGGACCGCTTCGGGGGTAATGGGCTCTGGCATAGGATCTTATCGATGTTTCTGGATCTCGCGGGGAAGGGGGAAGCGTGCAAAGACGGGCAATCCACGCATCGCTATTGACCTGGAACGGCCCAAGTCCGTATGAAAGGCCCTGCTTCCTACTCGCATATGGAGCAACTCATCCGCTTTTCGTTCAGCTTCCTGATTTTACTATCGACTCTGCCCCGCGCCTTGCAAGCCGCGGCTGCGGTCGACCTGGGCGTCGATGTGTTGGCGAAGCGCCAATTTCGCGAGCTCCAGGGAAAGCGAGTCGGGCTGATCACCAATGCCTCGGGAGTCAACAAGAACGGCGTTTCGACCTTGGATCTTCTGCTCCATGCCCCGGGAGTGCGTCTGACGGCCATCTTCGCCCCGGAGCATGGTCTGTACGGAACGACCTGGGCGGGAGAGAAGGTCGATTCCCTTCGGGACCCCAGAAGCGGCCTGCCGATCTATTCCCTCTTTGGAGATACCCGGAAGCCGACTCCCGAGATGCTCCGGGAGGTCGATATCCTGGTCTACGATGTTCAGGACATTGGCTGCCGGAGCTACACCTACATCAGCACGCTCGGGCTCGCGATGGAGGCGGCTGGAGAAAACGGCAAGGAGTTTTGCGTCCTCGACCGCCCGGACCCGCTCGGAGGCGTGCGGAGCGAGGGGATGCCGCTCGAATCGCGCTTCCGCTCCTTCGTCGGCGAGTGGGACGTTCCTTATGTCTATGGGTTGACCGCCGGAGAGCTGGCGCAGATGATCGCCGGGGAGCAGTGGATCAGCAAGCGGCCCCGACTGACGGTCGTGACCATGAACGGCTGGCGCCGCGAGATGCTCTGGGAGGATACGGGCCTGCTCTGGATCCCCCCTTCACCCAACATTCCCGAGCCCGAGAGTGCCTTCTTCTATGTGCTGACCGGGCTGCTCGGGGAGATGAGCGGCGTAAACAATGGCGTCGGTACCCCGCTCCCCTTCGCCCTGGTCGGCTCTTCGGCACTCGATCCCTATGCCTTCGCTCGGACCCTCGGCCAGCGTGGCATCTCGGGGCTGGTCTTCCGGCCGGCCCGGTACCGGCTCTTTGGCAAGGAGGCGCGCAACCCAGTCTACGGCGGGGTGCAGATCCACCTCCGGGATCCGCGGAGCGTGCCGCTGATCCCGACGGCGCTCACGCTCCTGGAAGAGGTAAACAAGGCGCTCAACGGCTCTCCGATCGCGGGAATGCGGGCGGAGGACTCCGCGATGTTCGACAAGCTCTGCGGTGGCGACTCGGTCCGGCTGGCGCTCCAGCAGGGGAAGTCGATCCAGGAGGTGTGGGAGAGCTGGGAGCCCTACCTCGAGGAATATCGGGTGCGCCGTCAAAAATATCTTCTCTACCCGGAGGTCTCCGCGCATGCTCCGCTTGGAGCAACGGGGAGCGGGCGCCTTCCCGCGGATGCGGGGGAGCCGGTCATTCCGAAGGCGCAACCGGTCCCCGCAAAGGCAAAGGAGCGGTGAGCCATCCCTTCCAGATCGTATTTAGCAAGGCGAGCCTGGCCGAGCTTGCCGCGCTTCCCAAGGACATCCAGCTTCAGGTGCTCGCCGAATTCGAGGTCCTGCCGCGCGAGCTCCAGGAGGGCGCGTCGGAGAAGCTCGGAACGCTCGAGCGGGAGGGGCAGAAGCTGCGCCGCTTCCGCTGCCGGGATTACCGGATCTATTTTGCCCTGACCAGTGGCGGGGTTCAGGTCTACCGGATCCTCCACAAGAACACGCTCGCCGACTTTCTCTTTCGGAGCAACCTGCCCTTGGCCGAGGATGAGGAGCTGCAGAAGAGCCCCGCCTTCTGGCGGATGATCGACGGGCGGGAAAGCTAGCTTCCCCCGGACGAGGCTTGTGTCGCCCAAATCGGATTTCGTTGTCGTCCATTTCGGAAGATCGGCTCCGCCAAGTCGGATGGTAAGACCGCCTCCCAGGCAGGATCGCAAACGGTTCTGATCTCCTCGGAACGACCGACTTTCGTGGCCCCGGAGGGCGTCCGTCCGCATTTGCGCTGCAGCCACGAGAAGACACCCGCTTCCTCTACCCGGCGATCTGGAGCTGGGCGATCTTCGAGGCCACATGGGCGCTGCTCGTGTGCAGCTCCTTCATCTCTGCCGCGCTGAGCGGCAGCTCGACGATCTTCTCGACCCCCTCCCGACCGAGGATGACCGGCACTCCGACGAACTGGCCGGTGATGCCATATTGCCCGCTGCACCAGGCGGAGCAGGGCAGGAGTCGCCTCTGGTCGCGCACGATGCTTTCGACCATCTGGGTGATGGCCGCCGCCGGGGCGTAGTAGGCGCTCCCCTTCTTGAGGTGGCGGACGATCTCGGCTCCGCCATCCCGGGTTCGGGCCACGAGCTTCTCGATCTGCTCTTGGGAGAGCAGGGCCTCGATCGAAACCCCGTTGACCGTGGCAAACCGAGGAAGGGGCAGCATGTCATCCCCGTGGCCCCCGAGAACCATGGCGTCGACGTCGGCTTGGGCGACTCCCAGCTCCATCGCGATGAAATGGCGGAAGCGGCTCGAGTCGAGGATGCCCCCCATGCCAAGGATGCGCTCCTTGGGAGTGCCCACTTTCACCGCCGTCAGATGGGTGAGGATATCGACCGGATTGGTCACCACGATCACGATCGCCTGGGGTGCCTGCTCGCGGAGGTGATCGGCGACCGAGGCCACGATGCCGGCGTTCCGCTCCAGAAGGTCGTCGCGGCTCATCCCCGGCTGCCGGGCGATCCCGCTGGTGACGACGACGAGCGCCGATCCGGAGAGATCCTTGGGATCGTTCGTCCCGACGACGCGGGATTCAAATCCCAGGATCGGGGCGGATTCCATCATGTCGAGGGCTTTTCCTTGCGGAAGGCCCTCGACGATGTCGTAGAGGACGACCTCGCCCAGGTTCCGCTCGATGAGCCGCTGCGCCGTGGTGGAGCCGACAAATCCCGCACCAATGACCGCGATCTTCATGCCGGGTCCTTTTTGGCTCCTCGACGGCATTTAGGAAAGAACTTCCGTGAGGAAGGCCGCTCCCCAGCGCACCGTTGCCGGGATGGGACGGCGAGGGGACCTTCTCCGGGAGAAGCGATCCTCTTTGGCACGAGTCGTGCTTCCTTGGCCTTAGCCATTGCCTGTTCTCCTCGCTGGGGGAGGGTGGCCCGATCGGTCGCACTCCCCCAGCACTCCGCGCCGGGAGCAGCCCCCGAAGAGGGATGGGGAGATGGCATTCTCGCTTGCCATTCGGAGCCGAAAAGGAAAAAAAGCCTCCAGCGCCTTGGAGAAGCCATGCGCGGGGAGCGGTTGCGCATTGCGGCTTCCGGCTGCGGGGAGATGAGGTTGAGCGCCGGGGAAGTGATCGATCTTTCCTATCCGTTCGACGATCGGACCGTCTACTGGCCGACCGAGACGGGATTCCACTACTGGTATGAGCAGCACGGGCGGGTGGCCGGGAGGGGCCACTTCTATGCGGCCGGCAAGTTTTCCGCGCCCGAGCATGGTGGCACCCACATGGATGCTCCGCTCCACTTCTCGGAGGGAGGAGCTTCCGCCGATCGGGTTCCGCTGACCCACTGCATCGGCCCCGCCTGCCTGATCGACTTTCGGGAGCGAGCGGAGGAGGACCCCGACAGCGCGCTCTCGGTCTCTGACATCGAGAGGGACGAGGCACGGCACGGCCCGCTGCCCGAGGGAGCGATTGTGGTCGCCCACTCGGGCTGGGGGAGCTACTGGCCGGACAAGAAGCGCTACCTGGGAAGCGACCGGTGGGGGGAGGTGCAGAACCTCCATTTCCCGGGCTTCTCACCCGAAGCGGTCTCCTTCCTTCTCCGCGAGCGGAAGGTGGCGGCGCTGGCGATCGATACGGCGAGCCTCGATCCGGGCCGCGCCGTCGATTTTCCCGCTCATCAGATCTGGCTCGGGGCGGGGAGGCCGGGCTTCGAGAATCTCGCCCATCTCGAGAGGCTCCCCCCGCGGGGAGCGACGCTCTATGGCATCCCGATGAAGATCGCGGGGGGGAGCGGGGCCCCGGCCCGGGTCTTTGCCGTCGTTGCGTGATCGGGGCATGGACGAGAATGCCTCAGCCCAAGCCGAGAGAGAGGTATTGGGGCTCGAGATATTCGGCGACGGGCCTATCAGCTTGACGCAGACCGTCACAATCCCTAGATTTTGATCATGACCGGCACCGCCCTCACGCTCCGCGCCTTCCACGATCTCTTCCCGGACGAGGACGCCGCGCGGGCGTGGTTTGAGCGCGCCCGCTGGCCGGACGGCCCGATCTGCCCGGTGTGCGGATGCGTCAACCGCGCCTCCTGGCTGCGGACGATCCGCCGCTGGCAATGCACCGCCTGCAACCGGCAGTTCTCGGTCACCGCTGGCACGCCGATGCACCGCACCCACCTGCCGATGCTCACCTGGGCGCAGGCCATCTACCTCATCGTCGCGTCGAGCAAGGGCATCTCCGCCGTGAAGCTCTCGGAGATGCTGGGCGTATCCTACGAGACGGCGTGGCACCTCGGCCACCGCATCCGCGCCATGATGGCCGAGGATAGCCCATTGCTGTCCAACCTCGCCGAGATCGACAAGACCCATGCCGGAGCGCCGCCGCAAAAGCGCGCCAAGCCGGAACGCGAGGGCGGCGTTGGGCGCACGCTGCCTTACCGCTTTCTCCCAGGAACCGCCTGATGGCCCGCACCAAGCCCGAGCATCCGCCCGTCCATCGGACCGACCTGTTGCCGTCGAACCTGACGGCCAGCAAAGAGGCGGCCGTGCGCGCGCTGCTTAGAGCCTACCGCCGGGGTGCGGTGCTGCTGGGCCGGGAACAGTGGCGGCTCTTCTTTCAGACGGGCCGCTTTGAGAAGAACCACGACGTGGACAAGGTCACCTTCGCCGCCGTCATCGGCGCGGCCAACCGCGTCCAGATGGCCCGCTGGCAGGTCGTCGGGCAGCTCCAGGGCTGGATCCGCAACCGGGCCAATGAGTTTCGAGACCTGGTCAACCACAGCACGCTGACACCCGCCACCAAGCAGATGCTCCACGCCATCAACGGCCTGGGCGCGTGGTTCCGGCGCGGCGAGGTGGCGAGGAGAGAGACGGGCGAGGTGATTCCGGTTTCCGTGCGACGGCTGGCGCGCGCCATGATGCGCCACTGCATGGCGCGGCATCGCCGCCCGGACCTCTCGCGCATCTCCATGCGCCTCGACCACCGCGCAGGGAGCATCGCCCGCCCCATCCAGGCGACGCAGGGTGGCAGGGTCGGCTGGTGGGTGAGCCTCTCCACGCTCGAGAAGGGGCGCAAGATCGCCATCCCGCTGCTTACCTACGACTACCATGCCAAGCGTCCTGGCCGCGTGACCAACGGCATCCAGGTGAACGAGCGCGAGGGTCGCCTGAGCTTCGGCGTGGTGACCGACATGGGCGAGGTCTGCGCCAAAAGCCGCGCCGCCTACGACGGCCACGGCGCGCTGGCGCTTGATTTTGGGCTGTCCACGCTCTTGGCCACATCCGACGGCCGGCTGCTCGGCCAGGGCTGGCTCAAGCGGCTCAAGCGGTACGACGCGCTGCTTGCCTTGATCGCGGCCAGCCAGCAGCGTGCCGGACGCAGGCCACGCGAGAGCCAGCGGTATCGGGCGCTGGTGGAGGATGTGCGCGGCTTCCTTCGCACCGAGGTCGGCCGCGTGCTCAACCGCCTTGTCGAGCAGGGCAAGCCCAAGGAGTTGGTGCTGGAGCGGCTCGACTTCCGCCACTCCGACCTCTCAAGGCGGCTCAACGCGATCCTGCGCAACTGCGGACGCTCGATCGTCCAGGAGAAGTTGCGCGACCTGGAGGAGCGCTTCGGAATCCCCTCCGCCGAGGTCAACGCCGCATACACCTCTCAGGCATGTTCCGGTTGCGGCTATGTGGACAAGCGGAACCGCCGCGACCAGAAGACCTTCGTCTGCCTTTGGTGCGGTCACCAAATGCACGCCGACCTCAATGCGGCGGCCAACATCGAAGCGCGCCGTGCGCGCCCCAATGGTTGGCTCTTCCAGGGGAAGGCTGCGGTCCTTGCCGAGCTCGTGCGCGAGTTCGGGGAGCGACCTGTCCGGGCGCTGAGCCTGGGCAGAACCGGGAGCCGGGGTGCCCCCGCCGACCCACGATCCACCAATCCCTACTTCGGTGGAGTGCCGTTGCCCGTGGTGAGGTCATCCGAACGCCGCGAGGCGTCCATGAAATCGCCCGATACTCCAGCCCTTGTGGCTGCCTGAGTCAACGCGATAGTACCCTTCGGCGAGACCCCACTTGCCCCCCTCGCGGCCCAGGCCCGATTCGCGGACCCCGCCAAAGGGAGCCTGGGCGGTCGAAGGGAGGGCGTCATTGACGCCGATGATTCCGTAGGGGATCTCCTCGGCGAAGCGGAAGGCCCGACCGAGGTCGCGGGTCCACAGGTAGGCGGCCAGGCCCGCCCGGCCGCGGCGGGCGGCGGCCAGCGCCTCCTCCTCGCTCTCGAAGAGGCAGAGGGGGGCGACCGGGCCGAAGGTCTCCTCCTCCAGGATGCGGGCATCAGGAGGCACTTCGGTGAGGAGGGTCGGAGGAAAGAAGAGGCCGCAGGTCGGACCTCCGAGCAGGGTTCTGGCTCCCCGGCTCCGGGCGTCCGCCACGAGCTCCGCGACCTTGGCCAAGCCCTGCGCGTTCACGAGCGGACCCACTTGGGTTGCCTCCTCGAGGGGATCTCCCGACCGGAGCGAGGCGACCTTCTCGGTGAAGAGGCGCAGGAAGGCGGGAGCGATCTCCTTCTGGAGGTAGAAGGCGTTTGCCGCAACACAGCTCTGCCCGCCATTCCGGAACTTGGCGGTGATCGCCCCGTCGGCCGCCTTCCCAAGATCGGCATCGGCAAAGACGAGGAAGGGGGCGCCACCGCCGAGCTCGAGGCTCACCCGCTTGAGAGTTGCCGCACTCCGCGGGTAGAGCCGCTTTCCTACGGGAGTGCTTCCCGTAAAGGTGAGCTTGCGGATGCGGGGATCATCCAGCAAGGGCTCAGAGAGGGCTTCGGGATCGGAGCTGGGGAGGACCTGGAAGGTCGCGGGCCATCCCCCGGACTCTTCCCAGAGCTTGGCCAGAAAGAGGGCGGTGAGCGGGCTCGCCTCGGCGGGCTTGAGCACGAAGGGGCAGCCGGCGGCGAGCGCGGGGGCCACCTTCCGGGTCACCATCGCGGCGGGGAAGTTCCACGGGGTGATCCCGTAGACGGGCCCGACGGGCGCGTAGCGGATGAAAATGCGCTTCTGCGGGTGCTGGCTCGGAACGGTCTCTCCGTAGATCCGCTTGGCCTCTTCGGCATACCAGTCGAGGAAGCTGGCCGCGTAGAGAATCTCCCGCCTGCCCTCGGCGAGGGGCTTGCCCATCTCCTGAGCCATCGTTCGGGCGAGCGCCTCCGCATGGGAGAGGATCGCCTCGCGCCACTTCCGGAGGAGGTCGGAACGGAGGTAAGGGGTTGCCGATCGCCACGCGGGGAAGATCTGCGCCGCCGCCTCGATTGCGGCTCGGGCCTCCTTCGCATTGCAGTCGGCGATCTCCGCGAGCAGGGTGCCGGTCGCCGGGCTTCTCACCGGGAAGGTCCGCGCGGTCTCGATCCAGGAGCCGGCGACAAACGCCTGGGAGAGATCGGCAAGGGATGGATCCATAGGGGCTCCGGGCGGAAAGGGAGAGGGTAGCTTCCCCGCAAGCGTAGAGGAAAATGGCTCGCTCGGCGAGCGCAAAGCCGCCGCCTAGCTCTCCGCCGGTGCTCGGGAGGAAGCGGGCCGGTGGAGGTGGGCATAGGCGGGCCGCGTCTGGAGGCGATGGTCGCCGACCGCTCCGCCCACGGTGAAGTGATAGAGGCTCTGCCACGGGAGCCCGCGAATGCCGACGAGCTCGTGGAGGCCATCGTCGAAGTAGCAGCCGATCCCGGTTCCGCGGAGCCCTGCCGCTTCGGCACCCAGGTAGAGGAACTGGCCGATGAGCCCGCATTCCCAGAAGAGGCGCGGATAGAGCCAGGGATGATCGTGGATGCGGGAGAGGTCGGCAAGCATGGCCAGGGCAAAGCAGCCTCCGGAAGCGATGGTCTGAAAGCAGCTGATCTTGGCCACCAGCTCCCGGAAGTCGCCCTCCACGAGGCGGAAGAAGGGAAATGCTCGTGGAACGCCGGGTGGCGGCTGCCAGGCGAACTCTGGGCGCAGCTCGTGGCGGAGAGAGGCTTCGTGGGCGGCCGAGCGGAGGAGGAGGTAGAGTCCAGGGACCAAGCCCTCGACCCGATGGACGAAGACAACGAGGGAGACCCGAGGGTGCCAGGGAAGAACGGCGAAGGGAAAGGCGGCTGGCCCGGGCAGGAGCTGGGAGAGGATGTGCAGAAAAGCCTCCCGGGAGATCGAGGTCTTTCCGTCCATCGCCATTGCGCTCCGCCGCCGGCGGACGAGAGCGCCCGCCCCTTGGGAGGAGGGCGGCGAGACGTGCGAGGAGGAGAGGGCCGCGGCCCCTTCCTCTCCCGACCATCCACCGGGGTAGAGGGTGGAGGCGATCGCCCCTTCCAGGAGCGGCCAGGGGAGGTGGTCTGTCGAAAGGCGGTTGGGATGCCCCAGCGGAGGCTCGTCCCGCAGGGCGCTGAGCAGCGTATCGGGAAGGCGAAAGGCCCGGGTCTGCGCATCCAGGCGGGTCTCCCGGCCTGGAGAGATGGCCAGCACGCAGTCGGCGTGCTCCGCTTCCGGCCCTCGCTGGCTTTCGGTCGCGAGGATCCGCGCCAGCTCGGGCGACCCCACCGCCGGCAGGATGGACGCCTGCCATCCCCGCATCCTGGCGGAAAGCGCGAGGGCGCCAATCGCATGCCCCAGGTCATGGTGGCAATAGCGGTAGGCCCGCTCGCCATATTTCCACGCCTCGCGCCAGTAGATCGAGGTGAGCGCCACCAGGAAGGTTCCCGGAGGAAAGCGGGCGACGATCTCCTCCCATGGGCCGGATTCGAGCCAGCGGCGAGCCTCGAGGCTGTGCTGGAGGGGGGAGTAGTGGAAGACCCCGGCGCTCGGGTTCCCGGGGAGCGGGGGAAGAAGGAGGTAGGCTTCGGTCGGATGGAGGTTTCCGCTCGAAGGATTGACGCGCAGCGACCAGGGTGGGGAGTGGGGAGCCTGCTTCCAAGCCGAAAGGGCGAGGCTCTCGAAGAGGAAGCGGCTCAGAGACTCCCAGGAAAGCGGTATGGCCTCCGGGGCCTCGTCGAAGAGACGGTCGTAGGGGGGGCCCGCTTCTTCAGAAGGGAGAGGGAGCGGGATCTCCGGGCTGCCCTCGAAGCGGCGGAAGGGGTCGGGCTGGGTCTCCCAGTCGAGGAAGCCTGGTCCATCCGCATAGCCCGAAAAGGAGTGCTTGGAGGCGGCATGGTAGGCGAGGATCGAGGAGCCCATCGGATCGCTTCCAAAGTTGGGGAGAAGGGCCCAAAAAGCAATCGACTCGTTCCTCGGGCCCGGTGGCGCGCGGGCCTACCGGGAGACCTTCCGCCAATGAAGCCGCTCGAGCATCCCGGAGGGGATCAGGCTCTTGATGAGGCTTGAGCGGCCATGGCGGCGGAGCTCCTGGTCGAGAACTTCCTGGCTCGTCAACCAGTTGACCATCAGGACGCGCCGCTCCCCTTCGAAGAGCCGGTGCCCATGAAAGGAGCGGTCGGAGCGGCGAAAGAGAAGGAGCGTCCCCCACTCGGGAGAGAGCTCGACGGCCACATCGTCGATGTTCGAGCTGCGCAGCAGCCGGAGCCGCCCGCTATCCGCTTCCCAGCGGCTGTTGAGATAGAGCAAGAGGGTAAGGATCTTGGTCTCCGAATCGGTGTGAACCTGACCGTCGCGCGGCCCGCAGCGACCTCGGACGGTCACCAAGGCGGGCTTCCCTTCCAACGGCACCGCGAACTTTTGGGAGACGGCGTCGCGGAAGGAAGGGGCTTGGAGATCCTCCAGGAGGGCGGCGAAGAGTGGACCGTAGCGAAGCACCTGGACCGGAAAGACGCCCGGCTTGTCGATCGCGGGAAACTCCTTTTCGAAGGACGCCCGAAGATCGGCGGGCAGGAAATCCCGGACGAGGACATGCTCGAAGGGATCGGCGACCAAGGGCGCCGAAGTGAATGCCTCGAAGCGGACAAGGTTGGGCATGCGGTCCGTCCCTTCCTCGCGCCCGTAATCGGCTGGCACTCGGGCAGCGATCAGGGAAGATCGTAATTCCACCCCCCGGAAGGGGGCCAATGAAATTTCGTTCCTGTAGGATCAAGGGAATGGAAGGGGACGGAGAAGAAGGGCGAGAGCCGGCTCTCCTCTGGCCAACGACGGTCGAGGAGCTGGTTATTCTCCAGGAGAGCCTCGGCCAAGCAGAAGAGGAAATGTGGAAGCCGCCCGCCCGGCCGCTTCTGGTCGCCGGATGCTTCCTGTGCTTTTCGCGGGGAAGGCGGGGCCCCGGGCATGCGGGGGAGGCGGGTTGGGCTGCGGCGGCGCTCGTCCAGTCGGGCAGGCTGCTGGGTGCAGGAGTGGCCAGAGGGGTGGCAAGCGTCCCTTACGAGCCGGGGCTCCTGGCGCTGCGGGAGGGCTCGCTGCTCGAAGAAGCGATCCGAAGGCTCCCGGATCGGCCGGAGCTCCTGCTGGTCGACGCGACCGGCCGTGACCATCCACGGGGAGCCGGCCTGGCGCTCCATCTCGGGGCCAAGCTCGGCCTTCCCTCGGTGGGAGTGACCCGCAACCCGCTCTTGGCTTGCGGAAGGCCGCCGGGGGAGCCCCGCGGATCGCTCTCGGCTCTCTGGTTGGGAGGAAGCGTCGTCGCCTATTGGGTGCGGACCCAGGAGGGCAAGGCACCGCTGGTGGCCCATGCGGGCTGGAGGACGGAGCCAGAGGCGGCCGCGGAGCTTCTCTTGGCGCTGAGCCCTCGCTACCGCACGCCTGAGCCCTTGCGGCAGGCGCGCAGGCTCGCGCGCGAGGCGCGAGCCCTGGAGGGGAGCCGCGGAGGGAGGGACTAAGGGAGCTTCCCTTGCCCACGACCATCCTCTTCTTCGGTCAATGTCCGGATCCCGGGAAGCATGGGAAGGCGCATTCCGTGGTCGAGGCCGCCGATTTGATTTGGCCGTTGCGAAGCAGCAAGCTTTCCCGGATGGGACGGTGGAAGGCTTGCCAGGGGAAGAGCCCGACGCTAGGTTGTTCGCATGAGTCAGGAGTTCTCGATGAAAGAGCTCTTCGGCACGTTCCTGGGAGACGGCGATGAGGCCAATGCCTTCCGTTTTAACGAAATAGAGGCCAAGCTCGCCTTACACGGCCGGGTCATCTTCGATTTTGATGGTGTCACGAACATGAACGAATCGTTTGCCCACGCGCTTTTCGGCAATCTGGCCGAGGACCATCCCGACGATCTGGTCGATCGGGTCCGGTTCAAGAATTGCTCTCCATTGATTCGGGGCTTCCTCGTCTCGGCCGTTGCGCACGGGATCGAGCGAGGAAAGCGGCTGGCACGCTCGGAGAAAGAGGGAAAGCCGCGCGAGGCCCTGCCAACGGTGGAGGCTTGCGGGGAACCCGCCTTCGGTCCGTGAGCCGGCTGTGGGGTTCGAACCCACGACCCGCAGTTTACAAAACTGCTGCTCTGCCGCTGAGCTAAGCCGGCGAAGAGATGGGGAACGCCTTGATCGTAGGTTGGCGGCGGGGCGATGTCAAATGGCCGCACCTCTCGCGGCTACCCGCCAGGTACTCGGGGAAACCCGGTATGGAAAAGGGAGGGAAACCCCTACCGCAGGTATCGGCCGAATTTCACCAAGGGCTTTTGACAAGCCGTTCGGGATTTAGCTAAAGTGTACCATTCTTGCAATTGCGCTGATTGGGGAAAGAGGAATGGAAAAAAACGGGGAGAGACCGAAGAGGAGAAAGAAGAAGAAAGACGATCCCTCCCCCTCCCCTGAAGCGAAGCCTTCGTCCCCGAAGCCGCAATCCTTGGCGCACAGCCTCTTTTCGAGCTGGCTGTCGCGTTTCCCTTGCCGCCGGATCCACGAGTAAGGCCAGGCTGGGTCCATAGTGGCCGGCGGCCACGCGGCGGAACGCCGATTTGCTCTTGCGTCGGAGCGGGGATCGCGTTTTGGATGCGTTCATGACCCGGCTTTCGCCCTCGGAGAAGGAGGAGCAGCGGCGGCTGCTTCGGTTGAGGCTGGCCGCACGGAGCCAAGAGGAGCGAGCGGCCGCAAGCCTGCGGCTCGCGGACCGGCTGCCGTGCCTTCCCGAGTGGGGAGCGGTCCGGCGCGTGGCACTCTACGCCTCGCTTTCCAGCGAGCCGGACACCGATCTTCTCTTCCCGCGAGCTCGGGCGGAGGGCAAGCGGGTCTTCTATCCCTTCTTTCGGGGTGCCGGCCGGAGCCTCGGTTTCGCCGAGGTCGACGCGGTCGAATCGCTGCGGCCGGGTCCGCTCCGGTTTCGGGAGCCTCCTCCGTCGGGAGGGGACGGGAAGGTCGAGGTCGATCTCTTGCTCATTCCCGGGCTCGGGTTCGACCGGGAGGGGATGAGGTTGGGGCGGGGGAGCGGCTATTACGACCGGACGCTGGCGGAGACCCGTGCCCAGATCCTGCGGGTCGGTTACTTCTTTTCCTGGCAGGAGCTCTCCAAGGTGGCTGCAGAAGGGCACGACGAGCGGCTTGACGTCGTGATCACGGAAAAGGAGACGATTCGGATTCGGACGGAGTAACCAGCCAGGGAGAGGGCGATGGCGGGGGAGTTTCTCACGGGTCGGGTGGCGATCGTCACCGGTGGAAGCAGCGGCATCGGGAGGGCGGTGGCGCTCGGGCTTTCGGGACAGGGCGCGTCGGTCGTGGTGGCCGCGCGGAGGGGGGAGGCGTGTGAAGCGGTAGCACGGCTTTGCGGGGAGACGGGAGGAGAGGGGATCGCGATCCCGACCGACGTGCGGCGGGAGGAGGAGTGCGAGCGGCTGGTCGAGCGAGCCGCGGCCTGGCGGGGAAGGCTCGACATCCTGGTCAACAGTGCGGGCATCGGACGGTTCGCTCCGGTCGCCTCGCTTTCGACGGCTGATCTGCGAGAGATGGTCGATACCAATCTCCATGGGACGTTCTGGTGCAGCCGGGCGGCTTTCCCAAGGATCGCGTCTGCGGGAGGGGGCCTGATCTGCAACATTGCCTCGCTCGCGGGCGTGGACGCTTGGGCCGGGACCGGCGGGTATAGCGCAACGAAGTTTGGCATCGTCGGGCTGACGCGCGCCCTGGCCGACGAGGGGAGGGAAAAGGGGGTGAAGGCGGTCGCGATCTGCCCCGCTCTGGTCGCGACACCGATGACGGGCGTATCGGGAGCCGATTACCTCCAGCCGGAGGACATCGCGGAAACGGTGCTCTACCTCCTCCGGCTCTCTCCGGCCGCCTGGCCGGGCGAGATCGTCCTCGGGCGACGGGGTGCGGAATAGGCTCGGGCGCTCTCCGGGGCAAAAAGCGGTGGCGCTTTTGGTCGGGCGAGGTAATCTCGGGCGTAGATGCCTTCTTCCAAGCTCGATCCACTGACTGAAGAGCCGGGCGAGGAACAAAGTGGAGCCTTCCAGGCGAACACGCGGGTCGTCCTGGCGCTCTGCCTGGCGGCACTGGGCATCTGGACCACCCGGGGCTTCCTGGTCTCCATGTCCTGGGCGCTGGTCATTGCCGTTGCGTCCTGGCCCCTCTATCGCTGGCTCCGGTTGCGCGCGCCCCAATGGATGCGCGGAATCGTCCTGCCGCTGATCTTCACCCTCGTCATCGGCGTCGCGCTGATCGGGCCGCTGACCTACGCGGCAATCAAGCTCGGGGAAGAGGCGCGGATCTTGGCGCGCTGGCTGACTTCGATTCAGAAATCGGGGCTGCCGGCCCCGGACTGGCTCAACCGGATCCCGGCGGTCGGGACCTGGCTCTTCTCGACCTGGAACTCCTCTTTGGGGAGTCCCGGCGCGGCGGAGATGACTCTCGGGCACCTGGACCCGGCTTTCATTCTGCGCTGGACGCGAACGCTAGGGGTCCAGATGCTGCGGCGGGCGGAGGTGCTCGCCTTTACCTTGCTGACCCTCTTTTTCCTCTATCGGGACGGCGAAGCCTTGGGGAAGCAGGCGCTCCGGTTTGCCCGGCGGCTGGTGGGCAGCGTGGGGGTCGAGTACGCGCGCCACTGCGTCTCCGCGATTCGAGCGACGGTCAACGGGTTGGTGCTGGTGAGCATTGGGGAAGGGATCCTGCTGGGAGTCGCCTATGCGGTGGCCGGCATTACCGATCCGGTCACGCTCGGGGGCCTCACCGGAATCCTGGCCATGGTCCCCTTCCTGGCTCCGCTGGTCTTTGGAGGGGTGAGCATCATGCTCTACGCCCAAGGAAGTGTGCTCACCGCCATCGGGATCTTTCTCTTCGGCTCCCTCGTTCTCTTCGTCGCGGACCACTTTATTCGACCGGGGCTGATCGGGGGAGCCGCCCATCTTCCCTTCTTCTGGGTGCTGCTCGGCACGCTCGGGGGGATCACGAGCTTCGGCCTCTTGGGGCTCTTCCTCGGGCCTACGGTGATTGCCGCCCTTCTGGCGGCCTGGTACGACTTTATCGGCCGAGCGGCGGAGGAGTAGGGAGGGGCGCCTCCTCGTGCTCCCCCACGAGAACCGGCTCCGCATAAAAGGTAAATCCCGTGGTCTCGACGATGCGGACGGGGAGGAGCTCTCCCCGCCAGCGCTCCTCGGCCCGGACGAGGACGAGGTGGTTGCCGCGCGTCCTCCCCTGGAAGCGATGGGCCGACTTCCGGCTCTCTCCCTCGACGAGGATCTCGACCTCCCGGTTGACGATCTGCTTTGCCTTGCGCAGGGCAATCTCGTCCTGGAGGGCGAGCAGATCGTGGTTGCGGCGCAGCTTCTCCTCTTCTCCGATCGAGTCGGCGCGTGCGGCGGCGCTCGTTCCGGGGCGGGGGGAGTAGCGGAAGATGAAGGCTTGGTCGAATTGGACCGATTCGACGAGCTTCCGGGTCTGGGCGAAGTCCTCCTCTTCCTCTCCCGGGAAACCGACAATGAGGTCGGTCGTCAAGGTCGCCTCGGGAAGGGCCGAGCGAATCCGATCGACCAGCTCCAGATAGCGCGAGCGGGTGTATCCCCGTCCCATCGCCCGCAGGATCCGGTCGCTGCCCGATTGCGCCGGCAGGTGGACATGCTCGCAGAGAGGGGGCAGGTCCCGCAGCGCGGCGATCAGATCCTCGCGAAAGCCGATCGGGTGTGGGGAGGTGAAACGAACGCGGGCGATGCCAGGAATCGAGCAGACGCGCTCGAGGAGCTGGACGAAGGGGGAGCGGCCCTGGCGGCTCGGGAGCTCCCGGCGGCCGTAGAGGTTGACGATCTGGCCCAGGAGCGTTACCTCGCGGACCCCCTGTTCAGCCAGGGATCGGACCTCCTTCTCGATCTCCTCCATCGGGCGGGCCCGTTCGGGGCCTCGTGTCACCGGGACGATGCAGAAGGCGCAGCGCATGTTGCAGCCCTGCATGATCGAGACGAACGCGGAGGCTTTCCGCGTGAACGGGAGATGGTCGCGTACCTGGTTTTGGGAGCCCGCTTCGGCCCCGATGTCGACGATCCGGGGGGGCTCCTCGGGCGAACTCGCCGAGGAAGGGGCGCGCGCCGCGCGAATCCGCTCGACCCGGTCCGGGGCCTCGTGGAGCTTCTGGGTGCCCAGGACCAGGTCGACCTCGGGAAACTCCTGCAGGAGCTCTCCGCCCCGGCGCTGGGCCATGCAGCCGAGAAAGCCCAAGACAAGGCCGGGGTTTTCGCGCTTGCGGGCGCGCAAGGAGTCCATCTTCCCGCAGGCTTTGTCCTCGGCCATGTCGCGGACCGAGCAGGTGTTGAGCAGGATCACGTCGGCTTCCTCCTCCGAGCGGGCGATCCGGTAGCCACGGGCGACGAAGCGGGAAAGCACCGCTTCCGAGTCCCGCACGTTCATCTGGCATCCGTAGGTTTTTACGAAGACGGCGGGAGCCGTCGGGTCTTGCGGCCTTCTCTCGTTCATCGGGTTCGCCCGGTTGCCATTCGCTCGGAGGGAGCTTCCGCTCCTCCTTGGGTTGCCAATCCGAGCCGGCGAGCATACAAGGATGAGGCGAAGGTGTCGCGTCAAGTGATCGTTGTCGAGGCTCGTCATTATCGGACGGGGGAAGTCGTTGCCATCGAGCTGGAACCTCCGTTCTATCGCCGGATCGTGCCCGTCCGCCGCGATCCGCGGCACCTCCCCTGGATCGCTCCCGGGCTGGTCGACATCCAGGTCAACGGGTTTGGCGGAGTCGATCTCAATGGCCCTCCGATCGATCGCGAGGGATGGCGACGGCTCTGCCGAAGCTTGTGGACCCACGGCTGTACCCACTTTCTGGCGACGGTGATCACCCGTCCGGCCGATTCCTACCGGGAGCTGCTTCCGGCGCTTGGCGAGCTCTGGGCGGAGGAGCCCGCGAACTGCGTCGGCTTTCACCTGGAAGGTCCGTTCCTGCGTCCGGAAGAGGGGTATGTCGGCGTTCATGATCCGCAGTGGATGCTGCCCGCCGACCCGGAATGGCTTTCCTGGGCGCAGAAGGCCTGTGGGGGAGGCTGCCGCATGATCACGACGGCTCCCGAGGCTTCGGAGCGGGGGCTCGATCTGGTGCGAGCGGCCGTGCAGGGGGGCGTTCGAGTCGCCATCGGACATTCGGCCGCCATGGGAGCCGCTCTGGAGCGAGCGATCGAAGCGGGCGCCTCGCTCTGGACTCACCTCGGCAACGGCCTGCCCCATCTGCTGCCGAAGTGGGAAAACCCGCTCGTTCACGCCCTCGGGTCGACCCTCCCTTACGCGAGCGTGATCCCCGACGGGATTCATCTGCCGCCGCATGCCTTTCGGGCGGTGGCGCGAGCCTTGGGGGATCGGCTCATCCTGATCACCGACGCGATCGCCGCAGCGGGGATGGGGGCGGGCTCCTACCGGCTGGGGGACCGCCAGGTCGATGTGGACGAGGCAGGAAGGGCGGTCGACCGGGCTTCCGGCAGGCTGGCCGGCTCGACGCTCAGCCCGTTCGCTGGAGTGTTTCGGGCGGCGGCCTGCCTCGACCGTCCGTGGGCCGAATGTTGGGAGGCCTTCTCGGTGCGGCCGGCGCGGTGGCTCTCGCTTCGGCACGGCTTGGAGGAGGGGGCGGAAGCGAGCTTTTGCTTGCTTGCCGACGAGCCGGAGCCGCGCCTTTTGAGGACATTCCTTCGGGGGGAAGCGGTATTTTCGGACCAGGAGCGACCATGACGAGCGAAGAGGAGAGACAAAGCCTTGCGGAGAGGTCCGGCCTGCTGCCGGAGGAGATCTTGCGGATCGAGGAGGCTCTCGGGCGCCCTCCCAATGCCGAGGAGCTCGCTCTCTTCTCGGTCCTCTGGAGCGAGCACTGCTGCTACAAGAATTCGAAACGGGAGCTTCGGAAGTTCCCCACGCAAGGTCCGGGGGTTCTCATCCGGGCGGGCGAGGAGAATGCGGGAGCCTTGGACATCGGCGACGGCTGGGCGGTGGTCTTCAAGATCGAGTCCCACAATCATCCGAGTGCCGTAGAGCCGTTCCAGGGAGCGGCTACCGGGGTCGGCGGGATCCTGCGGGATATCTACACGATGGGAGCGCGGCCGATCTGCTTCCTGGATTCCCTGCGCCTGGGAGAGATCCGCGGAGGAGGCCCGACCGCGCAGAACAACCGGCGGCTCTTGCGGGGCATCGTCGGCGGGATCGCCCATTACGGCAACTGCGTGGGGATTCCGACGGTCGGCGGGGAGCTGACCTTTGACCCCTCCTACAACGGCAACCCCCTGGTCAATGTCTTTTGCGCGGGTGTGGTGCGCCAGGACCGGATCCAGAAGGGGTCGGCCTCAGGGGTGGGCAATCCCGTCTTTGTCGCGGGCTCCCTCACGGGCCGGGATGGCCTCAAGGGGGCGGCCTTCGCTTCGCGGCTGCTCAGCACCGACTCCCGCGAGGATCGGCCCGCGGTCCAGGTCGGCGATCCCTTCATGGGCAAGATCCTGATGGAAGCCTGCCTCGAGCTTTTCGCCCGCAAGGGGGCGGTGGTCGGCGTCCAGGATATGGGAGCGGCTGGAATCGGCTGCTCGACCAGCGAAACGGCGGCCCGGGGAGAGACGGGCATGGAGATCGACCTCGACCAGGTGCCGCTTCGGGAGCCGGGGATGGATGCGGCGGAGATCCTCCTCTCGGAGTCGCAGGAGCGGATGCTGCTGATTCTCCAGAAGGGGAGAGAAGGGGAAGCCGAGGAGGTCTTTGCCAAATGGGGGGTGCCGCTCCGCCGGATCGGGACCGTGAGCGGCGATGGTCTGCTCCGTTACCGGAGGAACGGGAAGGTCGCGGCGGAGCTGCCCGCTCGGCTGCTGACGGAGGAGGCCCCCGTCTATGAGCGGGAGGCGAAGATCGCGAGCATCGCTTCGCCTCGTCCTCCCGCCAAGCCGCCGCTTTCCCTGGCGGAGTGTCGGACGCCCTGGAAGGCGCTCGCGACCCTCCCCTCCCTGGCGTCCAAGGAGTGGGTCTGGCGCCAGTATGACTGGATGGTTGGAATCGGCACGGTGATGGGCCCGGGACAATCAGATGCGGCGGTCCTCCGGGTGCGGCTGGATGGAAAGACGAAGTATTTGGCCGCTACGGTGGACGGAAACGCCCGGTATACGTTGCTCGATCCGTACCGGGGCGGGCTTGCGGCGGTCGCCGAGGCGGTACGCAATCTCGCGGTGAGTGGTGCACGGCCGCTGGGCATCACCGATAATCTCAACTTTGGCGATCCCTACCGCCCGGAGGCGTTCGGGCAGCTGCGGGGTGCGGTCGAGGGAATCGCAGAGGGCTGCCGGAGCTTCGGGCTCCCCGTCACTGGCGGCAACGTGAGTCTCTACAATGAGTCTCCCTCGGGCGCGATTCTCCCCTCGCCCGTGGTCGCCGCCGTCGGCGCGATCGACCGGGAGGAAGAGATCACCCCTCTGGGCTTTCAGCGGGAGGGAGACCTGCTCTTCCTCCTCGGGGGCTGGGGGAGCGGGGTTTCGGGATCGATCTACGCCTGGGAAGCTCTCGGATGGAGGGAGGGAGCCGCTCCCGAGGTCCGCCTGCCGGAGGAGCGGGCGCTTTCGTCGGTGCTCCGAGCGCTCGGAGCCCGGGGGATCCTCGTGAGCGCGCACGATCTTTCTGATGGGGGGCTGGCGATCGCCCTCTTGGAATCTGCTCTGGCCGGGCAAGGGCGCCTGGGGGCAGAAGTCACGCTGCCGGCCTCGCCGAGCCCGGAAGAGCTTCTCTTCGGGGAGAGTCAGGGAAGGGTGCTCGTCACGGTCGCTCCCGAGGAGGACCGGGCGGTGGAAGAGGAGTGCGTGCGCCGGGGGATCGAGGCGCTTCAGATCGGACGGGTCGCGGGCCCCCGCTTCCGGCTCGAGCGCGGTACCGAGCGGCTGGAGATCGAGGTCGAGGAGCTCGAGCGGCTCTGGCGAGGAGCCCTGCCGGGTCTCATGGACCCCGAAGCCGAGTTCGAATAGGCGGGGAAGGTGGGGAATTACTCCGCCTGGATCGCCTTCACGGGTTCCTCCCGGTCTCCCGGAGTCGGCGCCAGGTAGTCGAGGAGGGTCGAGATCACCGCGCGAAGGCGGTGGCGATGGACGATCTGGTCGATGAGCCCCTTCTCATAGAGGAACTCCGCGGTTTGAAAGCCCTTGGGGAGCTCCTGGTGGGTCGTTTCCCGGATGACCCGGGCTCCCGCAAAGCCGATCATCGCTCGAGGTTCGGCCAGGATGATGTCTCCCAGAGAGGCAAAGCTCGCCGTCACCCCCGCCATGGTGGGGTTGGTCAGAATCGAGAGAAAGGGCATTCGGGCCCGCTTGAGACGGACGAGGGCAGCGCTGGTCTTGGCCATTTGGAGGAGGCTCAGCATGCCCTCGTACATCCGGGCGCCCCCGGAGGCCGAGACGATGACGACGGGCTTCTTCTCCCGGGCGCCGCGCTCGATCGCCCGGGTGATCTTTTCCCCCACGACCGAGCCCATGCTCCCGCCCAGGAACTGGAAGTCCATCACGGCAAGGGAGATCGGCTTTCCTTCGATGCGTCCCATCCCGCAGATCACCGCATCGGAGAGCCCGCTCTTCTGCTGGTAATGGGCGAGGCGGTCGGCATAGCTCCGCACGCCCTGGAAACGAAGGGTGTCGACCGAGAGGAGAGCGGCGTCGGCCTCGGCGAAGCTCCCGGGGTCGAGCAGGAGGGCGATGCGCTCCCGGGCGGAGAGGGGAAAGTGGTGCTGGCAGTGCTTGCAGACCCGCTGATGCTGTTCCAGCTCCTTGGTGTAGAGCATCTGCTCGCACTGCGGGCATTTCTCCCAAAGCCCCTCGGGGATGTCACGCTTGGGCCCGGAGGGGATGCGGGGTGCTCGATGGCGATCATGGCTCTTGTTCATGAACAATGGGGGGATTTGGCTAGCGCTAGGATCGCGCGACGGCCAGGACGCACACCGTCCCGGCCCCGTTCTCCCAGAGTCGTGCCGCGCACTCCCGTGCTGTCGCTCCCGTCGTAATTACGTCATCGATCAATAGCAGATGTTTCCCCACCGGGTCAAAATTCCTTTGCGGTTGGAACGCCCCCGCAAGGTTGCGGGCGCGCTCGATGCCAGGCAGGCCCGCCTGCGCCGAGGTCGGGCGGACCCGGCGCAGCGCCTTGCGGACGGGAATGCCCTGCCGGTTGCCGAGGACGCGGGCGATCTCCTCGGCTTGATTGAAGCCGCGCGAACGCTCGCGAACCGGATGGAGGGGAACCGGAACCAGGGCGTCCCAGCGGAGGGACGCCGCATAGGTGCGGAACCCGGTTTCGAGCAGGTCGGCAAGCCAGGGAACCCGGTCGATCTGCCTCTTGTACTTGAGTCCCAGGACCGCCTCTTTCACCGCGCCGGAATAGCGGTAGGAAGCCCGGGCCCAGAGGAACGGCGGAGGGCTTTCCCGACAGCGCGGGCAGAGGAGAGCTCCGGGAGCGGAGCAGCGGCGACAGAATGGGGGAAGGTGCTCCCGGAGCGGTCCTTCCTCCGAGCGCGGGGGAAAGACGAGGGCGAGCAGCTCTTCCGCTAGGCGACCCGCCCCCGCCGCCGCGGTCCAAAGACGATCCACAAGAGGACTCCGAAGAGGGTGAGGATCAAGGGGCTCCACAGTCCGCCCGGCGACCCGCCGGGACGAGCCGCCAGTCCGTAGAGGAGGGCAACCCAGGCGGCATGGATTCCAACCGGCATCCAAAGAGCGCCGGTGACGAGATAGGCCGTGGCGAGAGCCGCTCCGACGGCGAAAAGGAGAAGGCCCTGGGCGTCAATCCAGGAAAAGGAGAGGATGGGCGCCAGGTGCGCCTGGAGGAGCTCCCAGCCGGAGAAGGCGGTGGGCGATCCTTTCCAGGCCTCCGGGGAGGAGCGCAGGTAGTGCGCGAGGCAGAAGAGGAGGGAGCTGGCGAGGATCGCGGGCAGACGGCCGAGGCCGCGCAGCAGGATGGAGAAAAAGATCCCGCGGAAGAGGAGCTCCTCGGTGAGGCCGATCAGCAGGCCCCGTCCCGTCCAGGCTCCCAAGGAAGCCGGGTCCCAGCGGAGCCCGACCTGGTGCCCGGAAGAGGCCGGGAGAAGCAGGGGGAAGAGGCAGGCGAGTCCGGAAGCGAGGCCGAGCAGGCATCCCCAGAGGAACGGGCGGAGTACGGGCCGGGTGAGGCCAACGTCGCTCCAGGAATGGATGCCCAAGGGCTTCCGGAAGAGGAGGAGCAGGAGAAGGGCCGAAAGCTCGAGGACACGCCGGAAGTATCGTCCGGGTGGGGCCGGATAGACCGGGCTCAGGAGTGCATAAACGGCGGGGCTCAACAGGGCGGCGGCCAGGAAGATCGCCACCAGGTAGGCGAGGAAGGCGGGAAGCGGAGAGGAAAAGCGCTCGGTCGCAGGCATCGACGACCGTGAGCATTCGGGGAAGGGAGGATCTCCCGCAAGCAGAATGGCGGAAATTTGAAGCCGATCGGCCGGGCGGAAGGGATAAGTGGTGCGCCCAAACGAAAGGCAGCGGCTCTCCTTTTGCATTTTTTCTACTGCGCGCACCGCTGCCTCCACCTATGCTTCGAGGAAAGGTGACGACGACACCGCTGGAGTTCGAGAAGACGATTTGGGAGATGGAGCGCACGCTGGAAACCCTGAAGGCACGAGCCAAGGAGAATCCGGTCGATCTGGAAGAAGAGGTTGCCACGCTGGAAAGGAAGCTGGGAGAGGCGCGCCGCTCGGTCTACGCCAGCTTGACCGCTTGGCAGCGTGTGCAAATCGCGCGACACCCCCAGCGGCCGTACACGCTCGATTTCTTGGAGCGGCTGGCTCCGGGTTTCCTTGAGCTCGGGGGAGACCGCGCCTTCGGCAACGATCCGGCGATGGTCGCGGGCCTGGCCACCTTCGGCGGGCGAAAGGCGGCGTTTGTCGGCCAGCAGAAGGGGCGGAATCTCAAGGAGAACCTGCGCCGCAACTTCGGCTGTCCTCATCCGGAGGGCTATCGCAAGGCGCTTCGCGTGATGCGGCTGGCGGCTACCTTCGGACTACCGATCGTGGCGTTCATCGACACGCCCGGAGCCTACCCGGGGGTAGGGGCGGAGGAGAGGCACATCGGTCAGGCGATTGCCGAAAACTTGGCCGAGATGTCGGTGCTGCCGGTACCCATCGTGGCGGTCGTCTTGGCCGAAGGAGGAAGCGGCGGAGCCCTCGGGATTGGCGTGGCCGACCGGATCCTCATGCTCGAAAATGCCTATTACTCGGTCATTTCTCCGGAGGGGTGCGCGGCGATCCTCTGGGAGAGCCGAGCCCATGCACCGCAAGCGGCGGAGGCGCTGCGGCTGACCGCCCAGGATCTCCATCAGATGGGGCTGATCGACGAGATCGTGCCTGAGCCGGAGGGGGGAAGCCATCGGGATTGGGAGAAGGCCGCGCAGCTGTTGGAAACGGTGCTGGCGCGCACGCTCGAGGAGATCTGCACCCGGGATCGGGAACTGCTCCTCCGCGAGCGGTACGAGAAGATTCGCCGGTACGGCGTCTGGGAAGAAAAGAGCGAATAGTCGTTCGGTATAGACGCCGACGGCCGAAGGAAAAGGCTTCCTGTCCATCATCGGCGTCTCTTCGTTTGGAGGGAAAGATGCGTTTTGCGATCGTAGCCAGCACCTACCATCCCGAATATTGCGATGCGTTGGTTGCGGGGGCAGAGGCGGAGCTCGGCGGGCATGAGCTGACCCTCTGCCGGGTGCCGGGAAGCTTCGAGATCCCGCTCCAGGTGCAGCGATTCGCCCGGACCGGGGAATACGACGCGATCCTGGCCTTCGGCGTGGTCTGGCAGGGAGAGACCGCGCATGCGCAGGAGATCTTGCGCGCAGTAACCGATGCGCTCATGAGGGTTGCCCTCGAGGAGGACGTGCCGGTCGTTCACGAGGTCCTCTCCGTAAAGACGGAAGCCGAGGCCCGGGAGAGAACGACGGGCGAGCTCTCCCGGGGAAGGGAAGGAGCTCGCGCCGCCTTGGCCATGGCCGAGCTCGGCCGGAGGATCTAACCGGGCTTGAGGGTGGGATTCGGAATGGGGGAGAAAAAAGGGAAGAGCTCGCCGCGGAGGACGGCCCGGGTGCGGGCCGTGCAATTTTTGTACCAGTGGGGGATCCGGCAGCAGCCTGCCCCTTCGCGGAAGAGCCTGGATGAGTTTTGGGCGCTGAGCCCCGCGAGCGGAGCGGTCCGCCCCTTTGCCGAAGACCTGATCCTGGGTACGATCGATCATCTCTCCCTCCTCGATGAGCGCATCGAGAGGTATCTGGAGAACTGGCAGTTCGGCCGATTGGCGGCTGTCGATCGGAGCATCCTCCGGGTGGCTCTTTACGAGCTCCTGTATCGCGGCGAGATCCCGCCGGTGGTCTCGGTGAACGAAGCAGTGGAGGTAGCGAAGCAGCTGAGCAGCGAGGAATCGGGGAAATTCATCAACGGGATCCTCGACCGCGCGCTGCGCGACCTGAACCGCCCGCTTCGGGCGGCGCAGGATGGGGAGAGCGAGGGATGAAGAGCTTTTGGCGAAAGCTGGTCGAACGGTTTACGCCGGCGGGAGGCGAGAAGGTCGACTGGGAGGCCCTGCTGCTCGAGGCCGACCTGGGGCTCGCCCTGACCGAGAGGTTGACCCGGCTCCTGGAGGATGAGGGGCTTCAGCGGAAGCCGCGGGAAGCGGAGGAACGGATCCGCGGGGAGCTGCGACGGATTCTCGCGGCGGAAGAGCCGGAGATGGCGAGCGCGGGGAGGCCCGAGGTCATCCTGCTCGTGGGAGTCAACGGTGGAGGGAAGACGACCACGGCGGCCAAGCTCGCGTTCCGCTACGGACAGGAGGGCAAGCGGGTCATGCTGGCGGCGGCGGATACGTTTCGGGCGGCGGCGGTCGAGCAGCTCGAGACGTGGGCGCGGCGGACCGGCTCTCTTTTCGTGGCCGGAAGCCCGGGAGCGGATCCAGCGAGCGTCGCCTACCGGGCGCATGCGCAGGCCGAGGAGGAGAAGGCGCACCTTCTCATCGTCGATACGGCGGGCCGCCTCGCCACCAAGAGCAACCTGATGCTCGAGGCGGGGAAGATCCGGCGCACGCTCGCCAAGCGGGACCCCGAGGCCCCGCATCGCGTCTGGCTGGTGGTCGACGGCACGGTCGGAACCAATGCGCTCTCGCAGGCAACCGAGTTTCATCGAGCCGTCGGGCTTTCGGGGCTGATCGTGACCAAGCTCGACGGCTCCGCCAAAGGGGGGATGATCGCGGCGGTCAAGGAGGAGCTGGGGATCCCGACGGTTTTCGTGGGAACCGGAGAGAAGGTCGAGGACCTTGCGCCCTTCGATCCCGACCGGTATGTCAGCACGTTTTTCGGAGGCTGATCTCCGTTGGATGCGGAGGGCCATCGCCCTCGCGCGCAGGGGGCTCGGCAGGGTCAGCCCCAATCCGGCGGTCGGGGCGGTCCTGGTCCGGGAAGGAAGGGTGCTCGGCGAAGGATTTCATCACGGCGCCGGCCTGCCCCACGCGGAGGTCGAGGCGATCGAGGATGCCGCTCGGCGGGGGAACGCCCCGAAGGGCGCGACCCTCTGCGTGACGCTCGAGCCCTGTTCCACGACGGGGCGGACTCCACCCTGCGTCGATCGGATCATCCGGGAGGGGATCGCCCGCGTCGTGGTGGGCATGGTCGATCCGAATCCCCTCCACCGGGGACGGGGTCTTTCCCTGCTCTCCGGGCGGGGAATCGAGGTGAGCCAGGGCCTGCTCGAGGAGGAGGTGCGGGAGCTCAACCGGGGCTTCGTTCGCTGGATCACCAGCGGCAGGCCTTGGGTCGTGCAGAAGAGTGCGACCTCCTTGGACGGAAGGATCGGGACCCGGCCCGGGGATAGCCGATGGTTGAGCAGTCCGGCGTCATTGCGGATGGCGCACCGGCTCCGGTGGGAGGCGGACGCGATCCTCATTGGGGCCGAAACCGCCCGCCGGGACGATCCGAAGCTGACCGTCCGCGTGCCCGGGCGAAAAGGGAAGCGGCAGCCATGGCGGGTCGTCATCAGCCGAAGCGGCCAGCTGCCCGCAAGCCTCCGCCTGCTGAGCGACTCCGCCCGGGAAAGAACCCTGATCTTTCAAAACTTTCCTCTGCCGCTGGTCCTCGAAGAGCTTGGCCGGCGAGGAGTCCTGCAGGCCTTGGTCGAGGGAGGCGGAAAGCTCGCCGGCAGCCTTCTGGCCGAAGGCTTGATCGACGAGGTGGCCCTCTTTCTCTGCCCGACGATCCTCGGGGAGGGGGCTCTCTCGGTCGATCCGCCGCGCCCGGGCTTGGGCGAGCATTTCCAGTTGAGGGAATGCCTCCGGTTGGGCGACGATCTCTTTTTGCGCGGGATTCGGAGGGATTCCGAAGGGGTGGACGCGGCGCGCGGCAAGACGGGATGGGGAACTACCGGGAAGGAGAGCCAGTGAGGGAAAAGCGCGAATCGGAAATCGGAGGCCTGCTCCTTTCGGAAGACGTCATCCGCGAGCGGGTGAGAACGCTCGGGACCGAGATCGGGGCTGCGTATTCCGCCGGATCCTTCGTTCTGCTGGGGCTCCTCAACGGGAGCCTTCTCTTCACGGCCGATCTCTTGCGGGAGCTTCCACCGGAAACCGAGGTGGTATTCTGGCGGGTCAAGAGCTACCGGGGAACCGTCTCCACGGGAATCCCCGAAGGAGTGGAAGCGGAGGGAGGGGAGTTCATCGGGCGGACCGTCCTGGTGGTCGACGACATCCTCGATAGCGGCTGCACCTTGTCAGCGGTGGAAAGGCGGCTGCGCGAGCTGGGTGCTTGCGCCGTGGATCATTGCGTCCTCCTCTCGAAGCAGAGGCCGCGCCTTCCCGGCACGCCGCTTCCCCGCTGGATCGGCTTCGAGATTCCGGACCGGTTCGTCGTCGGTTACGGGCTCGATTACAATGGGCGCTACCGGGGCTTGCGTTCGATCCGGGTGCTGGCGGAAGGGGACGCGATCCGGGAAGGATAGGAGAAGAGCCTCGGCAGGATGCCGGGCGCTGAGCCCGTGGCCCGCCAATCGCAGCTCGGCCTGCGCTTCGCGTTTGCCTCGGTCGCTGGATGGAGAGCGCGGGCGATCCCGGCAAAGCTTGTGGCCAGGCAGAGCGAGATGTTGTATGGGACTCTCCAGGGAGAGCGTTGGGTAAAGGATGAGCCTCAAGTTTCGTCGGCTGCGGCTGCAGAACTGGAAGAACTTCCTCCAAGTCGAGGTCGAGATCGGGGATCGGCTCTTCCTGGTCGGGCCGAACGCTTCGGGAAAGTCGAATTTTCTCGATGCGTTTCGCTTCCTTCGGGATCTTGCGCTGCCCGGAGGCGGCTTTCGGGTAGCCATCGACCATCGCGGGGGCGTGAGCGCGATCCGCTGCTTGGCCGCCCGCCGCTATCCGGACGTCGAAATCCAGGCATCTCTTCAGGCCTCCGACGGAGCCCTTTGGGAATACCAGCTCGCCTTCAACCAGGACAAGCAGCGCCGTCCCGCCGTGCGCAAAGAACGGGTCGAGCGCGACCGAAAGGTGCTCCTCGACCGCCCCAACGACGAGGACAAGGAGGATGCCGAGCGGCTGACGCAAACCTATCTCGAGCAGGTCAACGTCAATCAGCCCTTCCGCGAGATCGCCTCATTATTCGCTTCGATCCGCTACTTGCACATCGTGCCGCAGCTCGTGCGGGAGCCCGACCGCTCGGTGGGGAGGACGAACGACCCGTTCGGCGGAGATTTTCTTGAGCAGATCGCCAAGACCCAGGAGAAGACCCGCAATTCTCGGCTGCGGAAGATCCTGAAAGCTCTCAAGGTCGCCGTCCCCCAGCTCGTCGAGATCAAGATGGAGCGGGACGCGAAAGGGACGCCCCACCTCCGCGGCAAGCATGAGCACTGGAGGCCGCAGGGGGCTTGGCAAGCGGAGAATCAGTTTTCCGATGGGACCTTGAGGCTGATGGGGCTCCTCTGGGCGATTCTCGAAAAAGGGGGGCCTCTGCTGCTCGAGGAGCCCGAACTTTCCCTGAATCCGGCAATTGTTCGCGTCTTGCCGCAAACGTTCGCTCGGGTGCAACGACAGACGGGGCGGCAGATCTTCCTGAGCACCCATTCCCCAGACTTGCTCTCGGATGAAGGCATCGGTCTCGATGAGGTGCTCGTGCTTCGTCCTTCCCCCGAGGGTACCGAGGCAACGCTGGCGACCCGATTTTCGGAGATCCCCGCCCTGCTCGAAGGAGGAAGCAACCTCGCCGAAGCGACTCTTCCGAAGACGCGACCCAGCGACCCGGAACAGCTCGCCTTGGGCCTCGATCTTGAATGATGCCAGTCGGGAGCCTCATCTCCGCTGCGGTTGAGGGCCGTGTCGATGAGGCCGTCGTCAAGAAGCTGATCGTGCACGTCGGAGCAATTCCGGGCGATGTTCACGTCAAATATGGGAAGACGAAGCTCCGAGAGCGAATCGCCGGCTACTGCAATGCGGCCCGCCACACGCCTTGGATGGTGCTCGTCGATCTCGACCAGGAAGCCGATTGCGCTCCCTTGTTGCGGAAGCATTGGCTTCCTGAGCCTGAGCCCCAGTTGTGCTTTCGGGTGGCCGTGCGTGCGGTAGAATCCTGGCTGCTGGCCGATGCGCTCGGCCTCTCTCGATTCCTGGGAATCGCTTCGGCCAAGATCCCGTCAGACCCAGAGGCGCTGCCGGACCCCAAGGCTGCTCTGGTGGTGCTCGCTGGCGGTTCGAGAAAGCGAGAGATCCGGGAGGATATGGTCCCCCGTGTGGGAAGCGGACGAAAATCCGGACCGCTCTATCCGTCGCGTATGATCGAGCTTGTTCATCGCCACTGGCAGCCGGACCGAGCGGCCCAGCGCTCGGAGAGCCTTCGGCGCACGATCGAGCGATTGAGGCGACTCTGATCTCTTTTGCTACCGGGCTCGAGGCCCATCCGGCTGTTGTGTCGTTTGGCTCTTCCTCTTCTTCCCAAAGGGGGAAGCGATTCCTAAAAGAACGAAGGCTCCGGAAAGCCAGACGATCCAGTCGCCCGCAAGGCGGTAGAGGGTCGGGCGCGGGCGGTGCCACTGGGCGACGCCGAGGAGAACGCCTTCGCCCGCTTCGGCTTTGCCGCTCGCCTCCGGCAGGGAGGCCACGACGGCCCCGTTTTGATTGAGGAAGGCGGTGATCCCGGTGTTGCCACAGCGAAGGAGGGGGAGATCGAGCTCGATCGTCCGCAGGACTGCGTTGGCCAGATGCTGGCGTGCGCCCGGGGTCCCGGTGAACCAGCCGTCATTGGTGATGTTCACCAGGAGGTCGGGGTTGTCGCGGGCGACGCGGCAAGCATAGTCGGGGAAAGTGTCCTCGAAGCAGATCAGCGGGGCGATCCGTACCGAGGGGTCGTGCATCGGGAAGACGACGGGAGCATCCCCCGGGGAGAACTCGAGCTCGAAGGGGACAAGGTTCCGGAGGACCGGGAGCTGGTTGCCGAACGGAACGAACTCGCCGAAGGGGACGAGCCGGTTCTTGGCGTAGGCCTGGAGCGATTGCCCCCGGGGCGAGAAGAGGAGGGCGTCGTTGAAGAGCCGCTCACCCTGGATGCGCGGCGTGCCCAGGAGGAGCCAGGAATCGGAGGAGCCCACCCAGGCGAGGAGGGGGATGCGAAGGGAAGGCGTGGAGAGGAGATCGGCGCCGATCGGGCTTTCCGGCCAGACGATCAATTGGGGCCTTGCCTGGTCGGCGGTTTCGGTGAGGGAGATCTCGCGGGTAATCGCTTCCTGGGGATCAAACGGGTGCTCCACGCTCTGAGGAACGGCGGGTTGGACCAGGGCGTAGCGGAGTGTCTGGGCGACTTCCGTCGGGGTCGTAAGGAGGACGGAAAGGCCGTAGGAAGCGACCCCGGTCAGCAGGAGGAGACCGGCGGCAAGGTCGAAATGGAGCGCCCGCTTCTGCTCGCCGCGGATTTCGGCGCGGAAGCGGAGCCCCGTGAAGAAGAGAAGCCCGTTGCCGAAGACGAGGAGCCACGAAAGGAGAAGCCCTCCGCCGAGACGAGCCGCCTGGGCGAAGACGAGGGTCTGGTACTGGGAAACGCCCAGGCTATTCCAAGGGAACCCACCTCCCAGCCAGCCCCGGATCCATTCGAGGACGACCCAGGCCGAAGCCAAGGAGGCGGAGGCCAAGAGGTTTTCTTTGGGATGAAACGGGGCGTGGCCCGAGGTCCAGCGGCCGGCCAGGGAGAGCCAGAGCCCGGGATAGAGAGAGAGGTAGAGGACGAGCCCGACCGTCCCGGCAACCGTGACCTTTCCAATCCACCAGAGGGTAGCCCCGAAGAAGAGGAGCCCCAGAAGATAGCCCGCGGCCGCCCGCTCCCGCCAGTGCTCGAGGATTCGGGAAGCGGCCATCGCGGGGAGCAGGGCGACCCAGGCCAGCCCCGACCATGGCCAAGGAGGAAAGCAGGACGCGAGGAGGAGCCCCGAGAAGAGGCAGAGGGCGATCGCGGAGGTGACGCGGAGGGTGGATCGCCTTCGGCGCGTGCGGGCCGAAGGGAGCGAAGAGGAGGTGGGAAGGGAGGGAAGCGGGTCCACGGACGGGAAGGGAGGCTCCCGATCCTTCTATCGTCTTTGATCGCCTTTGGCGATAGGAAGACAAGGGGTTTTCCCCCTTCGGCGGGAGGAAGCGCCAGCGGAGCAAGGATCTGCTTCTGGGAACGGCTGGGGAGAAAGCCGGGAAATTTGCGATCGAGGCTTTTTTTTCCGGGAGCGCTATGCTATCGGCGATTGCCGAAAGGGAACCGCCACCACTTTTATGCTCAAACTCTTCCGCTCTCACTCGGGCTTTCTCGTGCTCATCCTGGGGCTCATCGGCCTTTCCTTTCTCCTCTTTTATAATGTCCCCGCCCTGAGCCGGTTGCGTGGGGGGGCCCTGGGGAAGATTGCCGGAGAGGGGGTTACCCTGGAAACGTTTCGCCTCTCGCGGCAGGCGGCGGAAATGGAGCTGGCCCTCTTTTCCGGAGGCAGAGTGCCTCGTCGGGGAGGGATGGATCGCCTCCTGAACGAAATTGCGTGGGGACGGCTGGTCTTCCTGGCGGAGGCGAAGCGGCTCCACTGCGTGGTACCCGACGACGTGGTGGTTCGGGCGATCGAGGCGCTCCCCTTCCTGCAAAAGGACGGTCAGTATAGCGAGGAGCTCTACAACCAGTTCGTGAACGGGTTTCTCGGCGGTCACGGAATCAAAGGCGAACGGTTCGTGGAGATCGTTCGGGAGAGCCTCCTCATCGATCAGGTCAAGCTTTCGCTTGTGGCTCCCATCCAGGTGGGACCGGGAGAGGTGGAGAGGCTCTACCGGTCGGAGTTCGGCCCGGCCAAGCTGACGGTCGTTCGGCTGTCGCTGGAGCAGTTCCTCCCGTCGGTCACGGTGACCCCGGAGCAGGTCGACGCGGAGCTCCGGCTGCACGGGTCGGATCCTTCGCTGCGGATTCCCGAGCAGCGGAAGATCGCCTTCGTCGAGTTTGCGCTCCCGCCGGAACAGAGCAAGCTTCCCGAGAAGGAAAAGAAGGAAGCGGAGGAGAAGCTCTTGCAGCGGGCGGAGGATTTTGCGGTGACCGTGAGCCGGGAAGTGGCCAAGAAGAAGGCCTTTTGGGAAAAGGCGCAGCAGCAGGGGCTTGCCGTCCAGGAAATCGGATCGGTCTCCGAGGAGAATCCTCCCGATCTGCCCGGGGGAGAGGGGCCCGCCCTCGCCGAGGCCGCCTTCGCCCTTTCCGAGGAGAATCCGATCAGCGACCCGATCCGAACGCCCGGGGGCTTTCGGGTGCTGGTGCTTACGGAAGTGGAGCCGAGCCGATCCCGGCCGCAGGCGGAGATCCGCGAAATCCTGCAACGGAGGCTGGCCGAGCGGCTTGCGTTCGGGAAGCTTCTCGAGCAGGGAAAGGAGACGGCGCAGAGCCTCCGGAAGGAGCTTGCGGCAGGCAAGTCATTTGCGGATCTCGTGCGGGAGAGGAAGCTGGCGGCGGAAAGCTTGACTCATTTCGTTCCCGCCGAGCCGTCCAAGGAGCTGCGGGACGGAGCGGAGATCGCGCTCGTGAGCCATCTCCTGGATCCTGGGGACCTCAGCCCGTTCACTCCGGTCCCGGGCGGCGGAATTCTTGTCTACCTGGAGTCACGGGAGCTTCCGGCTGTCCCGGAAAGCAAGGAGCTCCGGCACCAGATTGAGGAAGGGCTGCGGGAAAGTCGCGAGCAGGAATTTTTGGAGGAGTGGCTGACGGAAGAGAATCGAAAGCCGGGATACCAGTTGCCCAAGAGCTTGGCGAGCATGGGTCAGGAGGAACCTTGACCCGCGTTCGCGGCCTCCGCTCCTTGGGGCGGGGTGTCTCTTTGCGAACGGGCCGCCTCCGGCAGAGTGGGCCAGGCCCGGAGCCGAGCATCAGAAGTGGGAACTCCTGACGACGATGGAAAAGCAGGGAAAGGCGGGACGGCTCCTTCGCTTCCTCTTTGTGGGAGGCTCCATTGGTGGAATCGCGCTGACCGCCTATCTGACCGCGCTTTCCTGGTGGGGTAAGCTTCCCCCGGGCTGCAGCGCCGACGGAGGCTGCGGTACGGTCTTGACCAGCAGCTGGGCGAAGCTTTTCGGGCAGCCGGTAAGCTTGTACGGATTGGGCCTCTATGGTGCGCTTGCGGCTCTCTCGCTCTCGGGTTGGACGGCTTTCCGGCGAGGAGCCGCCCTCCTTCTCCTCCTCTTCGGGCTGCTCTGGAGCGCTCTCTTCGTCTACGTTTCGCTTTTCGTGCTTGGGGCGACCTGCCCCTACTGCCTGACCTCGGCGGGACTCCTTTTGACCCTGTTCGTCCTGCTTTTGCTCACACCGGGGCCCCAGCCGGATCGCCGCTTCTGGTTCGCCCTGCTGCCCGCCGTGCTGTTGGCTGGTGGGGGCGGCGTGGCCCTCTTTCACGTCTCATCGCTCCGGAGGGAAGGTGCGGCGCGCGCGGCAATGGTCGCCCAGCAGGAGGGGGAGGATCTGGCTTGGCTGGAGGCGCTGGCAACGCACCTGACCAAGAGCGGGGCGAAGTTCTACGGAGCGACTTGGTGCAATCATTGCCGGCTGCAGCGCGCGCTCTTCGGGAAGGCCGAGGCGCTCCTTCCCTTCGTCGATTGCGCGCCTGAAGGCCGAGGCGGTCCGATGGCCGCTCCGTGCCAGGAGATGGGTGTTCGGACCTTTCCCACCTGGACGATCGGCAATCGAAAGTACGAGGGGATCTTGATGCCCGAAACCTTGGCGGAGCTGACGGGCTTCCGCCCGCGCCCGGGCGGGAAGGGAGCTCCGCTGATCGGGCCCTGAGAGAGGCGGTTAAAACTTCCAGGCGAAGGTGCCTTGGAGCCAGAAGGGGAGGCCGGCCACGATACCGCCATAGTCGTTGGTTCGATCGGGCATGGAGCCGATGGCGTAGGGGAGCCAGTAGGGCTCGTTGGTCAGGTTGTAGATCCAGAGGGAGACTTCCCATTTTGGCTGGGAGTAGAAGATGCGGGCATTGATCAGGTATTGCCAGGGGATGGCGGTTGCGTAGTTGTAGCCGAGGAACTGCTGGCTCATGACGAGAGCGCTCAAGGTCGCGCCGAAGCCCGAGTCGGCCTGGTAGGTCACCATGGCGTTGACGACCTGCTGGGGCCAGCCGATGAAGGGGTAGCTGCCGGGAGGGAAGCTGGCATTGTTGTTGAGCGGGAGGTTGGCCTGGAGGGCGAGGGCGGTGGAGTAGGTTTGCGACATGGGCGGGCCGTAGGGCAAGCCGGACCAATCTTCGACTCCGCGGGCGAAGAAGTAGCCCGCACGCATCCACCAGTGGCGATCGGGCTGGTAGGTGAGGTTGGCTTCCAGGCCGGTAACGGTTGCCGGGGTGGGCGAGACATTGACGAAGTTGAAGAGGGGAATCTGCTGGGAGAAGCCCGCAAGCGAGGCATAGAGCCTGTTGTTCAGGAGGCTCCACTTGAAGCCTCCCTCGAAGAGCTGCTCCTGCAGGTCGAAGGAGCTGGAGGGGAGGCCGCTCGGGTAGACGTTGAATCCTCCGACCGCGCCCACGTTGGCGACATACATCCAGTTGTAGGTGAAGTAGGCGGTCCACCAGGGGAAAATCTTGTACAGGGCGCTGGCATTGATCATGGGAAGCTCCTGGATGGTTTGTGCCTGGACGAAGAGCTCGGGCGGGGTTCCTGGTGGGGTCTGGCTGGAGACGAAGTAGGTGGTGGCCCGGGCTCCAACGAGGAGGGAGAGCTTGTCGGTGATCTGGAGATCGTGCTGATAGAAGGGGGCAAGGGTCCAGTAGTTGGAGTCGGTCGTTCCGGCACTTCCATTGAGCGGCTCGAAGTAGACGCCGGGCATTCCCGGGATCGGCCACTCCCCGCCTCCCGGGGCGCGGGGATTGCGGATCAGGGATTGGAAGAAGGCCGTCTGGGTGAGGTTCCAGCTCGTGGGGTTGGTGCGGAGGATATCCCAGGCGTTTGCGCTGCCGAACCACATTTGGGATTCGTAATCGAGGTTGTGCTCGAATCCCCACTCGACGCCGGTGTCAATCTGGTGTTGGAGCAGAAGCTTGCCGAGGAGCTTGCTTTCCCGGGAGCTGCTTTCCTCGGATTGGCCCAACGGGGTGGCGAACTGGGCGAGGAGCTCGGTGCGGTTGTCGATCTCGTAATCTCCCATGGCGACTTCGGTATAGTAGGAGGCTGGCGCAACCACCGCGTTGCGCCCGTAGTAGGCGAAGGTGTTGTTGCGGAGCTGGAGGCCCTCTCCGAGCTGGAGCCGCTGGACGAGCTGGAGGAAACCCGTGTAGGCACGGCCTTCGGACTCGGGGTTGTTGGCGATCATTCTTCGGCTGATCGGCTCCAGGGGCCCCGCATAGCTGGCGAAGCCGGGGTTATTGACCGTCCCGATCTGGACTTGGGAGAGGGGCAGGGAGCCGGTGTTGTAGAGCCCATCTTGGATGAGAGCGCTGGTCGGCCGGTTCATCCACGACATCATTGGCGTGAAATCGTAGGTGCCGAAATCGGAGTAGAAGTCGACCGAGTAGTTGTCGGTGGGGCGGGCGCCGAGAGCAAGGTAGACATTCTGCTGGTCATTATGAACGTCGGGCTGGTAGTAGCTTCCGTTCTCGATGCCCATGTAGCTCAGCCGATAGGCGACCTTCTGCTCCTTGTCGATCGGACCGCCGATGTCGGCTCCCCACATGTAGTTTTGATACATGCCCGTGGTATCCCACACCTGCCCGCGGAAGCGGTCGAAATAGGGCTGCTTGGTGATGTAGTTGACCGTACCGCCGGCCGCCTGCTCTTGGCCAAAGACGGCGGTGGCCGGCCCCTCGGTGATGTCCTCGGACTCGACCATGTTCCAATTGAAGGGGGTCAGGGGCATGCCCGCTTGGAGAGCGGTAAACTGGATGCCATTGATGTAGGGCTGTGCGGCCATGCCGCGGACGGAGGGGGCGGCCATCATGCCGCCGCTGTTTTCGCTGATGGCACCCGGGATCAGGAAAGCGGTGCTCAAGGGATCGAGGTAGCCTTGGGCGGTCATGCCCGAGGAGCGCATCAGGGTCTGGTTGACCGGGGTGACCTGCCGCGGGGTGTCGAGGACCGAGAGGTCGAGGCCGTAGACCGAGGAGCTGTCGGTCGGCAGGACGTCCGAGGCGGGAGGAGGTGCCGCCGTCACGGAGACTTCGGGGAGCGTGGTCGTGGTTTCCATGGCGGGCGTGGACGACTCGAATGGAGCTCCGTATCCCGCGCTCTCGTAAAGGAGGAGGAGTGAAAGGAGCGCGGCGGAGACGGGGCGAATGCCCCCGCCTCCTCGGCGGGATGGAGGCGAGGAAGGTCCTGCGCTCCGCCGGTGAGGCCTCATGTGGGCCAAGAGTAGAAGAAAGAGGTGAGAATCCGCTATCGCGCTCTTGCGAATTTTTGATGGAAGATTGCGCGGAGGCACGCTTTCCCGGTGCGTCGGCCTCTGCCCGCGTCTTGGGGAAACGCTATGTCGCCAGCAGGCGCCGGGGCTCGATGCCGAAGAGCGGGGCTAAGCGGAAGAGGCCAAAGATCAGGAAGCCGACGAGCGGCAGGCTCACTGCGACCGGGGCGGGGAGGCGCGCGCCCTGGCCCAGGATGAGGAAGAAGCGATAGATCAGGAAGAAGGCGATCAGGATGAAGATCGCGTGGAAGACGCCCGCGGTCGGGTGCCTCCGATTGAGCCGGGCTCCTTCCGAGAGCCCGAGCAGGAGGAGGACGAAGGCGGAGCAGGGCTCGGCGAAGAGGTTGTAGAATTGAATCTTGTAGGGGGCGAGGGTCCTGGGGGAGAGCTGACCCGGCTTTTCGATCAGCTTCCAGAGCTCGCGGGCATCGAGATCCCGCGGCTTGGTCTGGAGGGCCACCATGCGCTGGGGCGGGGTCTCCCAGGCGGGCAGTGCCAGCTCAGGAAACCGGGTGGAGCTGCGAAAGTTGCCTGTCGCGTCATAGTCGACACGATTGACGTCGGTCAGGACCCAGTGGCCGTCCTTCCATTGCCCCAGGCGGGCAAAGTATTTTCTTTGATCGACCCCGAGTGCGTTCTGCACGATGACCTCGAGGTTGTGTGCCTGCTTCGTCGCAAGGTTGATCTCCTGAAAGTACCAGATCCGGTGTTGGGCTTCCTCCCGAAAGATCATCCCTCGAACCGAGGTTACGACGGAGCGATTGCCTTTGATCTGCTCCATGATCTGGTCCCGCTTGGCCTGGGAGTTGCCGCCGGGACCCAGCTGGACGGCGAGGAGCGCGGCGGTCAGCCCGATGCCTACGACCAGGAAGGGAAGGAAGATGCGGCTCAAGGGGACGGAGCAGCTCTGCATGGCGATGAACTCGCTGTGCCGCTGGAACTGCATCAGGCAATAGAGGGCGGCGAAGAGGGTCGCCGGGGGCGCCACGATGATCAGTGCCGCCGGCAAGAAGGCGGTGTAGTAGGAGACGACGATGGCGGTCGGGGTCTTGTTGGTAATGAAGTCTTCGAGCGAGCCGAAGAGGTCGGCCAGGACCAGGAGCGAAAGGAATCCCAGGATCGAGAAGAGCAGGGGCCTGAGAAAGGAGGAGTAGAGGTAGCGCGAGAGGATCTTCACGGGATTGGGATCGCGCAGGAGGGATGGGTGATCAGGGCGAGGTCAGGCCGACGACCACAAGACCACGGAAGTCCCCCTCTTTGTATCCGACCGCCTGATCCTGGGGGTAGCGTTCGCGGAGCACGGCTCTCACATCGGGCGACAGGGAGGCCGGGTCCCCGTGGCAGGAGAGGCAGAGCGCGGCGACCCGGATCGGCTGGTAGTAGCGGTAGGTCGTCTTGCCCTCGCTCACCACCTTCTGCAGAAGATCTGGCGGGAGCGACTCCTGCCGCGACCCTGCCTCCAGGTAGATCTGGAGAGCTTGCCGTTCAGCCGGGTCGGGTGCATCCGCAGGATTGCGCACAAGGTTGGAGGTGCGCTTGAGCAAAAAAATCGTCCCGGCCGGGCGTGCCTGGTCGCGCACCTCGGACGTGAGCTTTGGTGCTTGGATCTGGCAGACCGAAATGGCATCGACCGGTCCCCCTTTCGTCAGGGCTCGGGTGAGCTCTTCCCGGATTGTCGCCAAGAGCTTCTGCGCCACCGGCCTGGCGATAGCGCGAATCTGCTCGGTCTTCTCAAGCGACGGTTGCAGGACGAGCGGCTGGGCACTGGCTTGGGCCGAAGATCGCTCGGTCCCGAAGAGGAAGAAGAGTGCGAGGAGGACCGGAAGAAGAAGGCTCATACGCGATCCCGAGGAGGGCAAAGGTTGCGGAAAGCTTGCCCCGCTTTGGGGCGCAAGAAAAGAAAAAGGAGTGGAGAACCGTATGCGAAAAGCAACGGGCTCTTGCCTTCGGCGCTCCGGGGAGTCAAAAACGAGGCTACGCTCACGATCGAAAGACCGTTCCGGAAGCGGGGGGAAGAGGAGGATGGGGAAGAGAGGCGCAACCAGCATTCTGATGCTCGTCCTGCTTTGGATGCTTTTCGGGCCGGGGCGCTCCTTCGCCTGGGATCTCCAGGATAGCGTCGTGCAATCGGCCGAGATCATCCGGAGGCTCAAGGCGCTCCCCGAGGAGGAGATTCCCGAGGCGATCTTCCGCGATGCAAAGGGCTTGGCGATTCTGACGGTGATCAAGGCGGGCTTCCTGGTCAGCGCCCGGGGCGGAAGGGGCCTGGTCGTGGCAAGGACGGGCAAGGGTTGGTCGGGGCCGTCGGCCATCGCTACGGGCGGCCTCGGGTTCGGCTTCCAGATCGGTGCCGAGGTGACCGAGTTTGTGCTCGTTCTCAATACCCCGGAGGCGATCCAGGCATTTGCTCGTGGCGGCAACGTGACCCTCGGAGGGGACATCAGCGCGGCCGCCGGACCCGTGGGCCGCACGGCCGAGGGAGCGGTCACTCCTTTTGCGGCTGTCTATACCTATAGCCGCAGCCAGGGGCTCTTCGGAGGGCTGTCGCTCGAAGGGACGGTGATCGCCGAAGCCCCGGAGACCAATCGGGAGTACTACGGGCGGGAGGTCAACCCGGAGGATATCCTCGCGGGAAAGGCTCGCCCGCCGGCAAAGGCCGGGATCCTTGCCAAAGCGCTGGAGAGGCCGTATAGGAGTGATGCTGCCGAGAAACGGACCCCAGGAGAGCCGTACGGCGCCGGGCGAAGCTCCGAGCGCGCCGTTGCCGCGCGAGTAGGGATTGTGGAAGCTCGCCTCCCGAAGGGAAGATCTTCGCGCAAACCGGGAATCTGGCGCACAGGGGGGGCTGCCTCGGACGAGGAATCAAAGAGGGGCAGGACCAGATGTTGAAGCAACGGCCTTTCGCGCATGGGCGAGGATGCCTTGGCCGAAGGCGCCTTGCGGCAAGCTTCTCGATTGCGGAGGCGCTCTTGTGGATCTGCGAGGTT
Source organism: Methylacidimicrobium sp. B4 (assembly GCF_017310545.1). NCBI lineage: Bacteria > Pseudomonadati > Verrucomicrobiota > Methylacidimicrobium > Methylacidimicrobium sp. B4. The sequence goes on from NZ_CP066203.1 coordinate 2,050,777, forward strand.
CTCGCCATTCTCGGCTTTTCGGCCTTGCTCCCCTGTCGCGCCGAGGATCTGCTCGAGGTCTTCCGGCAGGCGGCGAGAACGGATCCGATCCTGGCGCGGGAGAAGGACCTCCTTACTGCCAATGCGGCGGGAGTCTCGGTGGCCCGCTGGGCGCTCGGACCCAAGATGCAGGCCTATGGGGGAGCGGGGGTAGCGAGCCTCAACCTCTCCTTTGGGAACGTCTTCAGCCTTGCGACCGGCACCACGGCTGAATATTACACGGTACTCCTGACCCAGCCCCTGCTGGACGGGCAGAGCATTGCGGCGTTGCGGGTGGCGAAATCGCAAGCGCAGGCGCAACATGCGATGGTTCTCTATCAGCAGCAACAGTTGATCCTTCGAATCGTTCAGGCCTACCTGAATGTCCTCCTGGCCGAAGCCAACCAGCGGGTTGCGGTCGAACAGCGCGATTTGTTCGAGAGCGTCTGGAAGCAGGCGAGCGCCTTTCTTGCGGTGGGCCGGGGCGATGTCATCGCCGCCTCGGAAGCGAAGGCCCGATTCGATGCCTCGCTATCGTCCTTGACGACGGCGACCAATGCGATTGCGATCGCCCGAAAAGCCTTGGAACGGCTGACCCATTCGCCGGTGGGAAAGCTCGTGGACGTCGGGGCGGTCAAGCCGCTTGGGCCGCAACCGGACCAGATCGATATCTGGACGAAAACCGCGGTCGACAACCAGCCGCTTCTCCATCAAGCCCGCTCCCTGCTGACGGCGGCGGTCGGGCAGATCGAGCAGAATCGGCGCGCGCAATGGCCCGTGCTTTCTATCGTGGGATCGTCGGCAGCGCTCGGGGTGAACGCCGCACCGCTCGACATCCAGAGCCAAGCGGGCTTTCTCACTCTTTCGATGCCCTTCTTCGATGGCCAGATCGGCGCACGGGTCAAGCAAGCCAAGGCCCAGGCGCGGGCGAGTCAACGCTATCTCGATAATACCGTCGACCAGGTCAGGCTCGATACGGAGGAGGCCTTCCTGAACCTGCAGAGCAGCGTTCCTCAGCTTCAGAGCTCGGTGACCGCCGTCGAGTCCGCGAAAACGAGCCTCGAGGGGACACGGAAGGGCTATGAGATCGGAACCCGCTCGATCGTCGACCTATTGACCGTGATCAGCGACTATGCCAGCGCGCGGAGGGACTACTATGTGGCTCTCTACAGCCATCTTCTCAATCGGGTGCAATTGAAGGGAGCGGCCGGGGTCTTGACGATGGAGGATGTCCGGGCGTTGAACGAGCTGCTCCAGAAGCCGTAAAGGGGGTATGGGATGGCGGAGAATCCAGTAAAGGAAAAGGCGGAGGCCCCGAGCCGAAAACGAGTGCTTGGGCTGGCTCTGGTCGGTGTCGTCCTCCTGGCGGCTGCCGCCGGCCTCTTCCTCTGGCTCCGCGCGGAGCGGGAGGGCAAGGAGTGGCTCACCTTCTACGGGAACATCGACATTCGCGAGATCCAGCTCGCCTTCTATGATGAGGGCCGAATCGAGCGGATGTTCGTTCAGGAGGGAGACCGGATCAAGAAGGGGCAGGTGCTGGCGGAGCTGGACATCTCGCGCCTGGACGATGCGGTGCGCAAGGCCGAGGCGACCGTACGGGTCGATCAGGCGGCGCTTGAGAATGCCGACATTACCTATCGGCGGACGGAGGCGCTGGCCAAGGATCTCTATGTATCGCTCCAGGACCGGGACAACGCGATTGCCGCCGTGAAGGAGGCGCGGGACCGGCTCAAGGCCGACGAAGCCGCACTTGTCCTGGCCCGGAGGCAGCTGCATGACGGGAGGCTTGTGGCGCCCAAGGACGGGGTGATCGAAGTACGGATCCTGGAGCCCGGGGATATGATCACGCCTCAGGCTCCGGTCTTTACGGTCGCCCTCGACAATCCGGTCTGGGCCCGCATCTACGTCCCGGAGCCCGATCTTGGCAAGATCTTCCCCGGGATGCGGGCGGAGATCTATACCGATAGCTACCCGGGACGGGCATTTCCCGGGTGGATCGGGTATATTTCGCCGACGGCGGAGTTTACGCCCAAGAACGTCGAAACCCCTCAGCTGCGGACGAGGCTCGTCTACGAGGTGCGGGTCTATGCCTGCAACCCGGATTACCGACTTCGGCTGGGAATGCCGACGACCGTGAAGATCCGGAGAAATCAGCCCTATCCACCGCCTCCCCCTCCCTGCGGCTTGGAATGAATACCGTTGGGAGATCGAGCGGCTTACCCTGCGTATCCGTCGAGGGGATTTCCAAGAGCTTTGGGAAAGGGGAGAAGGTGGTACCCGCTCTCGATCGGGTCTCGATCGAGATTGCTTCCGGGCAGATCACGGGACTGGTCGGCCCGGACGGGGCTGGAAAGACCACCCTTCTGCGCATCGTCACGGGCCTTCTCCGGCCGGACGAGGGGCGAGTCACGGTCCTGGGATTGGATGCGACCCGGCAGCCGCAGGAGCTCGCCGCGCAGCTTGGCTATATGCCGCAGCGCTTTGGCCTCTACGAGGATCTGAGCGTTTCGGAGAATCTCAACCTTTACGCGGATTTGCAGGGGGCTCCGAAGCCGGACCGTGCGGCTCGGTTTGCGGAGCTTCTGCACATGGCGGGCTTGGCTCCCTTCACCGATCGGTTGGCCGGTAATCTTTCCGGAGGCATGAAGCAGAAGCTGGGGCTTGTCTGCACGCTCGTGGGGAGCCCGCGTCTTCTTCTTTTGGATGAGCCGACTGTGGGGGTCGACCCGCTTTCGCGGCGCGAGCTCTGGGCCATCCTCTTCCGGTTGCGAGACGAGAAGGGCCTCTCGATCTTCGTGAGCACTTCTTATCTCGAGGAGGCCGAGCGCTGCCAGCGGGTCATTCTCCTCTCCAAAGGAAAGCTCTTGAGCGCGGGCGATCCCGCGGAGATCGCCACCCGGGCGGCGGGAAGGACGTTCGTTGTCTGGTCGGACGCGCTTTCTCCCCGCCCTCTGCATTCCCGGCTCGCGCGGCTCCCGGGAATCCTGAGCGCCTCGATCGAGGGGAAAGGCGTGCGCGTATTGGTGAAGGTGGAAGGAAGGCCGATTGCGGAACTGCTGGCCGAAGGCCTCTTGGAGGGGTGCCACGAGGAGCCGGTCTCTCCCCGGTTTTCGGATGCGTTCCTGACCTCCCTCGATGAGGCGGGAGAGGGCCGGGGGGAAGCAAAGGCTCAGGGCGCCGCGACCGTCGACACGAGCGATCGGATCGGTGAGGACAGGATCGTCGTGCAGGATCTTTCCCGGTTCTTTGGACGCTTCGAGGCCGTCAAGAAGATTGGCTTTCGTGTCCGAGCGGGGGAGGTCTTCGGGCTTCTCGGACCCAATGGTGCCGGAAAATCGACGACCTTTCGGATGCTCTGCGGCCTGCTCCCCCCTTCTTCCGGCTTGGCGCGGGTGGCGGGAGTCGATCTGCGGACCGGTGCTCCTTCCGCGCGGGCCCGGATCGGCTATGTGGCGCAAAAGTTCTCCCTCTACGGCGCTCTGACGGTGCGGCAGAACATGCGATTTTTCGCCAGGGCCTATGGTCTTTCGCCGCAGCGCCAACGGGAGCGGATCGGGTGGGCGGAAACGGAGTTCCAGCTCGATTCCTACCGCAATGCGAATGCAGAATCGCTTCCGCTGGGCTTCCAGCAGAGGCTCGCTCTCGCTTGCGCGCTCCTGCACGAGCCGGAGATCCTCTTCCTGGATGAGCCGACTTCGGGAATGGATCCCTTTGCTCGAGAAGAGCTCTGGCTTCGGATCGGGGAGATGGCGCAGCGGGGGGTGACGGTGCTGGTGACGACGCATCATCTCGAAGAGGCGGAGTTCTGTGATCGGCTGATCATCATCGCCGAAGGGAGGATTCTGGCGGAAGGTTCCCCGGACCAGATCAAGGAGCCGTTCCGGACGGAGGAGAGGCCGGAGCCTTCCATGGAAGAGGCTTTCATCCGGCTCATCGAAAGGAGCAGGGAGGAGAGATGAGCCCCCGGGTTTCCCGCTTTCTCGCCCTCTGGCGGAAGGAGTGGATTCAGATTGGGAGGGATCCGGCGAGCATCGGGATCGGCGTGCTTCTGCCCGCGATCCTGCTCTTGGTCTTCGGCTACGGGATTTCCCTGGACGCTCAGCGCCTGCCCATCGGTGTCGTCGTCGAAAAGCCCAACCCGCTGACGGCGAGCTTCACGGGAGGGCTCGAGCAGTCGCGCTACTTCTCGCCCCATCCTTATGGGAGCATTGGAGAAGGGGAAGATGCGCTGCGTCAGAGAGAGGTGGATGCGATTCTCTGGCTTTGGGGGGATTTCACCCGGCGAGGACTGCGCGAGGGCAACGCCCCGCTTTCCCTGATTGTCAACGGAGTCGATGCCAATACGGCCCGGCTGCTGGAAGGATATTTCCAAGGCGTCTGGAGCCAGTGGCTCGAATGGGAGACGAAGACCTCCGGACAACCCATCCTCACGCCCGTCGATGTCGAGGCGCGGGTCTGGTTCAATCCCGCGCTCGAAAGCCGCCACTACCTGGCACCGGGTGTCATCGTGATCAACATGACCCTGGTTGGAGCGCTCTTGACCGCGCTGGTCATTGCCCGGGAGTGGGAGAGGGGGACGATGGAAGCCCTTCTCTCTACGCCGGTCTCGGTGGCGGAGATCCTCTGGAGCAAGATTGGCCCCTACTTTGTCCTCGGGATGGGCGGGATGGCGGCTTGCGTGGTCATCGCGGTCGGCCTCTTTGGCGCGCCCCTCGTCGGCTCGCCGTGGGTCCTTTTCCTGGCGGCCTCGCTTTTCCTTCTCTCTTCTCTCGGGATGGGCCTGCTGATCTCCACTGCGTTCCGGAGCACCTTCCTGGCGAGCATGGTCGCGGTCGTTTCCACCTTTCTTCCCGCCTTCATCCTCTCTGGCTTCATCTTCGACATCGGTTCGATGCCCGGGCCGATTCGGGCTTTCACCTATCTCTTTGCCGCCCGCTACTTCGTTGCCTTGCTCCAGACGGTTTTCCTCGCGGGAGATGTCTGGAGTGTCCTTCTGCCGAACCTGGTCGCTCTCGTCCTGATGGCGGCTTTCTTCCTCGGAATTGCCTGGCGGATGTCGCGGCGAAGCTTGGAATAGAAAGAGGAAGCATGGTTCAGCGAATCTTCGGGCTGATCGTCAAGGAGCTCCTGGCGCTCTTTCAAGACAAGCGGAGCCGGTTCGTGGTGATCGGGCCCCCGCTGATTCAGCTGATCATCTTCGGTTACGCCGCCACCTTTGACGTCAACCGTGTCGCCTACGCGGTCTACGACGAGGAAAATAGCGGTGCCTCGCGCGACCTGCTCGCCCGCTTCGAGGGTTCTCGCGTCTTCCGCTGCACCGGGCGCATTCATTCGGATGAGGAGCTCGCCAAGGTGATCGACCGGAAGCAGGCGCTGCTGGTGCTTCACGTCGGGAGGAATTTCAGCCGGGATCTCTTCACCGCTCCTCCCGCTCGGCTGCAGGCGATCGTTGACGGCAGAAACTCGAATACCGCCGGAATCCTGCTCGGTTACGTCAACCAGATCGTTCTGGATTTTAACGCGAGCTGGCTCCCCTTACACGGGATCAAGCCGCCTCCCGCCGTCCTTCAGCCACGCTCCTGGTTCAATCCGAACCTGGAATCCCGTTGGTTCATCGTTCCGGGGCTGCTGGCAACCCTGACACTGGTGGTGTCGATCATGAGCGTCGGCCTTTCCGTCGCCCGCGAACGCGAGGCGGGGACCCTCGATCAGCTCCTGGTGACTCCCATGAGGTCGTGGGAGATCGTCGTGGGCAAGGTGGTGCCCGGCCTCTTCGTGGCCATGGGGGAGGTGACTTTGATCTTCCTGGCCGCAATCCTCTGGTTTCGGATTCCCTTTGTCGGGAATCTTTTGGCCCTTTACGTCGGCTTGGCCTTCTACAGCCTGGCGACGATCGGCGTGGGCCTGACGATCTCCTCTCTGTCGATGACGCAGCAGCAGGCTCTTCTCGGCAGCTTTTTCTTCCTCAGCCCGGCGATCGTGCTTTCCGGCTTCTCGACGCCGATCCGAAACATGCCCGAGGTCGTGCAGTGGCTCACCCTTCTCAACCCGTTGCGGTACGCTCTGGTCGTCGTCCGGCGCGTCTTCCTGGAGGGGGCCGGCTTCGCCGAAGTCTGGACCGAGTATATCCCGATGGCGCTGATCGCCCTGGCTACGCTGCTCGGAGCCTGGTGGGTCTTTCGCCGGAGGGTCGGATAGGGTCCAGCCGGTCCGCTCGATAGGGATAATTAATATTCCGGCGCCGGGGCCTCGGTGTAGATCTTGGCGAGCAGATCGGAGCAGAGATTCTCGAGCTCGACGCCGAAGGCTTCCACCCGACGGGTGTAGATGCTGTGCGCGACCAGGCAGGGGACTGCGATCGCTAGACCCGCTAATGTGGTGTGCAGTGCCTCCGAGATCCCGTGGGCGATCGCCGCTCCCTGCGTGGCGATTCCGTGGCTCCCCACGTTACCGAAGATCGTGATCAATCCCGAGAGCGTTCCCAAGAGGCCGAGTAGAGGTCCAATGCCAGTGATGATCTCCAGGATGACGAGTCCCCGTTCCAGTTGGGCGATCTCCGCGCGTGCCTTTACCTGGAGGGCCTCGGTGTTCTCGAACTTCGACCAGGTGATGTTTTGCAGGCAGGAGCGCGATAAGCGGCTGAGCACGGTCTTCTCGTTCTGGCAGAGCTTTTCCACGCGCTCGGGACTCTCTCCCCAACCGAGCTCCTGAATGGCCCGGGCGAGTGGAGAGGGGATGATCCGCGCGCGACGAAGGGCAAAGCCTCGTTCCAGGATCACCGCCAAGCCGATGATCGAGCAGAGGACGACCGGATAGATGAAGATGCCGGCGGCGTCGATAAAGCGGCCGATGGAGCCGAACACGTCAGAGATGTCCGCGTAATAGAGCATTCTCTTACCTCATGGTGGAATTCGTCTTGCGCCCGTCTCGGGCAGGAGGGCACGCTTCCGGGGAAGTGTGCCCGCAACCATGCGGTTGCAAGCCGGCAAGACTGCTGCCGCAACCCATGTAGCATGCTCCATGCCCGGAGGCTAGCCGAAAATCACAAGCTTTCGCGGGGTCGGACGACTCCCCGTGGCGTGCCGAAGAACAATGCCGCGGAAGCCATGGGGCTAGTAGATCGTAAAGGTGATCTCCTCCCAGAATCCCCCTCCCAGTTGGGTTTTCATGCCTTCGGAAAAGGGTTCGAAGGGGGCGGAAAGCCGGACCGAATCGCTCGAGATCGTCCGAAGCACCTCGGTGCGTCCATCCTCGGAGACGATCTGCAGGTTGCGGATGGTGCCGTCAGCCTGGACATAGAAGCGCACCTGGACCGCTCCGAGGGCGAGCAGGGCCATGTTCTGCTCGACTTCCAGATACCAGCGCGAGCCGATGGCGCGGTACATCCGGGCCTTGTAGCGGCCGAGCTCTGTTTCCCGGGTGGCGGGAGAGGCGGGCCCGATCTCGGCGGTGCGCCCGCCGGCGAGCTGCATCCGGTGCCTCGGCAGGGAGGCCGGGGAGGGCGGCGGAGCGGGAGGGGGGGTGGCTTCGGGCTCGGGCTTCTGCTCGGGTCGCTGCTGACTCTCCTGGTTCGGATCCTGGGTGCGCGGACGCTTGGCTTCGGGCTGGGAGGACTCCTCGGCGAGCTTCTCCCCTTGCTTTTGGCTTGCGGCCTCATCGGGCTTTTTCGGCTTCTCGGGAGAAAGCGGGAGGAGCGGCTTGGCGTCCGGGAGATCCCGCGGGAAAACGTCGGGTCGGCGGGGGTCGGCGACTTTCGGGGCCTCCGCTTCCTCCTTGACGATCTTTTTCTCTTCCTGCCTTGGCTTCTCCGTCGGCTTCTCGGTCGCGGCCTTCGGCTGCTCCGTGGGCTTCTGAACCGGAGTGGGCTTTGATGGGGGAGACTGCGGCGATGGCTGGCTTTGCGGGCTCGGGCGGGTAGGACGTGACGGGCCGGAAGGATGGGGTGGCGACGGACGGCTCCCCGGCTGGTCCTGGTAGGTCATCGAGGCGCGCGGGTGTCCCTTCATCTGAGGGATGGGCGAATCCTTCTGCGTGTTGGACTGCTCGCTGCGCAGAGCCGTGTTCCGTTCCGACTGCAACGGAGTTCGCGGGTCGACCTTGTCGCTCTTTTGCCACTCCTCGGTGGGCATGAACGTGTCGGGCGAGACCATTTGGAGCATGGTCAGGCTGGGGGGAGGGGGGCTCGGGGGAGGGGACGAGGGGAAGAGCCGGAGCTTGATGCCCGAGGTGAAGAGAAAGGTCAATAGAAGATGCAAGAGCAGGGAGAGGATCAGGAACCCGCCGATTCGAGATCGCGTCTTTGTCCGCATCGAGCGACACTATACCATCCGGGCTCCCGCTTGCCTACGATAAGAGGGTCTTCTCGCGGCTTGGGCTACCGGACCGGGCGCATCGTACCGCATCGAAGCTCGCCGGCAAAGAGCGCTTTCCAAGGAGGGGGATTAGCGTAAATTTTTCCCTCGGGCGCCTCGTGCGGAAGTAACAAGCCGCTCCTCCTGGTTTGACAGAAGAAAAATCGGATGCGTATGGTGATCGGCGCTTTTCAGATGCGAGGAAGGATCCCCGCCGGGGTACGGAGATGATTTTGAAGCTGAGCGACCAGAAGTGGCAGGAGCATGTGGCGGATCGGCTGGGCGTCGTTGCGGCGTTCCAGGAGACGCTCGAGCAGATCGACCGGGAGGTCGCGCGCCAGGCGGAAGAGATGGACCCTTGGATCCGTCCGCACTTTCACTCCCTCCTTGCGAGCCGAGGAAAGCGCCTGCGCCCTCTCTTGGTCGTGCTCGCTGCGGGTGTGAGCGGCGGCGTGCGGGCCGATCACATCGCCTTGGCCGTGGTTGTCGAGATGATTCACGTGGCGACGCTGGTTCATGATGACATCCTCGACGGAGCCCTCATCCGGCGAGGAGAGCCAACGGCGACCTCGCGATGGGGGAACGAGGTGTCGGTCTTGTTGGGCGACACGCTCTTCGCACACGCCCTCCGGATTTGCGCCAGGCTGCCGGAAGGTTCGGTGGAGCGGGTAGCGACCGCGGTCTGCACCGTCTGCTCTGGCGAGATCCTGCAGACGCAGAGGCGGTTCGATTGGGATCTTCGGGAGGAAGATTACTTCCGGATCATCGAGCGGAAGACCGGGGAGCTCTTCCGCATGCCCTGCGAAGTCAGCGCCTGGCTCAACGGGGTGCCGGACGATGCGAGCCGTGCCTTGGGGCGTTATGGCATGGCGCTCGGAATCGCCTATCAGATTTACGATGACTGCCTCGATCTCCTGGGAAAGGAAGAGGTCACGGGAAAGACTTTGGGCACCGATTGGGGAGGAGGAAAGCCGACGCTGCCGATTCTCTACCTGCTCGACTCCAAGAACGGGACTTGGCGGAACGAGTTGATCGATGCCTTTCATCGTGGAAGCTTTACCAGCCGGGAGGATCTGTTGCCGCTTCTCGCCGATAACGGAGTTTTGCCCAGGACGCAGAGCAAGGTGGAGGGAATCCTCCGCGGTGCCCGAAACGAGCTGGCGGCGCTCGCTCCGGGGGATTCCAAGCAAGCGCTGGAAGAGGTCGTGGATCTCCTCGGCAGCCAGGTGGACCGCCTGATCGAAGGGATGTTGGCGGGGCATCGGGCTCCGGACGCGTTCCCGAGCGGAACCGACGGAGAGGACCGAGTGAAAGTGAGGGAAAACGAATGAAGCGAACATATCAACCTTCGAAACGGTGCCGCGTGCGGCAGCACGGGTTTCTCGAACGGACCCGCTCACGCACCGGGCGAATCGTGCTCCGGCGCCGCCGGGCAAAAGGCCGATATCGGCTTGTTCCCAAGAGTGTAGAGCGCAAGTTCGCCCGCCACACGGGTGCCTAGCCGAATACCGGTCGATCTCCTTCCCACGAAGACGATCCGAAAGCGGCGCGCTATCCGCCTTTTCTTCGCGTCGGGAAGACGCCTGAACGATGCTGCCCTACTCCTGCTTGTCCTGCCGCGAGATCCGGAGCTCGAAGGCGACGCATTTTTCGCCACGCCGCGGAAGATCGGCAATGCCGTCGTCCGGAATCGAGTTCGACGGCGAATGCGCGAGGCATTTCGGCGCTGGATCTGTCAGGCCGACGATCCTTGGGTGTATGGTTGGATCGCCCGGCGATCCGCAGCTTCACTCGACTTCTGGCGACTAAAAGAGAAAATGGTGAGGTTGTCGGCACGGGCTCGGGAAAGGTGAAGCGAGGCATTCATTGGGTCTTGGCGATCTATCGCGGGGTGCTGACCCCGTTGCGACAGACGTTCGGATTGTACGGCTGTTGTCGACACGTGCCCACCTGTTCGGAATATTGCCGGCAGGCTGTAGAGAGGCACGGCTACGGGGCTGGGCTTCTGCTCAGCCTCCGTCGCATCCTCCGGTGCCATCCGTGGGGCACCTCGGGGTGGGATCCCGTTCCCGGGTGCGAGCGGACGCTTCCCAGGACGGAGAGGTGTGGCACCGGAGCGGAGGAGGCTCTGCCGGCAGCGCCCCGGGAGGGCGACCGCATTGTTGCCCTGCCAGCGGCTGGTTCTGAGCTGCCCGAGCGAATGGGGAGGGAGACGCGAGAGGCCCGCTAGAGGAAACTCGGCGGATCGGGAAAGGAGACGATGGATCGAAAGGGATGGCTCGGGCTGATCTTGTGCGTGATCGGCCTCTTCGCGTGGCAATGGTATGTGATCTCTCACTACGGGCCGCGCCACGCGCCAAAAACGACGCAGGCGACGGAACCCGTGGAGGGGCTCAAGCTGCCCACGACCGGGTCGGGAGAGGGGGCGAACGGAGGGGTCGGGGAGATTGGGCCCGGAGAGCCGTTGTCGAGCCGGGGGTCTCTCCCTCCGGAGGAGACGGCGGTGCTCGAAAATGCGGAGATCAAAGTCCTCTTTACGTCCTGGGGAGGGGCCATCCGCTCGATCGAGCTCAAGACCCAGCGTGCTCATGGAGAGGAGATGCTCGTGCTCAATCGCTTTGGCCGCGAACCCATATTGAATTTGACCATAGGGGACGAGGGAGACTCCTTGGCCGCGTATCGCTGCGACCGGGAAGGCAAGGACGTCGTCTTCTCCCGAACGCTCCCGAACGGCGTGGAGCTCCGGCGGCGCTATCGGCTGAGTGGGGAGCATGAGGTTCGGCTCGAGCAGCAGTGGGCCAATCCGGCGACTCGGGAGATCGCCCTTCCCCGATGGAAGCTCTGCGTCGGACTGGGCGAGCCGATCCATCGGCAGGACCCTCCGGCCAGCGTTGCGGCAAACTGGCTTTCCGTTCAAGGGAAGCTCGGTCGAATCAGCCTTCCGGACTTTGGCTCTGCGGGCTTCCTGGGCATGCAATGGAGGGGGCCTCGCTCGCTGATCGATAGCCCGAAGGAGCCCATGCGCTGGGTTGCGGTAAAAAGCCAGTTCTATGCGACGATCCTGCTTCCTCCAGGAACTCTCCCTCCCGACCGTCTTGTCTGCGTTCGCGAACCGCTGCTCGACTTTCCCGGGGGAGGCAAGGGCCAGCCTCCCGCGGGCTTGAAAGCTTGGGCGTCCTTTCCCGACATCGTTCTTCCGCCCGGCTCCTCGCTTGCGACGACGTTTGCGGTCTTTGCCGGACCCAAGGAATATAGCCTGCTCAAGAACCTGGGATCGGGGACCGACCGGATCATGGATTACGGCTTCTGGGGTTGGATCGTGAAGCCCCTCCTCTGGTGCATGGTCCACTTGCATCAGATTCTTCCGAACTACGGAGTCGTCATCATCGTCTTCACGCTCTGCATCAAGGCGGTCTTCTGGCCGCTCCAATCGGCGGCGAACCGGCACATGAAGGAGATGCAGGCGCTCAGCCCCCGGATGAAGGAGCTGCAGGCCAAGTACAAGGACCAGCCCGACAAGATACAGGCGGAGACGATGAGGCTCTACCGCGAGTTCGGGGTGAATCCGGTCGGAGGCTGCCTGCCCGTAGTCGTACAGGTGCCCATTTTCATCGGCTTCTACACGATGCTGCAAAGCGCGGTGGAGCTGCGGCATCAATCCTTCTTGTGGATCCACGATCTGACTCGGCCTGACACGGTGGCGACCCTGCCGGGCATCGGCCTGGACATCAACCCCTTGCCGCTCATCATGGTGGGGACGCAGATCATTCTCGCCCGGATGAGCTCGCCTCCCGCCGAGAATCCTCAGACGCGCATGATGCAGTGGATGCCCGTCTTCTTCCTTGTCTTCTTCTACAACTTCGCCGCAGCGTTGCCGCTCTACTGGACGGTGAATAACCTCGTTTCGATGGGACAGACCTATTGGAATCTGCGGAAGCCGGTGCCGACGCTCCATCGGGTCAAGAAGCAGAAGGCATCGGGGATTTCGCTCCGGAAATGAGCGCGTAGGGAACCACAGGGGACCGCATGGAATCCCCGAAGCAATTCGACTTCCTGGTCATCGGTAGTGGGCTGGCGGGACTCTTCTATGCGCTCGAGGCATCGAAGGCCGGGACAGTGGCAATTCTGACCAAGGGCGCCGCGCGGGAGTCGAACACCCTGCATGCGCAAGGCGGCGTCGCTTGCGTCGCCTCGGCGACCGATACCTTCGATCTGCACATTCAAGACACGCTCAATGCCGGGGGTGGACTGTGCAAGGAAGCGGTTGTCCGCAGGATCGTCGAGGATGGGCCCGACAGAATCCGGGACTTGGCTCGATTGGGAGTCCGCTTTGCCACTCGTCCAGGGGAGGAAGGCGAAATCTGGGATCTGGGGAAAGAGGGGGGCCATAGCCGCCGCCGGATCTTTCACGTGGACGATGCCACGGGCAAGGAAATCGAGCAGGTCCTGCTGCAAGCGGTTTCGGCCAATCCCCGAATTCAGCTCTTGGAGGAGCATCAGGCGGTCGATCTGATCACGCTCGGAAAGCTGGGCTATTCCTCCGAGAACCGGTGCGTTGGCTGTTATGTGCTTGACCGTGCCTCGGGCAGGGTCGAGGTCTTCTGCGCTCACCATACCTTGCTTGCGACGGGCGGCTGCGGAAAGGTCTACCTCTATACCTCCAATCCGGATGTGGCTACCGGGGATGGGGTGGCCATGGCCTTCCGGGCCGGGGTGCCGGTCGCCAACATGGAGTTCATTCAGTTCCATCCCACCTGCCTCTATCACCCGCGGGCGAAGAGCTTCCTGATCAGCGAGGCCTTGCGAGGAGAGGGAGCTCTGCTCGTGAACCACCAGGGAGACCGATTTTTGCCCGATGTCGATCCCCGGGGGGAGCTTGCGCCGCGGGACATCGTGGCGCGTGCGATCGATGCGGAAATCAAGCGGAGCGGGCATCCCTGCGTCTATCTCGATATCCGTCAGAAGGGGAAGGAGTTCCTTCTGGGGAGGTTTCCAACGATCTACTCCGCCTGCCTTCGCTACGGCATCGACATGGCCGCGGATCTCATTCCTGTCGTGCCGGCGGCCCATTACCAGTGTGGAGGGGTGGTCACGGACATCGACGGGCGGACGGAGCTACCGGGTCTCTGGGCGGCGGGGGAAGTGGCATGCACAGGCTTGCACGGGGCCAATCGGCTGGCGAGCAACAGCCTCCTGGAGGCGGTCGTCATCTCCTATCGCGCGGCCCGAGCGAGCAGCATCGGGAAGCCGCCTTCGCGGAAGGTCACCATTCCCCTGTGGGATGAGGGATCGGCGGCCGATCCGGACGAGCTCGTCGTCGTGGCGCACAATTGGCGGGAGATTCGCGAGCTCATGTGGGATTACGTCGGAATCGTCCGCACCAGGAAGCGGCTACGTCGCGCCGGGGTTCGCCTCCGGAACCTGGCGAGGGAGATCCGGGAGTACTACTGGAGTTATCGTCTCAATGCGGACTTGATCGACCTGCGGAATCTTGCCCTCGTTGCATCCTTGATCGTCGACTCGGCGCTCGAGCGCCGGGAGAGCCGCGGGCTACACTACATTCTCGATTTTCCCGGACCCGACGATACGCGCCCCCCCGCGGATACGATCCTTCGATTCTCCGAGGCTCCGATCGACTGAGCGAGCTTCCTCTTGCTCCGAGCCCGCGGAGGAAAATCCGAGGGGCGGTTTCGTCGGATTCATTGCGGCTTCGGTGGAATCCCCTCCGAACCCGGGCGAGAGCGAACTTCCAAGTCGACCCAGGAAAAGCGGGCCGAATCAAAACCCTCGATTCGGCTTGCGCCGAGCCAGCCGCCGTTGGATGGAGCGGGAGGGGCGTAGAAGGGAGAGGAATCGCGCAGGGCCGGGCGTCCGGAGAAGAGCCATCGGAACGCATCCTGCAAGGTTCGTTCCCGCTGGAGGCGAACGGAGAACGAGGGTGCCCTCTCGCTCGCGGAGGAGCCTGGCCCTTCCTCCTCCGCATCCATGACCCATCTTCGCCCGGAATAGAACACCAGGCTCGGCTCCGTATAGCCGTTCGCCCGGAAAACGGTGTCTTGCGGAAGGCTTTTCCATAGGGGGCGGAGGGCGAGCGCTGGCTCGACCGTTCGCAAGCTGGCTCCCAGCAGCCAGAAGCACCCTGCGAGGGCGAAGGGGGAAACGATGCCCAGACCGAGGGGGAGAAGCCGGGACGGCCGAGGCCTGGGCGAGCTCGTGCCATCGGAGAAAAGGGTCGCCTTTGCTGCGAGCGCCAGCAAGCAGAGGGAGAAGAAAATCCCGCCGAGTGCCCAAAGGGCGAGCCGGAGCGCCGCCAAGCGCGGCTCCCACGGGCGCGTGAGCGTCGCCAAGAGAGCAAGGCAGCCCCCAAGGAACCCGATGCTCCAGACGAACCAGAAAATGGTCAGGCGCAGCGGCCGAGATCGGGTCGGCGTTGTCGCCGCTTGCCCTAAGAGAAGAAAGAACGCGGGAAATCCGGGCAGAAGATAATGGGGGAGCTGGGTCGCGTAGGGGGTGAAGAGGAGAAAGGGAGCGAAAAACCAGGCGACGAGGAAGGCGGAGCGGGAGGAGTAGCGCTCCCGAAGCGAGACCAGAATCCAGCCGAGAAAGGCTGACCAGGGAAAAAGGCTCACGAGAGAGGAAACGAGGTAGTAGCCCCAGAAATGGGGTCGGCCGTCGAAGGCCTCCACGCCTCGGCGGAGCACATGCTCGCCCATCCCCTGAGTCCAAAAGGCACCGTGCGTCAAGAGCAGAGCGGGGATCCCCCAGAGAGCCACGATCCCCGTCGCGACCAGTGCGCCTTTGAAAAGATGGAGTCGGCCCCAGGGAGCCGATTGTCTCCAGAGAATGAGGCGCCAGAGAACAACGGTCATCAGGGGCACGGCCCAGGCGATCGGGCCCTTCGCAAGGAAGCCGAGCCCGAGGGAGATCCAGAGCGTCCAAAACCAGCACGATTTCCCCCCCTCCAGAAGCCGAAGAATCGCCCATTGGGCCAGGGTGGTCGCTACAACCATCGGCATGTCGGCAACGGCAAGGCGACCGTGAATCAAGACCTGAAGGCAAGTGGAGGCCGACAGGGCGGCCACGACTCCGCCGCGAAGCCCGTAAAAGGATCTCCCGATCCGGAAAAGGAGGAGGCAGAGAAGTGCGTCGAGGGCGATCGATGGCATGCGAGCCCCGAGCTCGTTCTCGCCGAAGGCGCGGAAGCTGATCCCCATGAGCCAGTAAATCAGCGGAGGCTTGTCGAGCCGATAAGCGCCGTTGAAGTAGGGCACCCACCATTCCCCGCGCTCGGCCATCTCCCGAGCGGCTTCGGCGAAGCGGGGCTCATCGCGGTCGATCAGGGGAAGAAGAGCGGAGCCGGAAATGCAGAGCAAAAACGCGAGGAGCGGGAGAAGCAGGGAAAGCCACCGGGCCAAAAAAAGCTCGTCCCCGGAACGGAAAACGACCGAGGATCGGGCGCCGGGCAATGGGCCGAAGGAGTCGCTCACGACGGGACTATCCCATGGAGTTCGGATGAGATCTTGTCAAATCTCCGGGCAGATGTTGATTGCGAAAAGCTCGAAGAAGGAAGCCAGCGCCCCCGGGAAGCGAATTTTTCAGGAAAATGGCTTGCCAATCGGAGTGGCTTTCAGCATATTCGTTCTCCTTCGCCGGAAATTCGGCGGCTCCGCGCGAAAAGGCGCGGAAGACGATCTTTGAAAATGGTTTCGCCAAAGCGAAACAGAATTGAATTGTGCGGGACGCCCAAATTTCGCAAAGAGCTTTGTGACGCTGCCCGGACTCCGGTAACGGAGGCCGGGATAGCAATCCCGGCTTGACCGGGAAAGTCAGCATCATCTCTTCATCACGGAGAGTTTGATTCTGGCTCAGAGCGAACGCTGGCGGCGTGGATAAGACATGCAAGTCGCACGAAGCTTGTCTTCTAGCAATAGGAGGCAAGTTCAGTGGCGAACGGGTGAGTAACGCGTGGGAATCTACTCCGAAGTGGGGAATAGCCCGGCGAAAGCCGGGGTAATTCCGCATGTGGTCTAGCCTAGCTAGATTAAAGCGGGGGACCTGAAAGGGCCTCGCGCTTCTGAATGAGCCCGCGTCCTATCAGCTAGTTGGCGGGGTAAAGGCCCACCAAGGCTATGACGGGTAGCTGGTCTGAGAGGATGGCCAGCCACACTGGGACTGAGACACGGCCCAGACACCTACGGGTGGCAGCAGTCGAGAATTTTTCACAATGGGCGAAAGCCTGATGGAGCGACGCCGCGTGGAGGAGGAAGGCCTTCGGGTTGTAAACTCCTGTCACCGCAGAACAAGGCTCCCCTGCTGAATAAGCAGGAGAGCTTGATAGTATGCGGAGAGGAAGGGACGGCTAACTCTGTGCCAGCAGCCGCGGTAATACAGAGGTCCCGAGCGTTGCTCGGATTTACTGGGCGTAAAGGGTGTGTAGGAGGTTAGGAAAGTCGAATGTGAAATCCCTCTGCCTAACGGAGGAACTGCGTTCGAAACTGCCTGGCTAGAGGTTCGGATGGGGAAGCGGAACTCTCGGTGTAGCAGTGAAATGCGTAGATATCGAGAGGAACACCGGTGGCGAAGGCGGCTTCCTGGACGAAACCTGACTCTGAAACACGAAAGCTAGGGGAGCAAACGGGATTAGATACCCCGGTAGTCCTAGCCGTAAACGGTGTGCGTTAGGTGTCGGCGGATTCGACCCCGCCGGTGCCGAAGCTAACGCATTAAACGCACCGCCTGAGGAGTACGGTCGCAAGGCTAAAACTCAAAGAAATTGACGGGGGCCCGCACAAGCGGTGGAGCATGTGGCTTAATTCGATGCAACGCGAAGAACCTTACCTGGCCTTGACATGCAGCGTTCAGTCCCGGAAACGGGATGGCCCGCAAGGGCGAGCTGCACAGGTGCTGCATGGCTGTCGTCAGCTCGTGTCGTGAGATGTTGGGTTAAGTCCCCCAACGAGCGCAACCCCTGTGTCCTGTTGCCGAAAGGCTCTCTAGACAGACTGCCCCCTTCAAGGGGGAGGAAGGTGGGGACGACGTCAAGTCAGGATGGCCCTTATGGCCAGGGCTGCACACGTGCTACAATGCTCGGTACAAAGGGACGCAAGACCGCGAGGTGTAGCAAATCCCCAAAACCGAGCCCAGTTCAGATTGAAGGCTGCAACTCGCCTTCATGAAGCCGGAATCGCTAGTAATGGCGCATCAGCTACGGCGCCGTGAATACGTTCCCGGGCCTTGTACACACCGCCCGTCACATCCTGAAAGCTGGCTGCACCCGAAGCCGTTCCTTTGAGCGTCGAAGGTGTGACTAGTGATTGGGATGAAGTCGTAACAAGGTAGCCGTAGGGGAACCTGCGGCTGGATCACCTCCTTTCTAAGGAGTAGGTCCGGGTCGGAGAAGGGCATCAGCCGTTCGACGACTTTCCGGACTAGGTCGACTTCCCTCGAAAGGAAACTCGAGAGGGAAGCGGGATTCCGCAAGGA
Organism: Methylacidimicrobium sp. B4; assembly: GCF_017310545.1. Lineage (NCBI taxonomy): Bacteria > Pseudomonadati > Verrucomicrobiota > Methylacidimicrobium > Methylacidimicrobium sp. B4. The sequence continues at coordinate 2,068,629 of NZ_CP066203.1, forward strand.
GTTCCATGGGCGTCACGCACAATTCAATTCTGCTTCGTGAGAAGTCATCCGCCGCTTGATGGCGCCAGGTATGCTCGTCCGTAGGAAGGGGGCATAGCTCAGTTGGTAGAGCGACAGCTTTGCACGCTGTAGGTCAGGGGTTCGAATCCCCTTGCCTCCAGGGTGCAGCAACCTTCGTTCGTTACTGCCCAGGGGCCTGTAGCTCAGTTGGTTAGAGCATGCGCTTGATAAGCGCAGGGTCACTGGTTCGAGCCCAGTCAGGCCCAGCGATCGGGATGGCAGCGGCATGGAGGCGGGAGCTCATGACGGGCGCTGGCCTTCATGCCCTTGCCATTGAGGCGAAGCCGTTCTTTGAAAACTGCAGGCAACAGAAGAGAAGCCATTATAGCTTCTGCCGGTGTCTTGAAGAGACCTGCGCGTAAGCGCAGACGCTCCAAAGAGACGGCGACGAAAAAGCTACAAAGGGCGCATGGTGGATGCCTTGGCGCTGAACGGCGACGAAGGACGTGGCTACCTACGATAAGCCTCGGGGAGCGGGAAGCACGCTATGATCCGGGGATCTCCGAATGGGGTAACCCGACGCGAGTAATGTCGCGCCGCTTCCGGTTGAATGCATAGGCCGGAAGAGCAAACCCGCCGAAGTGAAACATCTCAGTAAGCGGAGGAAAAGAAAGCGAATGCGATTCCGTAAGTAGTGGCGAGCGAAAGCGGAACAGCCCAAACCGGACGGCTTGCCGTCCGGGGTTGTAGGACCACCAAATGGGTAGTTGTGCGGTTAGGTGAAGCGGATGGAAAGTCGCCTCAAAGAAGGTGAGAGGCCTGTAACCGAAAACCAAGCAACGCTCGGTGGTATCCTGAGTAACGCGATGCACGTGAAACTTCGCGTGAAGCTACGCCGACCACGGCGTAAGGCTAAATACGTGTCAGCGACCGATAGTGAACCAGTACCGCGAGGGAAAGGTGAAAAGAACCCCGGCGAGGGGAGTGAAATAGATCTGAAACCATGTGCCTACAAGGTGTCAGAGCCCGAAAGGGTGATGGCGTGCCTTTTGCTTAATGAGTCTGCGAGTTACTGTTTGTGGCAAGTCTAAGTCCTGATGGGACGGAGGCGAAGCGAAAGCGAGTCCGAATAGGGCGGTCAGCCGCAAGTAGTAGACCCGAAGGGGAGGTGATCTACCCATGGTCAGGATGAAGTCACTTTAACCGGTGATGAAGGTCCGAACGGGTGACGGTTGAAAACGTCTCCGATGAACTGTGGGTAGGAGCGAAAGACTAATCAAACCCCCTGATAGCTGGTTCTCCCCGAAATAGATTTAGGTCTAGCCTCGTGTGCTGACCTGCGGGGGTAAAGCACTGGATGGACTAGGGCCCACACCAGGGTACCGAATCTAACCAAACTCTGAATACCGCAGGGTGCAACACGGGAGTAAGACGGTGAGGGATAAGCTTCATCGTCGAGAGGGAAACAACCCAGATCGCCGGCTAAGGTGCCCAAATGCAGCTAAGTGAAAAGGATGTTGGGTTTCGAAGACAGTGAGGATGTTGGCTTAGAGGCAGCCACCATTTAAACAGTGCGTAATAGCTGACTCACCGAGAGATCCGGCGCCGAAAATGATTGGCGATAAGCTGCATACCGAAGCCGCGGATTTTCTTCGGTTCCGATCGAAGGGAGTGGTAGGGGAGCGTTCCAAGTGCTGTGAAGCGGAAGGGGAACCGACCGTGGAGCGCTTGGAAGTGAGGATGCAGACATGAGTAGCGATAAGATCGGTGAAAATCCGATCCGCCGTAAACCCAAGGTTTCCTGGGGAAGGTTCGTCCGCCCAGGGTTAGTCGGGAACTAAGCTGAGGCCGATGGGCGTAAGCGATGTCGAGCTGGTTAATATTCCAGCACCGCCGACATTTAAGCGTGGGGGACGCATCGTCGGAGAAGGGCGAGGTGATGAATGCCCTTGTCCCGCAAGGGGACCGAAAGGAGCAATCCTGACGGGATCCTTCAAAGACGGTGCCAAGAAAAGCCCACGTGTAGACTAAGGCGCCCGTACCGTAAACCGACACAGGTGGGTGAGTAGAGTATACTCAGGCGCGTGAGTTAAATCTCTTTAAGGAACTCGGCAAGTTAGCCCCGTAACTTCGGAAGAAGGGGCGCCCCGTAAGGGGCCGCAGTGAACAGCGTCAACCGACTGTTTAACAAAAACACAGCACTCTGCCAAGTCGCGAAGACGACGTATAGGGTGTGACACGTGACCAATGCTGGAAGATTACGGCAAGGGGTCAGCTTGGCTTCGGCCAGGCGAAGCTCTGAACCCAAGTCCCAGCGAATGTCGGCCGTAACTATAACGGTCCTAAGGTAGCGAAATTCCTTGTCGGGTAAGTTCCGACCTGCACGAATCGTGTAACGAGTTGACGACTGTCTCAAAGAGAGGCTCAGCGAAGTTGTAGTGGCGGTGAAGATGCCGCCTACCCGCAGTAGGACGGAAAGACCCCGTGCACCTTTACTGTAAGCTGTTACTGGATCTTTGCTATGGATGCTCAGCGTAAGTGGGAGACAGCGAAGCCTTCCTTTTGGGGAAGGTGGAGTCGCCAATGAGACACCACACTTCCATTGTGGGGATTCTAACCATGGACCCTGAATCGGGTCTTGGGACAATGGCAGCGGGTCAGTTTGACTGGGGCGGTCTCCTCCTAAAAGGTAACGGAGGAGTTCTAAGGTTCCCTCAGCACGGTTGGCAATCGTGCGTCGAGCGTATGGGTAGAAGGGAGCTTGACTGCGAGACCGACAGGTCGAGCAGGTACGAAAGTAGGACCAAGTGATCCGGTGGTAGAATGTGGAATTGCCATCGCTCATCGGACAAAAGGTACGCCGGGGATAACAGGCTGATCGGGCCCAAGAGTCCATATCGACGGCCCGGTTTGGCACCTCGATGTCGGCTCATCGCATCCTGGGGCTGGAGAAGGTCCCAAGGGTCCGGCTGTTCGCCGGTTAAAGCGGTACGCGAGCTGGGTTCAGAACGTCGTGAGACAGTTCGGTCCTTATCCACTGTGGGCGCAGGAGACTTGAGGGATTCACTCCCTAGTACGAGAGGACCGGGAGTGACGGACCGCTGGTGTTCCGGTTGTGTCGTCAGACGCAGCGCCGGGTAGCTATGTCCGGAAAGGATAAGCGCTGAAAGCATCTAAGCGCCAAGCCTTCCCCAAGATGAGGTCTCCCCATCAAGGTCGTGGTAGACCACCACGTTGATAGGCCGCACGTCGAAGCGCAGCAATGCGTGCAGCGAAGCGGTACTAATTACCTGATTGGCTTTTCGTCGCGGCAGGGCTATGCGGCTAATCTTCTGTTTGCCTGTAGTTTTCAGGGAACGGCTGTCGCCAGGCGTCTGCGAAGCGGCAATGACCGGCAGAGGCCTGGTGATCGTAGAGACGTGGAACCACCCGTTCCCATCCCGAACACGGAAGTGAAACGCGTCATCGCCGATGGTAGTGCGCCGGTAGGGCGTGCGAGAGTAGGTCATTGCCAGGTTCGCCCCCCTTCCGCTCCTCGGAGTGGAAGGGGGGCTTTTTGCTTGGGAAGCGACCGGGCGGGCTTGGCCTGCGGTGCGTTCGGGTGTCGGGAAGCCGGCTGCCCGGTAGGCTGGGCGGGAGGCGGAGGGATCGGCGGTAGGGAACCGCTGGCGGTCAGTCGTCCTCGGGGCGGCGGGTGGCAGGGGCATCCCCGATCGAGGGTGAGGAAGAAGGGCCGAGGGGGCGGCGAGCGAGGACGATATTGTACGCGTTGCCGAAGACGAATGCCTTCGAAGTGCTCCAAATGATCCGTTCCAGGTGGACCATTGTGCGCATCCGGAGCCGAAACTTCCAGAGCAGGAGGCGGCGGATGAAGCTCCAGGTCAGGCCCCAGGCCCAAAACGGGAGTTGGCGGTAGCGGATCGGGGCGAACCCGAGTTGGCGCATCTTGAGGACAAGGAGATTGGCGCCGAAGAAGTTGTAGTGCCAATTCTCAAAGAACGCCGTAACGTTTCGGTAGTCCTGCTCTCGGCGACAACCATCCAGGGACCCGGGAGAGAGAATCAAGAGTCGGCCTCCCGGCTTGAGCAGTCGCCAGCAGCGCGCCAGCCAGGCATCCAGATCCTTCGTATACCCGATCGATTCCAAAGAGTAGATGGCGTCGAAGGTGCATTCCGGGAGGCTCAGGTCGTCGAAGTCGGCGACGGTCGCCTTTACACGCCCCTCGAAGCTCTTGGATTTCCGTCGGCAGATCTCCGCTTGCACAGGAGAGTTGGTGACGCAGAGCACTTCGATGGCGCAACGACCGGCAAGGTAGCGGGCGGCCGCGCCCGAACCGCATCCTAGGTCCAGGAGGCGCATTCCGGGCTCCGGCTCCAGGAGGGTGTAGACGGCCTGGTAAGGAGGCGCGAAGATCGTGGGAGGAAAGACGCAGGTGCAGTAGTTCTCGTTCTCGCCGAGATAGAGACGAAAGACATCGTCGTAGGTGCGATTCTGATCGTCGTGCTGGAGAAGGTTGTCGAGCCTGGGTGTCCACTCGACCAGCTGCCGCCGTTCGAACTCGTTGAGCTCATGGCCGATCTCTTCGGCGCTCTTGAGGTGAGTGACGAGAAGGAAGAGTAGGCAATGGAACAGGGTATAGGCGGCAAAGAGCGCAGCGACGAGTCCGGCGGCCAGCAGCACGATTGAAACGGGGGTCACGGCTGTTGGGCGTTCGGAGCATTGGAGGCTTGGGCGGAGGGGGGCTGCGGGGCAGCGAGAGTCGTGGCTTGGTTCGGAACCGACGTAGACCGGGGCTTGCCGCCGGAAAGGGAGGCCTTGGGCTTCTCGGGGAGGTATTTTGCTACCCACCAGCGGGATTGCCCGCCTTGCGTGGCCGAAAGGACGGCTGCGGCGGGACCGACGAACGTAATGGCCGGGCCACTGGCCAGGGCACCGAGCATGAGGGCGTTCTGGGTGGCCGCGGCGGCGCCGGCGGTTACTCCACCGGCGGTGGCTCCGTAGTCTTGATAGGTGAGGATCGCATCCCCATGCATCCTTTTGGCCGCCTTGGCGACGTCCTGGAGGAGATCTCCTTTGCGGAGCGCGCTTCGGCGATCGTGAATGACGCCGATGATCTGATAAGGGCGAGGTGGCTGGCCGTCACTCCAGAGATCGATTCCGTTCACCTTGCGGAGAACGGCTCCCTTCCCCACCATCCTGGTGCCATTCTCCACAGGGATGTACGTCGTGTTGGCGCAAGCGGTCAGGAAGACAAGGCAGGGGAGGAAACAAAGAGCATGGCCGGCGGAAGCCCTGATCCACGCCAGAAAGGCTTTCATAAGGAGTTGAGAGGCATCGTCGTCATCTCGCTTTCATTGTACCCGACTTTGCGCCTCTTGGCAGGTAGCGGATCACCCACCAGCGGGATTGGCCGGTTCCAGCCGAAGAGAGGCCTCCGGCGGCCGCCCCGCCGTATGCGGCACTCGTAGCGATTCCCGTGCCGAATTGGGACGAGTTACCCATGTTGCCCGATGCGCCGCTCACCGCGGCCACTCCGGCGCTCGAGGTCGCTGCGTAACCTTGGTATTCGAGGATGCCCTGTCCGCCCATTTGTTTTGCCTTTCTGGTGACATCCTTGAGGATCGAGTCGCGGAAGAAGCCGCTTCGGCTGTCGTAGACGACCCCAATCACCTCGTACTTGCGAGGAGGGGTGCCGTCGCTCCAGACGTCGATCCCGTTGACGATCCGTCGGGCCGCAATGCCCTTCCCTTGCTGTTCGTTGGCGCCAACGAAGGGATAATATCGCGTCTGCGTGCATGCACCAAGGAGGAGGACACCGCTGGCCGCGAGAAGGGAGCGGACGTAGGTTAGGCGAATCGGTGGGTTTCGGGGAGTGGCTCGTGGATGAGGTCTCATTTGTTCTTGTCGTCTCCCCGTTGAGCCTTTCGGCCGGAGCCAACGGGTGCTGGCGCACGAAGGCGCTCCAGGGATAGTCGAGAGGGAACGCCCTGTCAACCGGAGGATGAACCCAGAAGTAGATCTATAGGGCCGGAAGGAGGTTGCCCGGGGGAGAACGCGTGTCGGCAGCGGCTCCCTATGGGGCCGCTGCGTTCGTGCTCATCGGTCCGGGCGTAGGCTGCGGTGTGGCGGAAGATGGCGTCTTCGAGGAGGCCGTGTTGTCGTCAGCCTTCTCCGGGAGATACTTGGCGGCCCACCAGCGCGAGGTGCCCCCTTGGGCGGCACCGAGGGCGATGACGGCCGGTCCGGCGACGAGCAGGCCCGGGCCGGTTGCTGCGACGAGCGAGCCTACCCAGATCATGTTGCCCGCGGCCGCACCGGCTGCGGCAGTGGCGCCTCCCATCTGCAAGGAGTAGTCGTGATATTCGAGGATCGCGTCCGCCCCCATCTTCTTCGCCACCTTGGCCAGATCGTCTTGCAATGTGCTCTTCCGGAGGCCGCTTCGGTTGTCGTGGATGACGCCGACGATCTGGTAAGGTCGGGGAGGGAGGCCATCGGTCCAGAAGTCGATGCCTTTGACCCGATGGAGACTGGCTCCCTTGCCGACGGTGCGGGCTCCCCCTTGGTAAGGAATATAGGTCGTGGTCGCGCAAGCGGTGAAGAAGAGCGGGAGAAGCAGGCAGCCGGGGCAGAGGAGATGCCGGACGTTCATGAATGATGGGCTGATCCTGGGTCCTGATCCTTTGCCGGGCGGACTTTCGGCGGCTTCGTCTCGCTGGAAGAAGAAGCTTGGTAACGAAAGACCCACCAGCGGGAAGCGCCCGCCCATCCTCCTCCGAGTCCTGCCGAGGCGGGCCCTGCGAAGGCGAGCCAGGAGGAAGCGGTCGGGCCGTATGCTTGCGGCAGCTGGTCGGCATTGCTGCCGAAGCCGCTGGCGGAAGCGGCGAAGGAGCTCATGGCGGTCGAGTAGGCTTTGTACTCGATGACGCCCTGAGCCCCCATCTTCTTTGCCTTCTTGACCACGTCCTTGAGGAGTGCGGCATGCAGGACGCCGCTCCGATGATCGTGGATCACGCCCACGATCGTGTAGCGGCGGGTCGGGAGGCCATCGCTCCAGACCTCGATCCCGTCGATTACCCGCTCGCCGCCCCCTCCTTTGCCCAACTGCGTGTTCGCCCCGACGTAGGGATAGTAGTGGGTCTGGGCGCAGCCTCCCAGCAAGACAAGGGCCGCCGCGCGCAGAAGGGCATGGATCGGGAAGAGGCGGGCGGACTGGCAGTGCGGCTTGAGCGTCACGTTAACGGGGACCCCCTTCTGCCCTACGCAGCGATCTCGGCTTTTCATGCAACAAGGAAGAGGCGGTGGGAGGTCTTATATCGTTCAGAAAGAGTAAAGAATACTCGCACCCCCTCTGTCAACTACCTTGGCCTGCGGCCCGAAAACGGGAAAAAAGTGGCAATCCGTCAAAGAATCTCTTTGCCAACGCCGATCCACGGAGTGAACTAACCAGATGCATCGGGAAGGACGGAGAAACGATGAGTAAGGTGCCCGTTACGGTTGCGTATGGGGATGGGATCGGCCCGGAGATCATGGCGGCGACGCTGGCGGTTCTGGAGGCGGCGGGTGCCGAGCTGGAGCTGGAGACGATCGAGATCGGAAAGGAGGTCTACCTCCGGGGGAACTCGAGCGGGATTGAGACGAAATCTTGGGAGAGCTTGCAGCGGACCAAGGTCTTCTTGAAAGCGCCGATCACGACACCGCAGGGTGGAGGATACAAGAGCCTCAATGTCACGGTGCGAAAGGCGCTGGGACTTTACGCCAATATCCGTCCCTGCATGTCCTATGTCCCCTTCGTAGAAAGCAAGCATCCCGGCCTGGATGTCGTGATCGTCCGGGAGAACGAGGAGGATCTTTATGGCGGGATCGAGCACCGGCAGAGCGTCGACTCCTTCCAGTGCCTCAAGATCATGACGCGACCGGGGACCGAGCGGCTCATCCGCTATGCGTTCGAGTACGCCCGCTCCTACCGGAGGAAGAAGGTCACCTGCTTCACGAAGGACAACATCATGAAGCTGACCGACGGGATGTTCCACAGGGTCTTCGAGGAAGTCGGCGCGCAATATCCCGAGATCGAGAAAGAGCATTGGATCGTGGACATCGGGGCGGCCAAGCTTGCCGATACTCCGCAGATCTTCGACCTCGTCGTCGTCCCGAATCTCTATGGCGACATTCTGTCGGATGTCGTCGCCCAGATCGCCGGTTCCGTTGGGCTGGCGGGCTCCTCCAACATCGGCGCCCGATACGCCATGTTCGAGGCGATCCATGGCTCCGCTCCTCGTCGAGCCGGGCAAAACCTGGCGAATCCCTCCGGGCTTCTCCTGGCGGCGGTGCAAATGCTCCTCCACATCGGGCAGCGAGGCGTGGCCGAGCGGGTGCACAACGCCTGGTTGCGCACGCTTGAGGAAGGAGTCCATACCTACGATATTTTTCGTGCCGGGAAGAGCCGCCAAAAGGTGGGCACCAGGGAGTTCGGGTTGGCGGTGATCGCCAATCTCGGAGCAGTGCCGGAGACGCTCGCTCCGGTCCAATACGGGGAGGACGGGCTCAACCCTCGATCCGATTTTCCCTACCACCGTCCCGAAGAAAGAAAGGTCCTGGTCGGCGTCGACATCTTCGCCGAGTTTTCGGGAAGAGTCGAGGAGCTGGCTGCGGCGCTCCGGGAGGTCGGCCGCCAAGCAGTGGCGCTTGAGTCGATCGCAAACCGCGGAATGAGCGTCTGGCCTTTCGGGCTGGGCGAAACGCTGCTTGCGGGACCCTTCCAGTGCCGGCTTCTGGCCAAGGACCGGTCCTTGGGGCTTTCGCAGCGGGCGATCGTCGAGCTTCTCGGGTCGGTCGAGGCCGCGGGAATTGAGTTCACAAAGGCAGAGCTCCTGTATACGTTTAACGGCGCCGAAGGGTTTTCCCGAAGCCAAGGAGCCTAGCCCGTCGGATTTTGCCCGGTGGTGTAACGGTAGCACAGAGGTCTTTGGAGCCTTTAGTCATGGTTCGAATCCATGCCGGGCAGGGGGGAAAGCGCCTTCCCTGGATAGGAGGGCGGTAGTGCGGAAATCAGGTCCTGTTTCACCCTGCTCGCACAAGGGGGATGCTTCGTGTTCAAGCCGGAGGCGAAAAGCGGGTTTCGCTCGGGGAGCTGTCTTTATGGATCGCTAACGAATTCGGGGCCATCGGGCTGTATTTGCGCTCTCTTGCCTTCTCTCGCTCTCGTTCTGGTTCTTCAGGGATTCTCTTCCCTCAGGGCCGATCCCGTCTTTTACCCGGGGGTCGAGGTTGCCGCCCAAGATCTCGTCGAAGGAATGAACGAGGAGGATCCCGGTAAAGACTGGCTTGGCCGTTGGCGCCGGATGACGATCGAGACGCGCGAAAAGCAGACGCACTGGTTGACGCCGCTCGTCACGGAAACCCCTCGCTTGGAGCAGCGTATCCGCTATGACGTCTACGACGAAACCTTGCCGAACGGAAACAAGAAGTGGAATTTCGGGGCCGGCAAGGGAGTCAACTTCATCATCGCTCCGACGATGGAGGCGGCAGTGGCTTTACCGCAGTATCTCTACTATCCGGGAGCCGGAGGCCTGGACGGATTCCGGGGAGAAAGCTTCATGATCAAGAATCGCATCATGGCTTCTCCGGAGGGCCAGAAGAACTACGTCTTTTCCGTCATGCTCGAATCGCTTACGCCGACCGGGACGCTGCCGGGAGCCGCCGAGCATTGGATCTGGACGCCAATTGTGACCTTTGGCAAAGGCTGGGGAAACTTCGACTTTATGGTGAACCTGGGGACCTCCTGGGCCGACGCGGACAACAAGCAACTGGGCACTCCGCTCGTCTGGGGCTTGGCCTTGCAGTATCGGTTCGGAGTGATCTGCCCCACGATTGAGTTGAATTCGCACCCATCGATAAGCCAATTCTTTTTTTTCGGCCAGCCGGGACTCTTCCTGACCCCCGAGCTCTTGATCGGGCGCTTCCACTTCCGCGATAACTACTCGCTCTATTTCGGCTTTGGCTACCAGATGGCGCTCGATGCCGCGACGGTGGAGGAGCAGTATGCGAATGCGCTCGTCGTCAAGTTCCATCTTCTCTTTTGAGAGACGACAGGTGCCCACAAGACTTTGCTCACAACTTCGGCCCACCCCTCGGGTTTAACGTTAGGAAAGGGCTTGTGCTGGATGCACGGGTCACCTGGGGGCTTTCGAAGTCGGCGGTCCTGGATCCTCGAATCGAAAAGAACTTGCCAAGTTGGCGTGCGAATTGCTTATCGGAGTCTGCCTTTGCTCAACCGCCGGATGCTCGCCTTCCCTCCTTCATGAGCCTGCGAGGATCCCATCTCTTCCGACAGGCTAGCATGTCGGCTCAGGGCAACCGCTCCGCGGCCTCACTCCGCCTTGTGCTTCTGGTTGTGGGTTGGATTCTTGCCCTTTATTCGCGGTCCGCTCACGCCGATCCGATTTTCTATCCAGGCGAGGAGATCGCGGCGCAAGACCTGGTGGAAAGCATGAATGACCAGCCTCCCGGCCCAAGCTGGTTCGAGCAGTGGTACCACATGACTGCAGCGACCAAGCAGCGCCAGGCGAACTGGATGACTCCCCTGGTTACGACGACCGCGCGGCTCGAGCAGCGGATTCGGTACGACGTCTACGACGAGACGAAGGGAAACGGGAACAAGGAGTACAATTTCGGGAGCGGCAAGGGCGTGAGCCTCATTGTGACTCCCACCGACGAATTCACCTTTTCTCTCCCGAACTATATCGACGAACCCGGGGTGCCGAGCGCGACGGGATTTCAGGGTGAAGTGCTCCAACTCCGGCATCGACTCATGGCCTCTCCGGAAAACCAGAAGAACTACGTCTTTTCGGTCCAGCTTGCCGCGCTCACTCCGACGGGGTTGATTCCGGATAAGCAGAACCACTGGGTCTGGACGCCAATGATCCTTTTCGGAAAGGGATGGGGCAATTTCACCTTCATGATCAATCTCGGCACCCAGTGGGCCGACGGAGACAATCAGCAGCTTTCCGCTCCGATTATCTGGAATGCGGCGTTCGAATACCGGTTCGGCTATCTCACTCCCTGCGTGGAGCTGAACAGCCAACCGAGCGTCACCCGCTTCCTGGCCTTCGGGTCGCCGGGACTCTTCGTCACGCCGGAGCTTTTGATCGGCCGCTTCCCGATGACCGAGGAGCTTCGCTACTACTTTGGAATCGGCTACCAGATTGCTCTCGATCACGCTACGATCGAGTCGAAGTATGCGAACGCCCTCATCGCGAAGTTCCATATTCTTTTTTAAGGGGAGGATGAGGGACGAATGAGGAGGCTCCTCCGGCTGGGATCCATTGCTCTCGGGCTGGCTTTTTTGGGCCTGCCGCACTCCTCGGCTGGCCCTTCGCCTCGCGCAACGGTGGAAGCATGCCTGGAAAACAGCGACCTGGTCGGCGCCGGGGAGGCGACACGGGAGTGGGTGCGGGCACAACCGGATGCCGCAGCATCCTGGAAGAAGCTCGGCTGGTTCGAGCTCATGGAGAATCGCCTTCCGGAAGCGCGCACCCATCTTCATCAGGCGCTTCGGCTCGACCCGTCGGATCGGGAGACCAAGGCGCTCCTCTCCCTTGCCTGGTATCGGACGGGAGAGCTGAGCCAGTCCTCGGCAGATCTCGACGCTCTCGGCCTCGATGCGCTGGCCGAGCTCGTTGCAACGCTTGAGCCCGGAGCCTATACGGTGAGCGGAGCGACTTCGGTCCGGATCGGCCTGCTCCCGGGCTCCTTGCGGCCGAAGTTCCCGGTGCGGGTCAACGGAAAGGAGGCCCAATTCTACCTCGACACCCGCGGTGGGATGAGCGCCATCAACGACACTGTGGCGCGCGCGGCGAAGGTCGAGCGGCAGCGGAGCAACTTCCTTCAGTTCTGGTTCTGGGCCGCCGGGAAATGGACGGTCAAGAATCGTTTCGGGCGGATGGAAAGGCTTGATTTAGGACCGATGCAAGTCGGACGGGTTCCCGTGCTCTTGCCGAACTGGAAGGGGTTGGTGGACGGCTTGCTCGGGACCGATTTCCTTTCCCATTTCCAGACGGTGGTCGATTACCCGCGGAAGGAGCTCCTTCTCCGCAAAGCCGAGCCGGGATCAGCAAAAGATCCGCGTCCGGAGAAAGGCTACGAGGATGGGCGGATCGTCCTCCCCTTCTTTTGGACGCCCGGAGGGCAGATCGTGCTGCAAGGACAGGTCAATGGCAGGGACGTGATCTTTCTATTGGATACCGTCGCCGCCGGGAGGCCGATTACGCTCTCCCGGAGATTGATCCACCGGGCCCACCTTCCCGCGCACGGCGGCTACATCATCAGCCTTCGGCGAGCGGGTCTTTTTCCCCGGGTTTATACGGAGTTCCGGGAATTGCAGATCGGACCGATCGTGCAGAGCGATCAGAAGGCGGACATCGGCACGATGTACGACTTTCCGCCCTCCATCGATCATATGCAGGGGTTTCCGATCGATGGCATCCTGGGGAATGCCTTCTTCCAGTCCTATCGGCTAACCTTGGATTTCCATCGCATGCGTGTCATGCTCGAGCCCTCGAAGCGTATTGGAGCGATGCAGGACCGGGTGCGCACCGCGAACCCGGTTGCGGAGCGGTAGCTCGGAATCGAGAGGCGGAGGAGGATGGAGCGGGAGGGAGCGTCCCAAGGGCGCCGTGGCCCATGGAGGACGAGCACCTGGAAGTGGACGGCGCGAGCGGCGGTTTCTGCGATCCTCCTTGGATGGATCGCCACGCGGGTGGATTGGCGACAGATCGGCAAGCTGGCGGCATCGGCGAGACCAAGCTGGCTCGGGATGGCCGTCCTCTTTGCCGGGCTGTCGACGCCCATCACTTCGGTTCGCTGGCGCATCCTGCTTCAGGTGTTGGAGCTCCCCCTTTCCTTTGGGCAGGCGCTGGCGTTGGGGTTCGTTGGAAAGTTCTTCAACGCGATCCTGCCGGGTTCGACCAGCGGCGATTTCGTCCGGATCTACTATGCGACGCGCGCTTTCCCAGGAAAGGGAGCCATGGCCGGATTCTCGGTCCTCTACGATCGCTTTCTCGAAGGGGTCGTGCTTCTCGTGCTGGGCTCGCTGCTCGCGGCAGCCTTTTATCCGCAACTGGCCGCCCGTGCGGTGCTTCGGAATGCGGCCCTCGCGCTCTTTCTCTTGACGCTCGCTACCTTGGCCCTGGTCCCCATTCTCCTCCACTACCTTGCGCGCGGACGGCTCCGGCTTCCGGGCCTTGGGAAGACGGCAGCGCGCTTCGAAAAAGCGTTGCAAGAGATCCTGACGGCGGTTCAGCTCTATCGGAAGGCCGCGCGGGCCAATTCGATCGCCGCCGGGCTCTCAGTCCTGGCGCACGGGAGCTCTGCGGCCTTGCTCTGGGCGCTCATGCAGGCCCTCCGCCTGGAGCTGCCGTTCTGGCTCCTGGTGACGACGATGGTCGTCGTGAATGTGGCGGTCGCACTACCGGTCAGCATTTCGGGACTGGGGATTCGGGAAGGGGCGCTTCTCTACCTTCTCGGCTCCTTCGGAGTGAGCCGAGAAGAGGCGGTGGCCTTCTCCCTGCTCCTGTTTGCCGTGGGGCTCGTCTGGAGCCTGGTCGGCGGAATCGTCTATCTCTATTATCGAGCGAACCCCGCGGACGCGGAATGTGGGAGAAGGCACAATCGGTAAGCTTTTTTGGGTGTTAGGGTTTGCCATGGTCCTGGCCGGTTGCTCACCGAAGGAGCCGCAGAGCGAGCCTGTGATTGGGCTGATCACCGATTTCGGGCTACGCGACCCCTACGTGGCGGAGGTGAAGGGGGTCATCTATTCGATCCATCCGAGCGCCCGGGTCGTGGATCTGCTCCATGAGGTCGAGCCCTTCCAGATCTGGCAGGCGGCTTATCTGGTCGAGGAGTCTGCACGGGAGTTCCCGAAGGGGTCGATTTTTCTTGCCGTAGTGGATCCGGGCGTGGGAACCGTGCGGCCGCCGATCCTGCTCGAGACTCGCTCGGGCAAGTTTTTTTTTGCGCCCGATAACGGGATCCTCTCGCTCGTGGTCGAGCGGGAAGGGATGCGGCGGGCCTGGAAGCTCGACAAGCCCGCGTTTTATCGAGCGGGAACGCCTTCGCGCACCTTTCACGGGAGGGACATCTTCGGGCCGGGAGCCGCCCACTTGGCTGCCGGCGTCGATCCGGAGCAACTCGGCTCCCGAATCGAGAAGATGGAGTCCCTCAACCTGACGCCGGCTGGCGTTCTCGGCCAGGGCGTTCAGGGACAGGTGATTTCGATCGACCGTTTCGGCAATGTGATTACCAATATTCCTCGCGATCTCTCTTCCCGCTTGCAGGAAGGGATCCTGCTGCGGATCTCCGTCGGGGATCAGACGATTCGCGCACCCCTTGTCGGGACCTACGCGGACATTCCGTCCGGAAAGCTGGGAGCTCTGTTCAACAGCTCGGGCTACCTCGAGCTCGTCATGAACAAGAGCTCGGCGGCCCGCCTGATCCAGATCACGGAAGGAGCCCGGATCCTGGTGCGGCCGTAGATGCCGCGGCCCGCTCGCCCGCCACGCTTGTGCCGCACGGGAGACCCTGCTATCTTCCCCATGCTCATGGCTCAGATAAGAAATATCGCGATCATCGCGCACGTCGATCACGGAAAGACGACTCTCGTCGATCAGCTCCTCCGGCAGTCCGGTACGTTCCGAAGCAATCAGGCGGTAGCCGAACGGGTCATGGACTCGATGGACTTGGAAAAGGAGAAGGGAATCACGATCCGGGCCAAGAACGCCTCCTTCCATTACAAGGACTATAAGATCAATCTGGTCGATACGCCCGGCCATGCCGATTTCGGAGGCGAGGTGGAGCGAAGCCTTCGCATGGTGGACGGGGTTCTCTTGCTCGTCGACGCGGTGGAGGGACCGCAGGCGCAGACGAAGTTCGTTCTCAAGAAGGCGCTGGCCGCCGGTCTTTCCCCGATCGTTCTTCTCAACAAGGTCGATCGGGAGAACGCCAGGCCCGACGAAATTCTTGATCAGGTGTTCGAGCTCTTCCTGGAGCTCGAGGCGACCGACGAGCAGCTCGACTTCCCCGCTCTCTACGCGTCAGGCAAGGCGGGCTTTGCCTGTCGCGAATGGCGCGGCGTGGAGGAGGCGCAAAAGCTCGGGATGGAGCCGCTGTTTGAAACGATCCTGGAGAAAGTCCCCCCTCCGAAGACCGATGCCACCGCTCACTTCTCGCTCCTGGTCGCCAATCTCGATTACAGCGACTACCTCGGGCAGCTCTCCATCGGGAAGGTCTACGGAGGACGAATCCGGGTGGGAGATCCCGTGGTCTGCCTTCCGCGAGAAGGAGACCCGCGCAAGGCGCGCGTGACCCAGCTCCTCGGCTATCATGGCCTGCAGCGCCAGGAACTCGAGGAGGCGATCGCCGGAGATATCGTTGCCGTGGCCGGGCTCGAAGAGGTGGAAATCGGCGACACTCTCTGCGACCAGGAGGATCGGCAGCCACTGCCGCGGATCGAGGTCGATCCGCCCACGGTCCGGATGCGCCTGCTCGTCAACAACTCTCCTCTGTCGGGTCGCGAAGGGAAGTTTCTCACGGCTCGACATCTTCGGGATCGGCTCCTTCGAGAAATCCGCACCAATGTGGGGCTGCAGGTGGGAGACAATGGCACGGGCTCCTTCGAAGTCAGCGGCCGAGGCGAGATGCAGATCGCGGTCCTCGTGGAGCAGATGCGGCGGGAGGGCTTCGAGCTCATGGTCTCGCGGCCCGAGGTGATCTACCGAAAGGACGAGACGGGCCGCGTCCTGGAGCCGCTCGAGACGCTTTACGTCGATCTGCCTCAGGCCTCGTTGGGTTCTCTCCTGGAATCCCTGGCTCGACGCGGGGCGGAGGTGGAAAACATGCGCCATCTGCGGGATACGGTTTTCGTGGAAGCCGTGATTCCGACGCGCGGGCTGCTCGGCTTCGAGACCGAGCTGGTCAACTTGACCCGAGGAGAGGGGATCGCGAGCCATCTCTTTCGCGAGTACGGCCTCAAGAGAGGGGAGATCATTCTTCGAGGGAACGGTGTCCTGGTTTCGATGGAGAAGGGAACGACGACCTCGTTCGCCCTGGAGAACCTCCAGGAGCGGGGGTTGCTCTTCGTGGGCCCTGGGGAAGAGGTCTACGAGGGGATGATCGTTGGGGAGAATGCGCGGCCCGACGACCTGCTGGTGAATCCCTGCAAGGCCAAGCACCTGACCAACATGCGCTCCCAGGGAGATGGCAAGGGAATCCTGTTGGAGGCGCCGCGGAGCCTGAGCCTGGAGCAGGCGATCGAGTACATTGGTCCCGACGAGTATGTCGAGGTGACTCCGAGCAAGCTTCGGCTGCGCAAGAAGATCCTGAGCGCAATCGAGAGGCGGAGAGCCGAAGCCACGGCGAGCGCGTCGTAGCGCTCTCTCGCCGGCTCGCCCCGGAGAGGAGCATGGAAGCCGTGATCGTGGTCGACATGCTCATCGACTTCGTTCGAGGAAAGCTCTCCACAGGTCGGGAGAGGTCGGTGATCGAGCCGCTGGCGCGGCTCCTTTCCGCCGCACGGAAGGCTGGAAGACCCGTGGTCTATGTGGGCGATGCGCATCTTCCCCATGATTTCGAGATGCGGGTTTGGGGAGAGCACGCGATGCGGGGAAGCGATGGAGCCCGCATCGTCGCGGAGCTCGCTCCGGAACGGGACGATTACCTTCTCGAGAAGCGGAGCTACAGCGCTTTCTTCGAGACTGGGCTCGATTCGCTGCTCCGTTCACGGGGAGTGGATGCGGTCGTCCTGACGGGGCTCCACACGCATATCTGCATCCGCCACTCCGCCGCCGATGCATTTTTCCGGGGGTACCGGATCGTCGTCCCGATCGATTGCGTGACCGCTTTTACGGAGGCAGAACAGGGGTCAGGCCTGGAGTACCTCCATCGCATCTACGGGGCGGAGTTGACCACCGGCGCTCAGTGGGCACAACGTCTTGGTTCCGGACCGGATGCGCACCCGTCTCCTTGAGGCCGGAGCTGAGGCCGAAGCCTCGGCTATTTCCAGAAGAGCACGAGAAGCCCCAGGAGCAGGGGCAGATAGGCGATCGAGGCGAAGAAGAGGGCGCGTGCCGTGGCCCGATCGGGTCCGTTGTGGAACCGAATCGCCGTCCAGAGGAAGAGGGATCCAAGCACCGTCGCTCCCAGGGAGTAGGGAAGGGAGGTCGTTCCCGCCGCCATCGGCCAGAGACTGACGAGAAGGAGAACCGAGGTAAAAAAGACTGTCTGGGAGGTGAGCTTTCGTCCAGTCGCATCGACTACGACGAGCATCCGGAAGCCAGCCCGTTCGTAGTCGTTGCGGTAGAGCCAGGCGATGGCAAAGAAATGGGGCATTTGCCAGAGAAAGAGCAGGGCGAGGAGGAAAAGGGCGGTCTCGTCCACGGCATTCTTGGCGCTCACATATCCGATGACCGGAGGCAGCCCACCCGAGATCGCACCCACCCAGGTGTTCCACGGGCTGAGCAGCTTGAGCGGGGTGTAGACGCAAACGTAGGTTGCCAGGGTGGCGGCGGCAACCAGCGCGGCAAGGAAGTTCGTGAACAGGGCGAGATAGGCGACCCCGGCGGCGGCGGAAGCCACGGCGGCTCCCGCCGCATGAAGTCCGTCGACGCGGCCCGCAGCAATCGGACGATTCCGGGTTCGAGCCATCTGTGCGTCCTGACGGCGCTCGATCACCTCGTTGAGAACGGCCGCGGCGGCTGCCACGAGTGCCGTCCCCACAACCGCGTGGAGCGCCCGGAGGCCGTCGATCGGATGGCCAGATCCGAGGCAATAGCCGATCAAGGTCGTCAGGAGGACGAGGAGGGTCAGCCGGAACTTGATCAGCTCCGAAACCTCCTGCCACCAGCGAATCGGAGCCGGCAGCATCCGCGGCGCCGATACGGCGAGAGCTTGCCGCGCGTCGGACGGAAGCGAAGGAGAAGCCGGATTATGGACGACGTCTTTCACCGGAACCCAGGCGAAGCCTCTAGACCGGGCATTCCTTTCCTGTACCGCCGATCGGGCTCTTTCGACCGGCAAGAGCCTCCTTGCTGGCGAGCCAGCGATGGCGATAGGCGATTCCCGTGCCCAGGACCGCGAGAAGGAAGAGGCCGGCACCCAGCAGGACGTGAAGCGAGGTCGGCACGACCGATTTTCCGCTCCAGATCACGAACGCACCGAGTGCGACTTGCACGACGGTGAGAGCCAGGAACCAGGCCATCGTTCGGCGGAGCGCGCCTGGCCGATCCTTGCCGGCGACGCCGGAAGCGATCGCCAGGGCGAAGAGGAAGATCAGGAGCGCCAACCCGCGATGGACCAGCTGCAAGTGAATCTGGAAAAGCGAGGTGGGCGCGATGCTTCGCGCCATTCGCTGCGCGTTGATTTGCGCGAGGTCGGCCTCGGTGATGTGCGGCCAGAGATGGCCGTAGGCGGTCGGGAAATCGGGGATGGAGAGCCAGGCATGTGCATGGCGCATAGCGGCGGCGACGAGGAGCTGCAGGTAGAGAAGCAGGCAGAGGCTCAGCAGGGCGCCGGGAATCCAGGAGGGCAGGTGCGAAGAGGCGGATTTCCGGGGAAAGTTCCCGCCGCCGGGATGCCACAGTGGGGCCGAGGTCGCGAGCCAGATGACCGCGACCAGAGCGAGAAAGCCCTGAGCGAGGGCGGCATGAAGAATGCCCAGTCGATCAGCTACCCAGACGACACGGAGTCCTCCCACTACGCCTTGCAGGACGACCAGAAGCAGGGCAGACGCCCCCGCCCACCGGAGCCACGACCGGCCTTCCCGCAGCCAGATCCAACCAACCAGCACGATCGTAAGCAAGCCGACCGCCGACGCGGCCAAGCGATGGCTATGCTCGTAGAGCACGCCCCCCGCCCAGCGAGCGAAGGGGAGGGAGAACATGTTGTAGCCGAAGCTGGTCGGCCAATCGGGAACCGACATCCCCGACTCGGTGCTCGTCACGAGCGCCCCGACGCCGATCAGCACAAGCGTCGCGACGACCAGAACACCGGCAAACCAGTGAAGGGCTTGAGAGGGGGAAAGACGTTGCGTTTCCAAGGAAAGCAATCCTTACCCCTTCTACCTACTCCGATTCTTTGGTAGCTGTCACGCCCGATCTGATCGAGGGATGGCTTACGGGAACCCCCGGGGGAAAGACGGAAAATCCCCGCAAGGGGAAAATGCTCGCAGCGGAGCCTTGTCGAGCGCCCCGGCCGAAAAAGAGCCTCGCGTCGCAAAAGGGACTCCTGGCTATACTGATCGCGGGAGCCATCATGATCAAGGGACCGGAATGGGCGCAGCGGATTCTCGACGAAGTGCACAAGACCGTGCTCGGTCAGGACAAGGTCATCGAAAGGCTGCTGATCGCCCTTCTTTCGGGCGGCCATGTCCTGATCGAAGGCATGCCGGGATTGGCGAAGACGCTCCTGGTGAAGAGCCTCTCCGCGGCGGTGGGGGTGCAATTCGAGCGGATTCAGTTTACTCCGGATCTTCTTCCCAGCGATGTCGTCGGAACGATGGTCTTCCAGCCGCAGGAGAGCAGATTCTACCCCCATCTCGGCCCGATTTTTGCCAATATCGTCTTAGCCGATGAAATCAATCGGGCGCCGGCGAAGGTGCAGAGCGCCCTGCTGGAAGCGATGCAAGAGAGACAGGTGACCCTGGGAGGTGCTGCTCACCGCCTCCCCGATCCCTTTCTTGTGCTGGCGACGCAGAATCCCATCGAGCAAGAGGGGACCTATCCCCTGCCGGAGGCGCAAGCGGACCGGTTTCTCTTCAAGGTCCTGGTGGATTATCCGTCGGCAGACGAAGAGCGCTCGATGTTGCGGCTGTGGGGGAGGCTAACGGAGACGCCCGAGGTTTCCGGGGTCTCCTCCGCCGAGGAGATCCGCCAGCTTCGGTCCCAGATCGATCAAGTCTATGTGAGCCCGGCGATCGAACGCTACATCCTGGAGCTGGTGCGGTCGAGCCGGCGCGAGGAGCTCGTTGGCGGCCAAAAGCTTCTTTCCTACGGAGCGTCGCCGCGTGCATCCCTGGCCCTCTTTCTGGCCGGACGCACGATGGCCTGGTTGCGGGGGCACGATTATGTGAGTCCCGGGTTCATCCGGGAGATTTTTCCCGATGTCCTCCGCCACCGGGTCGGCTTGAGCTATGAAGCGGAAGCTCAAGGAATCCAGGTGGGGCGGGTCCTGGATCAATTGCTCGAATGCACCGCGGTCCCCGAGGCGGATCAGGGGGAGGCGTAGAGCGGCCATTTGTGGACTCGCCCAAGGATCTTTCCCGGATTGTCGCGGCATGCGGGCTTTTGCGTCGCCTGGAATGGCGGGTGCGCCGCTCCTCGAGATCCCTCCTCGAAGGCGGCTATCGCTCGGCCTTCCGGGGAAAGGGCATGGAATTCGAGCAAGTGGTTCGTTACGAGTTCGGCGATGACGTGCGGGACATCGATTGGAATGTTACGGCGAGAAAGGGAGAGCCCTATCGCAAGAAGTTCGTGGAAGAGCGTGAGCTCTCGATCCTTCTCCTGGTCGAGGATAGCCCGTCGCTCTGCTTTGGCTCTGAGGGCAGGACCAAGCGGGAGGTGGCCTTGGAGGCTGCCGGCTTTCTGGCGGTGCTCTCTGCCGACAATCGCGATCGCGTAGCCATTCTGCACGTCTACGCCGGCGGCTACGCTCTCTATCCCTCGAAGCGGCAACGCCGCGGAATCCTGGGCTCGCTCTTGCGGCTTTTGAGCAGCCGTCCTCCCGAGCGGTGGCCTCTGCCGGAGCTGGAGATCCCATGGAGAGTGGTGCATTCGGCCTTGGTGCGGGGCGGGATTCTGGTTTGGGTCGGGGATTTTGCGGGAGAGACCAGGCCTGCGGATTGGGCGGGATTGCGATCGAAATTCGAGCTGGTGGGCGTGCGGATCGACGATCCCTGGGAGAGGAGGCTGCCGGACATGGGTGTGGTGGATGTTGTGGATCCGACCTCCGGAGAATTCCTTTCCCTGGACACCTCTTCGCGCGGCGTTCGCCGGCGCCAGGAAGAGTGGCTCCGGGAGCGGGAGCAGCGGTGGAGGGAGCTCTTTCCCTCCACACGATCGGCGTGCGTGCTGAGCACCGACCGTCCGGTCGCCTCGGGGCTCGCGCAATTCCTGCTTGCGCGCAGGCGCGAAATGCCCCTTGCTTAGCCGGGATGGCTCGATTGCGGTGAGGAGCGGATCGGGCATTCCCCTTTCGATCATGGGTCATCTGCGACTGGGACACCCCTTCTTCCTGTTCCTCCTCGCGCTTCTCCCGCTGCTGATCTGGGCGAGAAGCCGAAGGAAATCGCCCGTCTGGATGCTTCCGTTCTCCGGAAGATGGAAAGGCAAAGGCGAGGCTCGATCCGAGAAGGCAGCGATCCTCTGCGCGTACGGAGGGCTCCTGTTGGCGATCTTCGCTCTGGCGCAGCCGCTCAAGGAGATGGGGATCTTTCAGATTCCGCGCGAAGGCTACGACATCCTGCTCGTTCTCGACCTCTCCGGGAGCATGCTGGCCGAGGATTACGAGCGGGGCGGTCGAACGGTGAGCCGGTTCGAGGCGGTCCAGGGCGTGGTGAAGTCTTTTCTGGACAAGCGCGTCGGCGACCGGATCGGCCTGGTGGCCTTTTCCGGGAGGGCGTATACCGTGAGCCCTTTGACCTTTGACCATCGATGGCTCGATCGGCAAATCGATCGATTGGAAGTGGGAATGATCGAGGATGGGACGGCGATCGGGGATGCGGTCGGGCTCGCCCTTACGCGCTTGATCGGAAAAGGAGCGACCGAGGCGGGGAAGAGAAAGGGCAGGTTTTTGATTCTGCTGACCGACGGAGGGAATAATTGCGGAACGCTCTCCCCGGATGAGGCGATCGATCTGGCGGCCCAGAAGAGGGTTCCGATTTTTACGATCGGGGCCGGACGCCTGGGCGATGCGGGCGCTTCGGTCCTTGACGAGGGAGGGCAGACCGTGGGGACGGAAATCGCACCTTCGGACCTCGACGAAGCGCTGCTGCGCCGGATGGCGCAGCAGACCGGCGGGCGCTACTTTCGGGCGCTGGATGAGGGAACGATTCGGGAGGCCTTTGCCGCGATCGATGCGGAAAAGAAGGTTTCCTTCTCTGATCGTCCCGGGCGGATGACGGAAGACCTCTATCCCTACTTCCTGGCACCCGCCCTTCTGCTGTGGGGGCTGGCCCTCTTCCTGGCTCGCCGCCGTCTGCTTGCGTGACGGGGTCGCGATCGGCCGCTGGTTGCTCCTATCGCCCGGCGGAGGGATCTTCGACGACGATCGGCCGCGCTGCTGCCTTGGCGACCGCCCCTTCCGGGAGATAACCGCTCCAGGCCAGGCCCGGATGGATCAGAGACCCTCGGCCGAGGATGGATCCGGGATTGAGGACCGCGTTGCATCCGACCTGTGCGCGGTCTCCCAGGATGGCGCCGAACTTGCGGAGGCCGGTGGAGAAGAGGGTCTGTCCGAGACGGACTCGCACCTCGTCGCCGCGGAGGCGCAGATTCGAGAGGATCGCCCCCGCACCCAGATGGGCGTGAGCTCCCAGGATGGAATCGCCCACGTAGTTGAAGTGAGGAACTTGAGCGCCATTGAAGAGGAGCGCATTCTTGAGCTCGCAAGAATTGCCGAGGACGCAGCGGTTCCCGACGATGACGTCCTGGCGCACGAAGGCTCCCGGTCGAATCGTGCAGCCTTCGCCGATCCAGGCCGGTCCGAGAAGCACGGCTCCAGCCTCGACGACGCATCCTTTTTCGATCCGAACCCGGGGGCCGACCGTGGCTCGCGGAGAGACCTCCCCCAAGATGGCCGGCTCCAGCCGTTCTTCCAAGTAGCGCGCAATGTGAGGCAGCACCTCCCAGACCCGAGTGATTCCCAGGAAGAGAGAGGCGTGGCCCGTCTCGGAGAGATCCAGGAGAGATTCCGGCGCAAAAGGGGAAGACCGTGCGTCCATGGGCGCTCCCTATGAGATTTTTCGACCCTCGGGCAAGCAGAATCGCTCACAACGCGCGACGATCCAGGAAATCCCGTGAGAAAGCCAGGGAAAAACGGGTTGACGAGTGGTAAGAAATGGAGGAAAGTGGAGCGCAACGGGGGAGTGGGTGCCCCGATGAGCGCAAATTATACCGATGCCTTTGAGCATGCCTTCGATGATAAGGGACGGATCACTATCCCCTCGGAATGGAGGCAGGAGGGTTACGAGGCGCGCCTCTTTGCCTTTCCATCCCGTTCGAAGTGTCTCAAGGTCTACCCCGAGAGCTGGCTTGGCCGGCTCCGAGAACGCGTAACCGGCCTATCCTTTCAGGATCCCTTGCGGCAGCAGCTCGAGGCCTTGGCTCGCATCGCTCAGATGGTGGGCTGGGACCAGCAGGGGAGGATGGGGGTCAAGGAGCGCCTGCGTCGCCAGGCCGGGTTGCACCGCGAGGCGGTGCTCGCGGGCTGCTTCGATCATTTTGAAATCTGGAGCGCTGAGGCGTGGCGGGCGCTGCAGCTCGGACCGACGACCTTGGAAGACGTGATGGAAAAGACGGGCTTTTGAGATGTGGAGTGGAGCGGGTGTGGGAAGAAGGGAGAATCATGCGCAATTCTCTGCCGGAAGAGGAGGTCATGGACGGACGGCGACATGAGCCGGTCCTGCGAGGCGAGCTGTTGGAGGCAACTGCACCGAAAGAAGGGGAGCGTTGGATCGACGGCACCTTCGGGTTTGGGGGACATGCGACCGCATTGTTGGAGCGCGGCTGCCTCGTCCTGGCGATGGATCGTGACCCAGAGGCCGCGCAACGGGCGGATCTCCTTCGGAAAGACTGGGGCGATCGGTTTCGCTTCATTCCGGGCAATTTTGCCGCCATGGCAGAGGTTGCCGGAGAGGCCGGTTGGGAGTCGGTGGACGGGGTCCTCCTCGATCTGGGGATCTCGTCGGGACAACTGGACGACCCGTCCAGAGGCTTCAGCTTCCGCTGGGATGCGCCGCTCGACATGCGGATGGATCCATCGGGGATGCGGACCGCGGGCGATCTCTTGCACGAGCTCGATGAGGCGGATCTGGCGCGGCTCTTTGCCGTAGCGACCTACCCGGGTGAGAGCCGGCGGCTGGCTCGTGCCGTGGTGCGCGCTCGCGGAGCACGGCGTCTGCAGACGACGGGGGACCTCGTGGCGGCGATCGGGGCGGCTCGACCGTCCCGGAAACGCATTCATCCGGCGACTCGGGCCTTCCTGGCTCTCCGGATGGCGGTCAACGACGAGCTAGGCTCTCTGGAGCGAGCGTTGCCGGCGGCACTGCGCCTGCTGGGTCCCGGGGGAAGGCTGGCGGTCATCAGCTTCCATTCGGAGGAAGATCGCCGGGTCAAGCAGTTTCTTCGGGAGCACGTGAGGCGAGAGCCCGCGGCGCGATCCGGAGTCGAGGAGAAGCATTCCCCCATGGAGGGGTTTGTGCGGCAGGCGCGGTTCCTTCCCTCGAAAGAGGAGATTGTGAGGAATCCACGCTCGCGGAGCGCCCGCTTACGGGTGGGCTGGAAGGAAAGCAGGAGGGATGGATGAGTGGAAACCAGATGAGGCATCTCGAGCCGTTCCCGTTGAGCACGCTCGGGGGGTGGATTGTTGCGGTTCTGTTTCTCGCGGGAGTCGGCATTGCTTTTCTTTCCTTCAAGAACCAGGTCGCCCGACTCTCCCTCGAAGTCGCGCGTGCGGAAAAGGACCTGAGCCAGTGGAAAAAGCGGAACATGCGGGTGCAGGTGGGGATTGCCCGAGCGAGCTCTGCCGTGGAGCTGGAACGAAGAATCGCCGCTTGGCGCCTCGGCCTGGTCAAGACGAGCGAGCTCGAAGTGGTCCGCATGGAGGAAGGGAAACGTTCTGATGCCCTTGCGGACACGACGAAGAGAGAACGACCACTGCCGTGAAAACCCGTCAACGATCCCTATGGGTCCTGGTCCTGCTCGCCTTCGGCTTCACGGTGGTTTCGCACCGGCTCATCCAGCTCCAGCTCGTCGAGCACCCGAAGTATGCACGGTTGGCGATGCTCAACCACTGCGCCCGAGTCGAGCTTCCGGCCCATCGAGGCATGATCGTCGATGTTCATGGAACTCCGCTCGCTCAGAGCCAGGCCGTCTACGAGGTGCGCCTCGACGGAAAGAACCTCCTCGATCCAGAGAGCGCCCTTCCGAGGCTGGAAAACCTGCTCGGTCTGGAGCCGGGAACGATTTCCCGCAGTTTCCGCCCGGGCGAGAGATATCGGCTGCTGGCGAAGCGGGCGGGGGAGGAAGTCGTTCAGAAGCTGAACGGCTTCGAGCAGGAAAAGCTGCGGGAGTGGCGTGCGCAGGGCAAGAACCCGGAACCCTTCCTTCTTTTCCATGAGGATTTCCTCCGCGTGTATCCCAACGGGCGAGAGGGTGCCGCTCTCGTCGGGCTGATGGACGCGGAAGGCAAGGGAGTTGCGGGAGTCGAGCGCGCCTTTGACCGACAGCTTCGCGGCTCCCCGGGGGAGCGGTGGATTGAAAAGGATGTCCTGGGCAGGGAAATTCCGGTATATCGTGGCTTCAACGCGGCTCCCGTCGACGGCGCGACGGTTCGACTGACCATCGACCTGACGATCCAGCACATTCTGGAGAAAGGACTGGACGATCTCGATCGGGAGTATCGGCCCAAGGCGATCTGCTCGCTCGTGATGCGGCCCTCCACGGGGGAAGTGCTGGCCATGGCCGTCCGGCCGACCTTCGATCCCAACGACGGAGAGCATGTGCGGCCGGAGCTGCTTCGCAACCGGTGCCTGACCGATCCTGTGGAGCCCGGCTCCATCTTCAAGATCGTCACGCTCGCGGGCGTCTTGGAAGAAAAGCAGGTGACTCTCAACTCGCTTCTCAACTGCGAGAATGGTGCGTTTTCCTACGCCGGGTACGTATTGCACGACAGCCATCCCTATGGGACCCTCACCGTTCGGGAAGTGACCGCCAAATCGAGCAACATCGGTTTCGCCAAGCTGGGGATCGGCCTGGGTTCGGCCCGGCTCTATCGCTTCGCCCGCGCTTTTGGGATCGGCTCCCCCACGGGGATCTTGCCATCGCAGGGAGAGTCGGGGGGGCTCCTCCGTCCTCCGTGGCAGTGGTCGAAGCTTTCCATCAGCCGGATTCCCATGGGACAGGAGGTGATGGTCACCCCGATCCAGATGACGCAGGCGATGGCGGTCATCGCCAATGGGGGGCTTTTCATGAAGCCCCAGCTGGTCCGGGGGTGGATCTCCCCCGAAGGCAGGCCCACCGCGTACGTCGCGCCACAGCAGGTGCGCCGCGTCATTTCGGAGAAGACGGCGCGCTGGGTCTCGCTCGCCCTCGCCAGCGTGGTCGCCAAAGGGGGTACCGGGACGAAGGCGGCCGTGCCCGGCTATACGGTGGCGGGAAAGACAGGGACAGCGCAAAAGGCGGTCGGCGGGAGCTACGGTCACAACCGTTACGTCTCTTCTTTCATCGGCTATCTGCCGGAGGAGGATCCCCAGTTCGTGCTCCTCATCATGGTGGATGAGCCCAAAGGGGGACACTACTACGGCGGAGAGGTGGCCGCCCCCGCGTTCAGCTCGATGGCTGCCCAGATTGCCGAAGCCTTGGGTGTCGTGCCCAGGAGCGCGCCGGCACGGGCGGCACACGTAGGATCGTTGTGACGCTGCGGGACCTGCTGGTTGCTGTCGAGCCTTGCGAGGTGGCAGGGAAGGCGGATCCCTTGGTTCTCGGTCTCTGCTACGATTCGCGGATCGCAAAGCCCGGAGATCTGTTTTTTGCTTGGCAGGGTTCAAAGGTTGACGGACATCAGTTCCTCGCGGATGTGATGCGCAAGGGAGTGGTCGCCATCGTGGGGGAAAGGAATCCAGCGACGCTCTCCCTCAGTATCCCCTACGTTCGCGTCGACAACGCACGCGAGGCGCTGGCTCGGATGGCGGATCGCTTTTTTGGCCATCCGAGCGGCTCGATGGAGCTCGTGGGCATTACGGGGACAAACGGAAAGACGACGACCGCTTTCCTCATCCATCATATTCTCGAATCGATGGGCCGAAAGACCGGTCTCCTCGGCACGGTTCGCTATTCGCTTGGGGGCCGGACCCTGCCGGCGCGCCGGACCACACCCGAAGGAAGCGACTTGCAGAAGCTGCTCGCCGAAATGCGGGAGATTGGTTGCCGGGCCGCCGTCCTGGAGGTGTCTTCCCACGCGCTGGCGCAGGGGAGGGTGGCCGGTCTGGATTTCGCGGTCGGAGTCTTCACCAACCTGAGCTCGGACCATCTGGATTTCCACGGGAGCCTCCAAAGCTACGGAGCGGCCAAGGCGTTGCTCTTCGAGCAGCTCGCCGCTTCGGACGACCCTGCAGCCGCGGTGCTCAACGCGGACGATCCCGCTTGGCGCGCCCTTGGTTCGAGCGCTCGACGGCCGAAGAGGATGTTCTTCTACAGCATGCGGGGTGCGCCCGAAGCCGATTTCCGGGCAAAGGACCTTCGCATGGACGCTTCCGGAAGCTCCTTTCTCTTGACTTATCCAGGGGGATCCCTTTCCGTCGCCATTCCGCTGCTGGGATCCTTCAATGTCGAAAACGCGTTGGGTGCCTTTGCCACCGCATTTGCTCTTGGCGTCTCTCCCCACGAGAGCGCCGGGGTGCTGGCGAGCTTTCCTGGGGTGCCGGGCCGGATGGAACGTTTCTGCTCCGCCGACGGAGTGGTCGCCGTGGTCGATTATGCCCATACGGAGGACGCGCTGCGGAAGACGCTGGCGGTTCTCCGGGAGCTGGCTCCGAAACGGCTCGGGCTCGTCGTCGGCTGCGGAGGAGACCGGGACCGGACAAAGCGGCCGAAGATGGCTGCCGCGGCCTGCAAGCTGGCCGATCGGGTGTTCTTCACCTCCGACAATCCACGAAGCGAATCGATCGAGCGGATCTTCGCGGACATGTCGGAAGGGGTTCCTGCCGGTCGTCACCCGGTCTGGATCCCGGATCGTCGGCTCGCGATCGAGCAGGCTCTGTGCGGGGCCGAACCGGGCGACCTGGTCTGTGTCGCCGGCAAGGGACATGAAACGACGCAGGAGGTGCAAGGCGTCTTCCATCCCTTCGACGATCGGAGCTTGGTAAGCAAGGTCTTGTCGGCGAGAGGATAGAACCATATGGAGCCTTGCTCTCTTGGGAGGATCGAGGAGTGGAGCGGCGGATGCCGCAAGCGCGGAGATGCGGGAATCATGCTTTCGCGGGTGCATACCGACTCGCGGACCGTTCAGCCCGGCGACTGTTTCTGGGCTCTTTCGGGAGCAAGCTTCGATGGCCATGATTTCGTAGAGGAGGCCTTTCGCCGAGGCGCTCGCGCGGCCGTCGTCGCTCGGCCGATCGATGGTCTTTCGGTTCCCGCCGATGCGGGCCTCGTGGTCGTCGCGGACACGCTGGCGGCCCTGCAGCAGTTCGCCCATCGGTACCGCCGCGCTCTCCCCGCAAAAATTGTTGCGGTGAGCGGCAGCAGCGGGAAGACGACGACCAAGGAGCTGATCCTGAACGTCTTGAGGAGCCGCTTTCCCGTGATCGGAAACGCGGGGAATCGAAATAATCAAATCGGCTTGCCCTTGGCGATTCTCGATTTTCCCCCGGAGATCGCCTTCGGCATCCTCGAAATGGGAACGAACCATCCCGGGGAAATCGCTTGCCTTGCCGCCATTGCCGCTCCGGACATCGGCGTTCTCACGAACATCGGCTTGGCCCATATCGGATTTTTCGGAAGCGATGAGGCCATTGCCGAGGAGAAGACCGCCCTTTTGGCGGCTCTCCCTCCGGACGGATGGGCCGTTCTCCCAGATGGGGACCCATGGATTCGCCGCAGGGTCGGTCGCTGCCGGGCGAGGGTGCTCTGGGTCGGCTCAGGCCCCGAGGCATCTTGGCGGGCGCGGCAAATCAAGATGCGGGAAGCCGGGATCCACTTCCTGCTTCAAGGGGATGGGGAGGAGTTGCCGGTGCAGCTGCGGACGGCCTCCCGGGCGGTCGTCACGGACGCTCTGCTGGCGGCGGGAGTGGGAAGCTTGGCCGGGTTGCCGGCCCGGGAGATCGCTCAGGCATTGGAAGGTGCGGTCTACCCGGGACATCGAATGGAGATTCGCACTCTTCCGGATGGTTGGGTCATCGATGACAGCTACAACGCCAATCCGGATTCGGCGCTGGCGGCCCTCCAAGCCCTGATGGAATTTCCGAAGGGCGAGCGCAAAGGGGCCGTCCTCGGCTCCATGGGAGAGCTCGGGGCCCAATCAACCGAGCTGCATGAACGATTGGGACGAAGCGCGGGTGAGCTGCCGATCGCGTTTCTGATTGCGGTGGGACCCGAGGCGGAAAGCCTGGCTCGAGGAGCGGCGGCCGGAGGCCTTCCGGAGGAACGGATCTGCCGATGCGCTACCGCCGACGAGGCGGTGCGGGAGTTACACGCCTTGCGGCGGGCGGGCGATGTGATCTTGGTGAAAGGCTCCCGATTTCTTGGGCTCGAGCGCGTGGTGGAAGCGCTGATGTAGCGGTGGCGAAGAAGAACGATGAGGGAACGGGAGGCGACCGCAAGGGCGGAACGAAAGGAGTTTCGAGGTGCTCTACTACCTACACTTGCTCTCAGGAAGCTTTATCGGGTTTAATGTATTCCGCTACATCACGTTCCGATCGGTCGGCGCGGCGCTGACGGCTCTCTTCATCTCTTGGATCTTCGGGCGTCCCACGATCGGCATGCTCCGGCGCCTCAAGATGGGTCAGCCGATTCGAGGGAAGGAAGAAGTGAGGCATTTGGCCGATCTGCACGGAGCCAAGGCGGGAACCCCCACGATGGGAGGATTGCTGATTCTCTCGGCACTCCTCGGAAGCTGTCTGCTCTGGGCCGTCCCAACGAATCGCTTTCTCTGGATCTGCCTCGGCGGGACAACCGCGCTCGGGGCTCTGGGCTTCTGGGACGACTATCTCAAGGTGGTGCAGAAAAAGTCGGCCGGCATTCCTGGACGCGTCAAGCTCCTGGTCCAGGCTGCCGTCGCGCTGGTCGCCGGCGTGCTCCTCCTCGGGAATCCCGAGACGGGACGGGAAGCGAGCAAGGTAGCGGTGCCGTTCTTGAAATCGATCTCTCGAATCGAGCTCGGATGGGCGGCCTTGCCCTTCTTCCTTCTCGTCGTGATGGGCTCCTCGAATGCGGTGAATCTCACCGACGGCCTCGACGGGCTGGCGATCGGCTGCTCGATCGGAGTCGCACTCGTCTTCGCCGTCTTCTCCTACGTGGCTGGGCGTCCGGATTGGAGCTCCTACCTCTTCGTGCCCCATGTGCGGGGTGCGGACGAGCTGGCCGTCTTCTGCGCGGCGCTTCTCGGAGCCAGCATCGGATTCCTCTGGTACAACTGCCATCCGGCCGAAGTCTTCATGGGCGACACCGGTTCCTTGGCGCTCGGCGGGGCTTTCGGACTGCTCTCGATTTCGATCGGACAAGAGCTTCTCCTGGTCGTCGCCGGCGGCATCTTCGTGCTCGAGGCGCTTTCGGTCATGATCCAGGTCGCGTCGTTTCGATTGACCGGAAAGAGGGTATTCGCCATGGCCCCCTTGCATCACCACTTCGAGCTCAAGGGCTGGGGAGAATCGAGGGTGACGGTCCGTTTCTGGATATTGAGCCTGCTTTGCGGGCTTCTGGCTCTTTCGAGCCTGAAGTTGAGGTGAGGGCATCCGAGGAGAAAACGGCGAATGAGAAGGAAAGTTCGATCGTCGGCCAGGGTGCTGCGCTGGAAGGCTTCGGGTCTCCCGAGCGGAGTGGCGG
Organism: Methylacidimicrobium sp. B4; assembly: GCF_017310545.1. NCBI lineage: Bacteria > Pseudomonadati > Verrucomicrobiota > Methylacidimicrobium > Methylacidimicrobium sp. B4. The sequence goes on from NZ_CP066203.1 coordinate 2,099,429, forward strand.
CAGCTCCCTCCCCGGGAGCATCGGATCTCGTGCAGCAAGAGCTCCCGCTCAAGGAAAGTACGGCGGGACTGCGGGTGATCACGGTCATCCTCGCCGTCATGCTCCTTCACGTGCTCTTCATCGGAGGCATCGCCCTCTACAATCTCCTGGGCGGGGGAGGAAAATCGGCTCGAGGCGGAAGCGCGGGACCGAAGAGCCCGGCGGTCCTCGATGAGTCGCGCGAGCGACCGGTGCAAAAGCCGCGGGAGGAAGTGTCGGCAACGGTCGCGCCCCCGTCCTCGCCCTCCGTGCGTTCCCGCCGGGGCGGAGGGAAGGGGCAGGGCGAGGCTTCTCCGTTGTCGAACGCCGAGGAGACGGGGCGGAAGAAGGGAGGCAAGAGGCGGCTCCGGCGGGTCTCCGCCGAAGAGGACGGGGAGGAAGCCAACCCCTCGAAGATGGCTCCTGCGAACCGGCAGCGGACGGAGGAAGCTCGCGATGCGGCGCAGACGTCCTTGCCTGCCCGATTGCAGGACCCGTCGGCGGAGCCGTCCGCTTCCGCTGCGGGTGGTTCCGGCGTTTACCACGTGGTCCGC